>NZ_CAJPGQ010000041.1:0-76534 GCF_905339595.1 Burkholderia sp. BCC1977
TCTCGTGCTGTCGTCGAACCCGGGCCGCGTGATCGCCGAGATCAAGGTGCCGTTCAAGCACCCGCGCAACCGTCTGGATCCGGATTTCCGCAAGCTCGTCGACGACATCTACGCGAAGATGACCGCCCGCCAGACCAACGAGGCGACGAAGAAGGGGTTGGAGCTCGGCAGCTGGATGCCGCGCGTGTCGACCAACCTGATGGCCGGCCTGATCGAGACGCTCGCGATGGCGCCGTATCACGGCCGCGCGGACATGCCGGAAATTGCCCGCACGCTGCATCTGGAAGTGGATGAACTGTTCCCGATCGCCGAAGTGCTGCAGTACCTCGGCTTCGCGGACGTGCGGGAAGGGGACGTGTTCCTGACGCCGCCCGCGCGCGTGTTCGCGGAGTTCGGTACGCAGGAACGCAAGCTGATGTTCGCGGATCACTTGCTGAAGCACGTGCCGCTGGCTGCACGGATCCGGAAGGTGCTGAACGAGCGCCCGGGGCATCGTGCGCCGCGTGTGCGTTTCGAGCAGGAGCTGGAGGATTTTCTGTCGGACGAGGCGGCCGAGGAAACGCTCGATGCGGTGATCGACTGGGGGCGTTATGGGGAAGTTTTCTCGTACAACGACAAGACGGAAGTGTTCAGTCTCGAGGATGTCGAGAGCTGATCGCCGAGCGCGCATGGCATCGCGTCACGCAGGGCCATGACGAGGTGCGGTCATGAGCCGTCCGCTTCTTCCCACTGCGCGAGAAGCTCCGGCGGAATGGCCTTGACGACATCGACGTAGCGCTTCCCGACGAATTGTTCGGCGCGCTTGAGCAGCACCGGAATGGGGCTGCTCGGCTCGTTCGTCTCGAACCACCGGCGTGCCGCGCAGATCAACGTCAACGCCGCCTGCCGGTCCGTCGGCGCAAGGGGGGCGGGCGCGACGGCGGACGTCGAGGTTGTAAAGGCCGCCTGCTCGTCATCCGGACGTGCCGGCGATGCGGCTGCCGCCAACACCGGCGTATCGCGTTCGTCGGGTTCGATCTCAGGCAACGCGGTGGATCGGGTATCGACCTGCGGTTCGCTTGCCTGAAAGAGCCGGAGCAGGCGAATCAACAGGGAAAAATCCGGCAGATACGTCTCGAGATGCGTTGCGCACCACGTGTCGATGGCAGAGAGGCTCGAGATCGTGTCGTCGAAGGCCTTCATCGTCGACGGCTGCTGTTCGCGCAGGTTCTGCAACTGCAGCGCGACCGAATCGGGCGCGAGCGCATCGACCGGACGCGGATGCGCGAACGCACGCTCGACGTCGCGTACCTGCAGCCGGGTGGCGGTCGATCGTGCCAGGACGATTTCCCGAACGTCGGCCAGCAATCCTTCCGGGTCCGACAGCGCCTGCAATGCGTTCATCCGCATTTCCAGCGCGGCATGGCGATCGTTGTCGGCTTCGGTCTGTGGATGGAGCTGCTCCGGAAACGTCTGCAACCAGGCCGCCAGCAGCCCCGTTCCGTCCGAAAGGCCTGCCACGCCGCCCAGGCGCGTGCGGCAGCGCGCGTGCAGCACGGCGACGCGCATGTCCTTCGTCCGCGTCATCAGCCGCCGGCAATCTCGCTCGATCTCGCTCCAGTTGAGCGGATCGGGCGAACCGACGAAGGCGCCGTATTGCACATCCTGTCTGGGCGCGGTGCCGGCAAACAGCACCACGAAATCATGGTCGTATTCGAGATCCGGACCGCACGGCTCCGTCTCGCTCAGCGGCGCGAGCCAGTCCTCGCGCGGCGTATCCGCGACGGCCGGCCGGCCGGACTTGTTGGGCGTGGAAGACGATTTCTTGCTCATGGTCGATGTTCGGAGGCCGTATCGCGGCGATTGAAATGGCGTGCATGGCGTTCGGGCTCGAAGCGCATGCCGGTGATTGGCTTGTCGGAGGCAGGCCGGCCCAGCCAGCCGGACCAGCCCATTCGTTGCCGGCCGCCCATCACGGCCGGCGGCGCGCTCTCGGGCTTGATGCGAAGCTCGAGTTCCCATTCGAGCTCGTGACCGACGAATGCCCGCACCCACTCGACGAGCCGCGGCAGGTCTTCGCCTTGCGGCGTGAAGCGAAGATACGCGTCGAGATCGACGGGGCCGATCACGATGCGGAACCGGTGCTGGCGATCCGGCGCGACGCGCCCGAGCACTGCCCCCCGGCCCATCGTCGCGGCGGCGCCGGGGTAGCCCATGCGCCCGCAGTCGGCCGGATCGATTTCGATCCAGTGAAAGACGTTTTCCTCGAGGGCGACCGGGACGCCGAAGTAATGCTCGAGCGTGGCGCGCAGCCCGTCCGGATTGCGCGATTCGCGAACGAGATGGGCCGAGGCGGCCAGGCGCGCATGCGACGGAAGGGCGCTTCGGTGGATCTCGGCGATGTCTTGCCCGACCAGGCTGGCGACATAGAACGAGAACTGCTCGTCGTGTTGCCGGTCGAGGCCTGCAGCCGCTTGTGCGGACGCCCACGCACGATAGAACAGCGTGAAGAACCGGTGATGGAAGATGTCGAAGAAGTCGACCGTGGTCGTGTCGCGGCGGCTGCTTTCCCGATCCTTCGCGATTTCGGTCACGTGGATGGGGAGTGGGCCGTTGGGCCCTAGCATGCCGAGGCCGAACAGCCGCACCTTGAGTCGTCCGGCCGTCTCGTGCGCGCTCGCGATTTCCCGCGGCGCGAAGACCAGGCTCGGCTGCTGGCCCAGCCTGAACGGTTCGGCCTGTGGCCGGCGCGCGGTGCCGACCGGATCGATCGCGGGGTTCGCGCCGATCCGCCGCAGCAACGACAGGAATCCGAAGCGCCAGGGCTCGGCCTGCAGGGAGTCGAGCAACGCGGGCGACAGCGCGTTGTCGCGCAGCAGCGCGGGGAGCGTGGCGCGCTTCATCACAGGGCTCCGCGCGTGCCCGTGCGCGCCGGCCAGCGCGCGATCCGGCCGCGTTGCATCGAGTACAGCTCCGTCTGAGTGAAACTGTTGATCGACACGTGCCGCGCGAGCCAATGCTCGAGGATTGCGCCAAAGAGATAGGGGCTTACACCCGAGAAGCCTGTCTCGTCGACCGTCAGCGCGCATTCGATGCCGCGACCGAAGGTCATCGGGCCGGTTCCCGGCAGCTTGCGCGTCACGGGGCGCGTTCTCGCACCCACGAGGCTTTCGACCTGCCGGCCTTGTCCGGCATCGCCATCCACGAGATACAGGCGCAACAGGTCGCGCAGGCCTTGCCCGCCCTCCCGGTGATCGAGCGCTTCGAGCGGCAGATAGTTGAAGTTCAGCAGGCGGATCAGGCGCCACGCCATTTCCCGCTCGGCATAAGGCGGCAACGGTGCGCTCGGCGGGCGGATCAGGCCGATGCTGTCGACCGGCGCGGACTGCGCGGTCTCCAGGTCGTGCACGCCGTCACGCGGCACGAGGGTGGCGAGGTCACGGTTCGTCAACAGCGCCTCCACCGACAGGAAGCGGATGTTTTCGCCATACGGTGCCTCGGCCTGGTCGACGAGCGAGAGAAACACCTCCGTCCCCACGTACGGCGTGCGCGTCCCGTAGCGGCGCGCCGAATCGGACAGCAGGCGCCGCTCGCGCCGCATCGAAAAATAACGGCCGTGGTTGCCTTCGTCGTTGTTCAGCGTCTGATAGAGCGGTCGGAACTCGAGTTCGGAGGACGTCGCGGCGACCTGCCCGTAGACGGCGCTGACCGAGAACACCTCGTAGTCGAGTGGCGTGAGTCTCGCCGGCACCAGGTGAAATTCGGTGTCGCGCGGCGAGATCTCGACCCGGTCGGTATGCTTGCGGAACAGATTGATGACGGGCGTGCAGAAGAGCGCGAAGCGCGATGCATCGACGAGATTGGCGAGCGGCCCCGGCGCCCGGTCGAGCAGCACGACGATTTCGACTTCGCGGCCGTCGACGCGCGAGAAGCCTTCCGCCAGGCCGTTCAACGCAAAGAACCAGAACCGCGCGGGGCAGGCGAAGTACTCGTGCAGCAGATTGTGCCCGTGGAACTTGGCCCAGTTGAGCGGCAACAGGCTTTGATCGGTGCCCAGACCTTCGTGTTCGACCGCATTGTCGGTGACGGCCGCGGGCGGGCGGCCCGGCGTGCCGAATTCGCCGGGCGCACCGATCACGGAAGCCAGGCCGCCCGCATGCAGCAATTCGAACAGATGCGACGCGACCTGTTCGTCGCCCGCCAGATAGACCGGCAGCCGGTCGAGTCCCTTCAGGTCGGCGATCCGCATGTTGCCGGTGGTCGCGAGCCTGATCCGCAGCGCCCCGCGCACTTGCGTGTCGGGCGGGCTATAGCGCTCCAGCGCGGGGATGTCCGGTGGAATGCCGGTCAGCCGCACGTCGGTGATCGCGAGCGGCCACAGCGTGACGTCCTGTCCGCTCGTGAACTGGCAGGCCGTGCGCTCGCCATCGGGAACCTGCGCGGTGAACGCGGTTCCGCGCGCAACGCGATAGCCGTCGACGAGGTTGCCTTCCGACTGCCCGGGGTACAGGCGAGCGATCGAGATCGATGGCGTCGGCGCGACGTAGTTCGGGTAGATCACCTCGAGCAGCCGTTCCGTGAAGCGTGGAAACTCCGCATCGAGCTTGATCTGCATGCGCGCCGCCATGAAGCTGAACGATTCGATCAGGCGCTCCACATAAGGGTCGGCCACTTCGCCGGCCTGCATGCCGAGCCGACGCGCGATCTTCGGATGCGCCTGCGCGAACTCGGCGGCGAGCTCGCGCATGTAGATGAGTTCCTGGTTGTAGTAGTCGAGCAGTCGCGGGTCCATCGGAGGGGCCTCGTTAGGGTCGTGGTGTGCGCCGTGCTCAGCCGGCGCGCATGCCCGTGATCCGGATTTCGCTCGTTTCGAGATCCAGCGAGCTTTGCACCATGAATTCGAGCGGGTACGGATCCATGTGAATCAGGCCGCGCACTTCGAAGGCGAGCACATTGTGATGTTCGCCCGCGGAATCGGCATTGGCATCGGCGTTGGTGCGGGGGGATACCACCAGCGAATCCGGGATCAGGCGCGGCTCGAAATCGCCGATGGCGCGGCTGATCATGCATTCGACGTCGTTCCACTGGCGCGATGCGATGAAGGTGCCGGCGAGCGGCGGCACGCCGAAATTCACGGTCGATGCAGCGGCTTGCGGATGGCGGGCGCGATCGATCCGGTCTTCGATGCTCGTCGTGTTGAGCAGATAGGCGAGATCGCGCTGCACGATATCGCGCATCTGCTTGCGCGTGACCGTGTATTCCTCCGGGGCTTCGGTCTGTCGATGCGGTGCATCGTCGCGCAGGCGGTCGAGCAGCGTCGGCATCAGATGCGAGTTGGCTCGCCGCGGCGTACGTGTGGTCGGTGCATCGGCACCCAGCTGGCGTTTTCGGCGTTCAGTCATGGGCTTGATCCGCGTCGATCGCAACCGGCGTGACGCGCGAGCCGAACTCGGCGTGCGCCAGTTCGAACACGCTGAAGTCGCCCAGGTCCGTTGCCCAGGTTTTCTGTCCGAGCGCGACGACACCGGTGCGACCGATGTCGCGCCAGAGGGTCTCGCGTCCAACGCGCACGGCATCGCTGCCGGTTTCCGAACCCGGATACCGGGCCGGCATGAAGCCGTGGATGAGGCTGCCGTCGACGAGCGTGAGGGTGCAGGGCGCCCAGACCAGATCGACTAGTTGCGCCGGCTGCGACACGCGCCATGCTGCCAGGTCGGCAAACGGCACCCAGCGATAGTGTCCGGCCGTGATGACTTCGCAGACCGGGCCGAAGCGGGAATCGCTGTCCACGATCCATGCGGCATGGCCCTGCGGCGCGACGAGCGGAACGTCCGACGCCGCCTGGAACGCCGCATCACGGAGGGTGTCGGCCTGTTCGACCTGCCTGTCGGCAGCGTGACGGAGCGCGTCCAGCAGTGCGTCGGTCCAGGGCGGTGACGCAAGGACGGCGCCAGGGCGTTCCTGGCCCTCGACCACCTTTGCCCGCCACCGTTCGGCACGGATCAGGTCGCGATACATCTGCGCGGTTCGTGCCTGGCCCGGCTCGAGCTTCGCCCAAACCTGCAGTTGCCGGATCGCGCGCGACTACTCGCCGACGATGCACAGCAGCTGGAACAGCGCCCAGCGATGGGGCGCGGTCGTCGGCTGCGAGCGAATGCGTGCCTCGATACGCGCGATCCGGTCGACGAGCGGGAGGTTGTCCGCATGATGCGTGGCGGGCGTATCGAGGGGGGGAAGCCTGGTCATGGCGGGTCCTTGCGCAAGGGCGCGGCCAGCGGACTGTCCACGGACAGCGCATGGTGCTCGCGCCGAGTAAGCGGTGGAGGCGGTGCAGGGGGGCGGCGTGCGGACTCCGCGTGAAATTCGGGGGGCGCGAACAGATGCAGGATCTCCGGAACGGATTCGCCGTCGGTCACTGCTTCCGCGCGTCCGTCCAGATGACCGAAGGCATCCTCGATCGTGCGCTTGCCGGACAGGAACGTCTCGATCGAGTCGGAACGCCCGGGGGTTTCGCAGGCATGCGTGTCGCGCGGGTGATCCGGTGCGACCTGATGCGGGAGCGTGTCGTCTACCGATGGCGCCCATGCCGAATCGATCGACGCGCCGGGGTCGGTCAGGGCGCGCCAGTACTGCGCATGGAGCGCATCGATCAGCGCGTCGGTGTGGCCGGCGTCGATGCCGGCCGTATCCGCTGCGACAGGCGGACGGGCAGCAGCACTTTCCCGGGTGCCGATACCGAGGAGACCGAGCATGTCGTCGGCGGCGCGTACGGGACCGAAGGCGTCGTTCAGCGACAACGTGTCGGCAACGGGCCGCGAGGGTGCGTCGTCCGGTGCGGGCGCGATGAGCGAGCTGTTCGATTGACGACGCCAGGGCGGGCGAAGGGGGCGCATGAGCAGGTTCGATGGCGAAAGATCTGAGAATCAAATGCGAGTATCGATGAATCTTTCATCTCAAAAAAGCACTCGATCCATAAAATGTCTGAAATTGGATATTGGCTGATTGTCAAAAATTGCAACGGTTAAATAAAAATCCGATTCAAATCAAAAAACTGAAGTCGCTTGTTTACATTTTTTGTCGCGGGATGCCGTCGTTTATCTCTAAATAACAATGGCGTAGGGTGGGGGTGTTTGATGGGCTGTTCGCGGCTTATGCATGGTTGGTCGATGGCGTTTACGCGAATTTCGATGCGATTGAATATAAGACTAGTCCGAATTTTTATTTGATGTGGGTTTTGTAATTAATGCGTTGACGTAATTATTGCTTCGTGCCGATAATGCGGCTCCTGATTCGGGGTGGCCGTCGTTCCCGAATCGGAGAGAGAAGCGTGTTGCGAATGTTCGAGATCTCGTGTGGCAGGGTATCCATCAAGGCGTCCTCATTGCCGTGACGAATTCGTTTGCAACACGCTAACGAACAAAACAAGACCATCATGAACATTTCACGCCAGACCTTGTTCGGCAAGCTCGGGGTCGAGCTTTACCGGGGAATCGAGTCGGCGACGAGTTTCTGCAAGCTGCGCGGGAATCCGTTCGTCGAGCTCGTCCACTGGTTGCACCAACTGCTCCAGCAGCCGGATGGCGACCTGCAGCGAATCGTGCGCCATGCGGATATCGATCGCGATGCGCTCGAGCGGGATCTTGCGCGGGCACTGGCCGCGTTGCCGGCCGGCGCGAGCTCGATCAGCGATTTCTCGTGGCATGTCGAGGCGGCCATCGAGCGTGGCTGGGTGCTGGCGACCCTCGGTCATGGCGATCGTCGCGTGCGCGGTGCTTGGCTGGTCGCGGCGCTGGTCTCGACACCGGAACTTCGGCGCGTGCTCCTCGCCATTTCCCCTGAATTCGGCAAGATCCCCGTGGAAGATCTCGGCGACGTGCTTCCCGCCTGGATCGACGGGTCGCCGGAGGCGGCGGACGGGCCGTACGACCGCAGCGAACTTGCGCCGGCCCTGCCGGGCGAGGCTTCCGGCGCCGTGTCGGGCGCGTCGACGGGCAATGCGCTCGGGCAGTATTGCCTGGATCTCACCGCGCGGGCGCGTGCCGGAGAAATCGATCCCGTCATCGGCCGCGAGCTTGAAATCCGCACCATGATCGACGTGCTGCTGCGCCGGCGGCAGAACAATCCGCTGATTACCGGCGAGGCCGGCGTCGGCAAGACGGCCGTCGTGGAGGGGCTTGCCCGCGCGATCGCAGCGGGCAACGTGCCGCCGAATCTCGCAGACGTACGGCTGCTGAGTCTCGATGTCGGCGCGCTTCTCGCAGGCGCGAGCATGAAGGGGGAGTTCGAGGCTCGCCTGAAGGGCGTGCTCGAGGCCGCGGCAAGATCGGCGGCGCCCATCATCCTGTTCGTCGACGAAATCCATACGCTGATCGGCGCGGGCGGGCAGGCCGGCACCGGCGATGCCGCCAACCTCCTGAAACCGGCGCTCGCGCGCGGCACGATCCGCACGATCGGCGCGACGACCTGGGCCGAATACAAGCGGCACATCGAGAAGGACCCGGCGCTGACCCGGCGCTTTCAGGTGCTGCAGGTCGCGGAGCCGTCCGAGGTGGCCGCGACCGACATGGTTCGCGGGCTCGTGACGACGTTCTCGTCGCATCACGGCGTCGTCGTGCGGGACGAAGCGATCCGTGCCGCGGTGACGCTGTCGCATCGCTATATTCCGTCCCGTCAGTTGCCCGACAAGGCGATCAGCCTGCTCGACACCGCATGCGCGCGCGTGGCGCTGTCGCAGCACGCGACGCCGCGCGCGCTGGACGACGTGCGGCAGCGCGTGGCTGCGGCGCGTGTCGAGGAAACCCTGCTGGTGCAAGAGGCCCGTATCGGCCTGGATGCGGACAGCGCGTTGCATCGCGTGCGCACGCGCATCGACGCACTGGCGACGGAAGAAGCCGCGATCGCGGATCGGTGGCGCGAGCAGGTGTCAGCCGCCCAGGCGTTGCTCGCCGGGCGCGAAGCCGCGATCGAGGATGCCGCGGGCTCGCCGGTATCGGTCGACCAACTGCGCGAACTCGAGCGGACGCTGGCCGCGCTGCAGGGCGATGCGCCGCTCGTGTTTCCCGAGGTCGACGAATCCGTCGTCGCCGAGATCGTTTCGGACTGGACCGGCATCCCGGTCGGCCGCATGGTCACCGACGAGATCGCCGCCGTGCGCCGATTGCCGGCAACGCTGGGTGCGCGCGTGATCGGGCAACGCGATGCGCTGCACCTGATCGGCGAGCGCGTGCAGACCGCACGGTCGGGCCTGACCGATCCGAAGAAGCCGCTGGGCGTGTTCCTGCTTGCCGGCCCGTCCGGCGTAGGCAAGACCGAGACCGCGCTGGCGCTTGCCGAGGCGCTGTACGGGGGCGAACAGAACCTGATCACGATCAACATGAGCGAGTATCAGGAGTCGCACACCGTGTCGGGCCTGAAGGGCGCGCCGCCCGGCTATGTCGGCTACGGCGAGGGCGGTGTGCTGACCGAAGCGGTGCGCCGCCGCCCCTATGCGGTCGTGTTGCTCGACGAAATCGAGAAGGCGCATCGCGACGTGCACGAAATGTTCTTCCAGGTGTTCGACAAGGGATACATGGAGGACGGCGACGGCCGCCATATCGATTTCCGCAATACCACCATCCTGCTGACGAGCAACGTCGGCGCCGACCTGAGCTCGACCCTGTGCGCGGATCCGTCGCTGTCGCCGGATCTCGACGGCCTGCGGGCCGCGCTCGCCCCGGAACTGCTGAAAGTCTTCCCGGCGGCGTTCATGGGACGGGTGACGGTCGTGCCGTACCGGCCGCTGGCCGACGACGCGCTCGCCGGCATCGTTCGCCTGCATCTGGATCGCGTCGTGAAACGCATGGCGGACAGCCACGACATTGCGCTTGCCTACGGCGATTCGGTCGTGAACTACGTCGTCGGCCGTTGCCTCGTTCAGGAGACCGGTGCGCGCGTGCTCATCGGCTTCATCGAGCAGCACGTGCTGCCGCGCCTTTCCGCGCTCTGGCTCGATGCGTTCGCCTCGCGGGCGCCGCTCGCCCGCGTCGCGATCGGCGTGACCGATTCCTCCGCACCGCCTGCACAGGCGCTGACGTTCGAGGCAACCCCTTCTCATCTCGTCGAGCCGCGCCGTTGAGCTCGACATCCGTCAACCCCTGTCAGGAGACTGTTCATGTCCGCTAGCAGTTCGCAGAAGTTCATCGCGCGCAATCGTGCGCCGCGCGTGCAGATCGAGTACGACGTCGAAGTGTATGGCTCGGAGAAGAAGGTCGAGCTTCCGTTCGTGATGGGCGTGCTTGCCGATCTGTCCGGCAAGCATCCGGTCGAGCCGCTGCCGGCGGTGTCGGACCGCCAGTTCCTGGAAATCGATATCGACAACTTCGACGAGCGCATGAAGGCGATCCGGCCGCGCGTCGCGTTTGCCGTGCCGAATACGCTGACGGGCGAAGGCCAGATGATGGTCGACATGACCTTCGAAAGCATGGAGGACTTCTCGCCGGCCGCGATCGCCGACAAGGTGGAGCCGCTGCGCCGCTTGCTCCAGGCGCGTACGCAACTGGCGAACCTGCAGACGTACATGGACGGCAAGTCGGGCGCGGAGGCGCTCGTCACCCAGTTGCTGCAGGACCCGGCACTGCTGAAGTCGCTGGCCGCGGCGCCGCGGCCCGAGCGGCACGAAGCAGGCGCGGCCGATCCGGGCGACGCGAGCTGACCGACAAACCGATCGAGGATGACCATCATGGCAAGACAGCAAGCACAGGCCGTCGAGGCGCTGGCAACCACCCAGTCCGATTTCACGCAGTTGCTGGAGCGCGAATTCCGGCCGAAGACGGACCAGGCCCGCGCAGCGGTGGAGCATGCAGTGCAGACGCTCGCGGAGCAGGCGCTCACGCAGTCGATCACGATCAGCGACGATGCCTACAAGAGCATCGCGGCGATCATCGCGCAGATCGATCACAAGCTTTCCGAGCAGATCAACCTGATCCTGCATCACGACGACTACCAGGCGCTCGAATCCGCGTGGCGCGGCCTGAACCACCTCGTGTCGAACACCGAGACGGACGAGCATCTGAAGATCCGCGTGATGGACGTCTCGAAGGCCGAACTCCATCGCACGATGCGTCGCTACAAGGGGCTGGCGTGGGATCAGAGCCCGCTCTTCAAGCAGATCTACGAGCAGGAATACGGCCAGCTCGGCGGCGAGCCGTACGGGTGCATCGTGGCCGACTACTACTTCGACCACACGCCGCCGGACGTCGACCTGCTCGGCTCGATCGCCAAGGTGGCGGCGGCCGCGCACACGCCGTTCGTGACCGGTGCGGCCCCGTCGGTGCTGCAGATGGAGTCGTGGCAAGAACTGGCCAACCCGCGTGATCTCACGAAGATCTTTACGCAGAACCTCGAATACACCGCGTGGAATTCGCTGCGCAATACCGAGGACGCACGCTATGTCGGCCTCGCGATGCCGCGCTTCCTCGCACGCCTGCCGTACGGCGCGAAGACCAATCCGGTCGACGAGTTCGATTTCGAGGAAGACACGAACGGCTCGAATCACGGCCGCTACGGCTGGGCCAACGCGGCATACGCGATGGGCGTCAACATCAACCGCTCGTTCAAGCAATACGGCTGGTGCTCGCTGATTCGCGGCGTCGAATCCGGCGGCACGGTGGAGAACCTGCCGTGCCATACGTTCCCGACGGACGACGGCGGGATCGACATGAAGTGCCCGACTGAGATCGCGATTTCGGATCGTCGCGAGGCTGAACTGTCGAAGAACGGCTTCATTCCGCTCGTGCATCGCAAGAACACCGATCACGCGACCTTCATCGGCGCCCAGTCGCTGCAGAAGCCGGCCGAGTATCACGACCCCGACGCAACCGCCAACGCGAACCTGTCGGCGCGCCTGCCGTACCTGTTTGCCTGCTCGCGCTTCGCGCATTACCTGAAGTGCATCGTGCGCGACAAGATCGGTGCATTCAAGGAGCGCGAGGACATGCAGCGCTGGCTCAACGAATGGATCATGCATTACGTCGACGCCGACCCGGCGAACTCGTCGCAGGACACGAAGGCGCGCCGGCCGCTCGCGGCGGCGGAGGTGCTCGTCGAGGACGTGGAAGGCAATCCCGGCTACTACCAGGCGAAGTTCTTCCTGCGCCCGCACTTCCAGCTCGAAGGGCTGACCGTTTCGCTGCGGCTCGTGACGAAGCTGCCGTCGATCAAGGAAGCCGCTTAACCATCCGGCAGGCCCAGCAGGGCCGAGCAATCGGATTGCTTCGGCGAACGATGATCGGCCCGTTTCCAATCGTTTAATAAAAGGAGTACTACGCATGGCACAGGACATTTTTCTGAAGATCGAGGGCATCAACGGCGAATCGCTCGACGACAAGCACAAGGACGAGATCGAGATCCTGAACTGGGACTGGGAAATCCTGCAGGAGTCGTCGATGCATTCGGGTAGCGGCGGCGGCGCCGGCAAGGCGACCGTCAGGGATCTCACGTTCGAACACAACATCGATCGCGCGAGCCCGAACCTGATGAAGTACGCGCTGACGGGCAAGCACATCGACCAGGCCGTGCTGGTGATGCGCAAGGCCGGCGGCAACCCGCTCGAGTACCTGAAGCTCACGATGAGCGACGTGATCGTCACGCGCGTGAAGCCGTCGGGCAGCAAGGCCGGCGAGGAGAAGAGCCGCGAGACGGTGTCGCTGTCGTTCTCGAAGGTCAAGCAGGAGTATGTCGTGCAGAACGCGCAGGGCGGCAGCGGCGGCGCCGTCACGGCGAGCTTCGACATCAAGGGCAACAAGGAAGCCTAAGTGCGGTGCGCCGCGTGCGGCAGCGCATTCGTGTTCTCCGCGCGCGGTGCTTATTCGCGCTTCATCGAGGTGAATTCTGCATGCGTTCGATTCTGACTGCCGCTTCGTTCGCCGCCGTCGTGCTGCTTTCGGCCTGTGCGAGCGGCGAACCGAAGCCGAAGGAGCCGGTTCGGCTTGAACTGGCCGTCAAGGCGGCATCCGATGTCAATCCGGACGATCGCGGGCGCGCGGCGCCGATCGTGGTGCGCATCTACGAACTGAAGAACGACAACGCATTCGAGGCGGCGGATTTCTTCACGTTGGAGAAGCAGGAGAAGACGCTGCTGGCCGACGACGTCGTCAAGCGGGACGTGTTCCAGTTGCGACCCGGCGAGCATCGGAAAGTCGTCCGGCGACCCGATCCGGAAACCACCGCCATCGGCGTGATCGCGGCCTATCGCGACCTGCCGAATGCGGTGTGGCGATTGGTCTACACGATGCCCGCCGCGCCCGACAAGGCGTGGTATCGATTTTTCACACCGAAGCTGAAACTGACTGTCGATCTCGAGGCCAAGGCCGTCAAGATCGAGGAAACGAAGAAATGAAACACGTCGCGCAACGAAACGGACGATACGCATGAGCTGGTACGCCAAGGTCGCCTGGCAGGAAGGGCTGTTTTTCAGACCGCAACTGTTCCAGCAACAAGAACGCTACTTCGAAAAGTACGCCCACATGCGCGCGGCGCCGCTGTCGCCGTTTTTCTTCGGTTTCGTGCATTACGGGCTCGATCTGGAGTCGCTCGCGTTCGGGAAAGTGATCGTCAAGTCGGCGGCCGGCGTGTTTGCCGACGGCACGCCGTTCGATGCGCCGGGCAATACGCCGCTGCCGCCGCCGTTGACGATCCGGCCCGAGCACCTCGATCAGGTGATCTATCTGGCCGTGCCGGTGCGCTTGCCGAACTGCGAGGAAACGACGTTCGAGAACACGGCGGATTCGATGGCGCGCTACCAGGTGTTCGATACCGAGCTGCGCGATTCGAATTCGGTAGGCCTGGCGCCCGAATCCGTGCAGCTGTCGAACCTGCGGTTGCGCCTTGTGCCTGAGAAGGAGCTGGGCGATGCCTGGATCGGCCTTGCGCTGACGCGTGTGAAGACCATCCGCGCGGATGGCAGCATCGAGCTGGACGACACCATCGTGCCGCCCGTGTCCGGCTATGGCGCGAGCGATCTGCTGACGAGCTGGGTCACGAAGATCCACGATCTCGCTCACCTGCGTGCGAATGCGCTGTCGCAACGGCTGGCCGGCACCGACGACACGACCGCGAGCGCGGCGACGGTCACGGATTACCTGCTGTTGCAGATCCTGAACCGGTACGAGCCATTGCTGCAGCACATGCTGCGTGTGCCGACCACGTCGCCTGCCGATGTGTACACGCTGCTGATCGCGATGGCAGGGGAGCTGTCGACCCATCTGCGTACGGGCACGCGCCGTCCGCTCGATACACATCCGCCTTATCGACATACGACGCCGCATCTTTGCCTGAAGCCGGTGGTCGACGACGCGCATCGGCTGCTCAATGCCGTGCTCGTACGGAGCGCGCAGAGCATCGCGCTCGAGGATCAGGGGCACGGCATGTGCAATGCGGTGGTCGATCCGGTGGATATGCAGGGTTTCGCTTCGCTGGTGCTGGCCGTGCATGCGGCGATGCCGCCCGATCTGTTGCGACAGCAGTTTCTCGCGCAGGCGAAGGCCGGGCCTTCGGAGAAACTGCCGAGCCTGGTGCGCAGTCATTTGCCGGGCATCGGCATGCAGGTACTCCCGGTGCCGCCGCGGCAGATTCCGTTCAACGCGGGATATATCTATTACGAGCTGACGCAGGGCGGGGCGCTGTGGGAGGAGGTGGTGCGTCACGGTGGGATTGCGTTGCATGTGGCGGGGGAGTTTCCGTCGCTCAAACTTGAGCTTTGGGGCGTGCGCACGTAAGCGGAATGAGGACGAACGGACCGGGAACCGCCGACCGTCGGTGATTCGATCGATTCAACGGAGATATCGGAATGGCTTTGTTTGACGCACCACGAACGTTGTCGGTTTCCGGCGCGGCCGTGCCGATGTACGGTGGTCAGTCGATTCTGACGCCGGTGAAGTTCACGGGCGGCGAGACGATTGGCGAATTGTTCGAGTACGTCCTGGAGCTGAAGACACCGGACGCGCTCGGGTTTTCGCAGAGCATCGCGGCGAACGTCGAGCTTGACGCGCTGATCGGCACGGAAGTGACCGTATCGATCCAGCTCGAGGGCAGCGGACATTTCATTCCAGGTCTCGCCGGTGCTGCCGGAATGGCCAATATCGGCGCCGGCACGCGCGAAATCACCGGCGTTGTCAGCCAGGCGACGATCGTACGTGAAGACGGCCGTTCGATCGTCTATGCGCTTACGCTGCGGCCGTGGCTCTGGCATGCGACCAAGAATTGCGACTGCCGCATTTTCCAGGACATGTCCGTTGTCGAGATCACGGATGCCGTGCTGTCGGTTTATCCGTTCCCGATCGAAAAGCGACTGACGACGCCTCGACCGAACAAGGTATGGCCCAAGCGGGACATTCAACGCCAGCATTTCGAAAGCGACTGGACCTTCCTGCAGCGTTTGTGGGAAGAGTGGGGCATCTACTACTTCTTCGAACATGGCGACGGCAAGCATCGACTCGTGCTTTGCGATTCGATGGGGGCACTGAAGCCGCTCGGCGATGCCTATGCCGAGCTTCGCTACGAACCGCCGACCAGTCGACGGATCGACGAGGAGCATATCCACGATTTCTCGGTGTCGCATGCGCTAACGACGGGCGCGGTGACGACTGTCGACTACGACTATACGTTGCCGCGAGCGAATTTGACCGTGACGCGCGAGGATCCTCGCGAAACGGGTCTTGCCCATCAGGAGCGCTATTCGTGGGGCGATTACGCACAGCCGCAAGCGGGTGCGGCCGGACTCTCCGGCGCTCACAACGAGCCGCGCACGGAAGCGGAATACCTGACGCTGGTGCAGATGCAGGCCTGGCGGTGCCAGGGATTGAGGGCTCGCGGCAAGGGCAACCTGCGTGGCATCGTCACCGGGCAGACGTTCGTGCTGGCGCACTACCCGCAGGACGCGGCGAATCGCGAATATGCCGTGCTTGCCTGCAGGCTCGTGATCGAAGAGATTGGCGAAGCATCAGGGTCCGGCCAACAGTATCGTTGCGAAGCGGACTTCACGGTGCAACCGACCAATGAACCGTTTCGGCTCGCGCGCACGATTGCGAAGCCGCGCATGACCGGCGTCGAGTATGCCGTCGTGACGTGTCCCGAGGGGCAGGAAATCTGGACCGACGCATACGGCCGGGTGAAGCTGCAGTTTCTATGGGACCGGCTGGGAAAGAACGACGAGCGCTCCAGCTGCTGGGTGCGCGTTGCCGGTGCGTGGCACGGCGATCAGTTCGGCGGCGTCTTTCTTCCGCGCCGGGGGCATGAGGTCGAGGTCGCGTTTGTCAATGGCGATCCGGACTTGCCGATCGTCGTGGGCAGCGCGGTGAATGCGTTCAACATGCCGCCGTTCGCGTTGCCGGAGAACCAGACACTCGCCGGTTATCGCAGCAAGGAGGTGGGTGCGCGGCGGGCGAATACGCTGGCCTTCGACGATACGAACGGAAAGATCCAGGCGCATCTGTCGAGTGATGAAGGTTGTTCGCAGTTGAATCTGGGGTACATCACGCGTATTGCGGGGAATGCGGGGCGGCAGGATGAGCGTGGTCGGGGGGCTGAACTGCGCACCGATGGCAAGGCTGCGGTTCGGGGGGCGGAAGGGTTGCTGCTCACAACCTTTAGTCGACCGGCCGCCAATGGCGACGCGTTCAGTGTCGACGAGATCGATGCGCAACTTGCCGAATCTCAGGAGCTTGCGGAGGGGCTTGCGCAGGCTGCTCAGTCCGCTCATGCGAACGACGGAGAGCAAACGAATATTGCCACTTCATTGAAAGCGCAGGCTCAGGCTATTCGTGGCGATGGCAAGCTGAAGCAATTCCGGGATCCTCAGCTTGTACTCGCCAGCCCAACCGGCATTGTTGCAAGTACGCCGGAGCAGCTCCATTTGAGCAGTGGACGTGCCGCGGCGGTGACTGTCGGCACCGACATGTCGATCGGCACGGGCGGTGGCTTGTTCGTGAGCATGCGAAAGGCACTACGGCTTTTTGTCTATCAGGCCGGTATGCGCTTGGTGGCCGCAGCGGGCGACATCGATCTGAAAGCGCTGAAGGACAGTATCAACCTGCTCGCGAAACTCAATGTGACGGTCGTTGCCGACCGGATTCGCATCAGCGCACAGCAGGAGGTGGAAATTAGCGGCGGCGGCAGCTACACGCGCTGGCGTGCCGGGGAGATCAGGAGTGGCACAAACGGAAAATTCGAAGTGCATTCGGCCGGCCGCATCTTCACCGGCCCGGACAACAAGAGCAACCCGCTCGTGCTCGACGCCCCCGAATTGCCGGAAAACCTGCATTTCACACTAGGCGCGCTGCCGGGAGCGGCGAGCAGGTACGTGGACGAACCGTACGAATTGTTCAAGGGCAACGCGAAGATCGGGGAAGGCGTAACCGACGAATTCGGGCGCGTAATCGTGACGAATCATCAGCCGGGAACAAGCGCGTATCGAGTCAAGCTCAGCAACGGCGGTGAGTTCAATCTCAAGGTGCGCGACGCGCTCAATCACGATCCGGAGCATGCCGAACTGCGCTCGAATCGTGGCGAACGCTTGTAACGCGTGCTCGAAACGCTACGGGACAACAACATGGCTGACGACATCAAGACACACAATCCTGTTGATATCGCGATCGACGAGGCCGGGCGCAGGGCGCAAGGCGCTGTGCAATGGATGCTGGAAAAGCGCGAGAAGAATCCGATTACCTACGGCAACGAGCTGCGGTTCTTCGTCTGCGGGCAGGAAGGCTTCAAGGAAATCGAGAAGGATATTCGCGCTGCCAAGGCGACCGTGGACCTTGTCTGCTGGGGGTTCGATCCGGGAATGGAGTTGGTTCGTTCCGGGGGGAAGTGGAAGCGTGGACAAACCTACGGTGAGCTGCTGCACGAAATCACCACTCGAGCGCGGAATCCCGTTCGTGTTCGCTTACTGATTTGGTACGACTCGCTGGCGTCGACCAAACAGAACAACATGCCCGGTTACACCGATGCGAAATACGGGCCGCTTGGATCGCCATACGCCGATCATGCCCGCCACGATTACTGCGTGAAGTGGTGGCAGGATCATCTTCCTTCATTGCAGAGGGCCAACGTAAAGAATTCGAATCTGCAGATCGTCTTGCGAAGCATCGACAGATCCGATGTCAAGGCCTTGATCGACCAGGAGCCGAAGGAGGAGGATCCGCCCGCGTTCGAATGGTACAACCCGGTCGACGAGGCGGGGCTGCTCTGGAATTTTCCGACGCATCATCAGAAGCCGATACTGATCGACTATGCGTATGACGGGGGACGCCATGCGATTGGCTATGTCATGGGCCTCAATTCTGTGACTGACTATTGGGACTGCGAAAATCACCAGATCGATGACGCGCTACGCGAGGCTTGGTCGGACGGTAAAGTCACTGCCGAGCAGAAGCAGGCAAAAGATACGCAGAATCCAGGAAAGCGAACTGGCACGGGGCAATACAAGCAGGCGAGGCCGCTGCAGGATTACGCTTGCAGGGTGGTGGGGCCGGCACTCAAACGTCTGCATCAGAATTTTGAGCAAGGCTGGAACGTGTTCGCCCCAAAATCCTGGAAGACGAAGGAACTGGCAGAACTGCCGCCTCGGATACCCACATTGCCGAAAAATCCAAAGCAGGCAGTGCAGATCGTGCGGACTCAGCCGCACGAGCGGGACAAGAGCATCAAGGAACTGTATTTTCAGGCGACCAGCTACGCGCGCAACTACATATATATCGAAAATCAGTACTTCTACTATCCGGAATTCGCGCGCCATTTGAAGGAGCAGCGGGAAAAGTTTTGTGATGCCTGGGATCGACTCTCCAAGAAGCCGATTGCCGAAGTTCCGAGGCTCCATCTATTCATTGTCATTCCACATCCCGAAGACGATGGAATGGTGCCGCGTACCTTCGACACGCTGACGGAGTTCGGCCATGCCGAAACGATGCCGAATCAAGCCGACCTGGTGGATTCCGGAAAGATGAGTCAGAAATATAAGAGCGCGAAGTACGTCGAGTATGACCTCAATTTGAAGGATGAACACGGCAATCCGCTAAAGGTCAAGGCTAGGCACAAGGTGCTCGATCGTCCGGGCGTGGAGGATCTGGAGCAAACACTCGGTCTGAAAGTGAGCGTGGCGCGATTGCGCACGAGCGGGGTGGTGGGAGGGAAGATGGCGTATCGGGAGATTTATATCCACTCCAAACTGATGCTGATCGACGATGTATTTGTGACGCTTGGTAGCGCGAACCTGAATCAGCGCAGTATGTCGGTGGATAGCGAGATCAATATTTCTGCGACTGGGGAGGAGTGGGCTGCGGAGTTGCGTGAGCGGGTGTTTAGGTTGCATTCGGGGGGGGAGATAAGTGGGACGGGAAAGAGAGATTTAGCGTCAGAAGTATTCGATAAGTGGAATAAAAAAATGGAAAAAAATGCCGATCTGAGAGAGTCTGAAAAGCAGATGAATGGCTTTTTACTGCCATTTGAAGATTATCGAGCTACAACAACCATGCACGCTCGAGTCACTGTTCCGTCAGATGATGGAACAGTGACTGTGTGAGTGGAGATGCTAATGACTGTTGCGACTGGCCTTCTACGTTTCCTTTGCGCCACTCTGTTCTTGCATACTATCAACGTGCAGGCGGGGCCATTGACAACCTTAACAAATAAACTGACCACTGCCATGTCTGACCTGCCGCGCTACGAGAAGCTGCCGCTGTTCAATCCGCACCGCAAGGAATTCAAGTGCGTGTATCAGGATCAACACGTACCGCCGATCGATGTGCAGGCGGAGCAGTGGTTTCAGCAAGCATTGGCATTAGACGATCCGGACGTGTACTACAAGCGGCGCGATTACGCGAAGATTTACCAGCTATACGAGCAAGCGGCAGGACGTAACCATTGGAAGGCGATGCTCAATCTCACGGCGTTGATTTTGAGTCCCTATCCCGGTGTGCCGGAGCGCAATCCGGAAGTGGCGATCCGCTGGGTGGAAAAGGCGATGACGCTGGGTGTGCCGGATGCCTATGACCGGATGGGTGTGTACCACCAGAGGGGACTGGTCAAAGGCGGCAACGCGACGAGCGCGTATGCGTTTTTCCAGCGCGCGGCGGACATGGGAAGTCCGTCGGCTATGACGTTTCTCGCGAGTAAGCTAGCAGGGACATATGATGATCCGGGTGGCGAGTTCTGGGGGAATGTAACGGTTGCGACACAGATGCTCGAGTGCGCTTTGGCGCAAGGGTATGGTGATGCCGCGAACAAACTCAGCTACATCTATGCCCGACCGGGAACGCCACCAGCGAAGCGACGAGCGCTAGAGGTGCTGCAAGAGGGGGTCAGGCTTGGGAGTTCCAAATGTGCTAGCAATATCTTTACCGAATTCGATGGATTCGACTTGACCGACGGTAGCAATCTTGTCGGTTATATCGATCGAGCTCGTGCCGAACGGTATAGCAAGATTGCCCGAGTCTTGGAGCATTATCGGGACCGTCTCAAGCTTCCAAACCTGGACAAGGTTCTGCCGCTCCCCCCGACACCGCTGCCGAAATGGGACGGCGACGCCAAGACGTTGATCGATGCCGCCAAGGCGGTGTCACAGCCTCCAAAGAAAGACTCGGCATCCAAACTCGAAGGTCGAGCGCGTATTCCCGAGGGGCAGGGTGTCTTGCCACTTGAGCAAAGTCCCTATGCCGTGAGCGGCGACAAGATGGTGCCAGAAAGTGGCTACTGGCTCGCGCTTTACGGTTTGTCGACCATGCGCAAAGATCAACTGGAATTGGCTCGCCATGGCCATCCGGAACGCTATCGGGCTGGAGAACGTTTCGATCCGCCGCTCGTGAACTGGCTGGAAGCCGAGCAGGTGCAATGGCATTACTTGGGCGAATCGCGACCAGTGCCGCCGGGCCGATCGGTCTTTCTGGCGCAACTGCGTGATGCTGGATTTCTTCGGCAGGTCGCAGCGCACCCTGAAAAACTTTCATGTCACGGACTGGAACGGTGTCCGGCGGACGGTATCTGGGAGGCGCGTGTTGGAGCGGATCACCCGCTCACGGTTTTATACAACCGCTGGGACCAACAAGCCTTCGTGTTGAAGGGGCAGCCGTTTCCGAAACCGGCTGATCGTTACCTGGACATTGATCCAGCGCACGTGAAGTGGGTCTTCATGGGCAGCCCCAATGCACGAACGGACGACGGTTTCGAGAGGATTGTGCTGTGAGCGAGTCAGGAATGAGTGTGATCGGTCGGAGCTTGGGCGTCGTGGCTATGGGCCTGTGTCTGTGTGCGGTCAGCGTGCAGGCGGGACCATTGACTGCCTTGACCAACAAGCTGACCGCCGCCAAGTCTGACCTGCCGCGCTACGAGAAGCTGCCGCTGTTCAATCCGCACCGCAAGGAATTCAAGTGCGTATATCAGGATCAACACGTACCGGCGATCGATGTGCAGGCGGAGCAGTGGTTCCAGCAAGCACTAGCACTGGACGATCCGGACGTGTACTACAAGCGGCGCGATTACGCGAAGATTTACCAGCTATACGAGCAAGCGGCGGGACGTAACCATTGGAAGGCGATGCTCAATCTCACGGCGTTGATTTTGAGTCCCTATCCCGGTGTGCCGGAGCGCAATCCGGAAGTGGCGATCCGCTGGGTGGAAAAGGCAATGACGCTGGGTGTGCCGGATGCCTACGACCGGATGGGGGTGTACCACCAGAGGGGGCTGGTCAAAGGCGGTAACGCGACGAGTGCGTATGCGTTTTTCCAGCGCGCGGCGGACATGGGAAGTCCAGCGGCGATGACATTCCTTGGCGACAAACTTGGCGGAACCTATGACGCTCCAGATGGTGAGTTCTGGGGCAATCGTTCGATCGCCATAGAGATGTTGCAATGTGCGATGGCTCAAGGGTATGGGAATGCTGCTTATGAGTTAGGGTTCTATCAGCAAAGTGGCTATTCTGTTGAGGCGAAAATTCAAGCGTTGAGGAAATTTCATGAAGGTGTGAAATTGGGGTGCGCGAAATGCTCGAATAACCTCGCGTCAGAGTTTCGCGGATATGGATTGACTAGTGGTGAGAATTTGGTCGGTTATGTCGATCAGCCTCGTGCTCGACGATACAAGGAAGTCGGAAATGCGCTCGAGCATTATCAAGGCCACCTCAAGCTCCCGAACCTAGACAAGGTTCTTCCGCTACCCCCAGCACCACTACCGAAATGGGACGGCGACGCCAAGACGTTGATCGATGCCGCCAGGGCGGTGACGTCAAAGTCCGCGAAGGATGCCGTGCCCACCTTTGAAGTCCGAGAGCGCGTGTCGCAAGACGTCAACCATGGCCTTCATGTCGTGTCGGTGCCTTCCTGACCCCTATGCAATTGATCGGTTTCTTGATTCGGATTGGCTTCAGTGGAGAAAAACATGTCCAGACAGATCATTGTGGTCGGTGACACGCTGGCACCTCACGGCGGTGAGGTATTAACGGGAAGCGGGACGGACACCATCGAAGGAAAGGCAATTGCACGTCAATCCGATCTCGTTCGTTGCGTAGAGCACGGTGGGAATCGGATAGCAGAAGGCGATGAAAATTTCCGAGTCGATGGAAAGCCGGCTGCTCTTGAAGGCCATCATGCGAGCTGCGGATGCACGTTGGTCAGTCGCTTCATCACGTTATCGGTTTCTTGAGTGAAATCGATTTGCATGCCTATGTACGCATTATCATTAATCTACGTTTCTCCATGAGCACCCAATCAAGTGGAACGCTGGCGCCTGCTACCGGAAAAGCGCCGTCCCCGGATGGCCGGCATGAAGCTGCCGAAGCCAAGGCCATCCCGTTTCCGGAAAGACTGCAGGCGGTCCAGAACGCACGAAACCCGTTGCTGAAAGCGGCGAGCGTACTCCTGCGCGCCCAGGCGGATATGCCGGAGCATCTTGAAGAAAAGCAGATACTTCCACTACGCATGCTGCTCGAACAGGAGATGCGCGTGTTCGAGAAGCTATGTGAACAGGCGAATATTCGTCGCGACCATATGATCGGTGCGCGGTATTGCCTATGTACCGCGCTCGACGAAGCAGCGACGCAAACGACATGGGGCGATGAGAGTGCGTCGGCGTTCGAATGGATCAAGGGTGGTCTTGCGACCACTTTCCACGGCGACCTCAAGGGCGGCGACAAGGTCTACCTGCTGATCGGCCGCTTGCTCGAAGACCCTCACGAGCATCGAGACCTGCTCGAAGTGATTTACCGGACGCTCAGCCTCGGCTTCGAAGGGCGCTACCGGGGTGGAGTCGATGGCGCACGCAAGCACGACGCGATTCGCCAGCGGCTCTACAACGTCATCACGTCTCAACGCGAACCCGTGCCACTGACGCTGTCTCCCCACTGGCAGTCCAACGCAAGAGGCAAGCGTCTGTCGTTCTACGATTTTCCGGTGTGGATTACCGCGACGGTTCTGTCGGTGGTCCTGCTCGGACTGTTCGGGTGGTTCAAGTACGAACTGTTCAATCGCAGCGCGGACGTCCAGAAGCAGATCGCCGAGATCGCCCGCATGACGCCGCCGCCTGCACCGCCGCCGCAACTGCACCTCAAGCAGTTGCTCAAGGATGAAATCGCGACCGGCACCGTCAGTGTCGAAGAAGACGCTCGTCGCAGCGCCGTCACGTTCCGCGGCGACGCGATGTTCCGGCCCGGTAGCGCTTCGGTTCAGGCATCGATGAATCCGCTGATTTCGAAGATCGCGGCCGAGATCGCCAAGGTGCCGGGCAAGGTCACGGTTCTCGGCTATACGGACAACGTACCGATTCGCAGCCGTCATTTCGCGTCGAATCAGGCGCTGTCGGAAGAGCGGGCCACCCAGGTCATGCAGATGCTGCAAGCCGCGGGGGTACAGGCGAACCGCCTCGAAGCCGTCGGCAAGGGCGATGCCGATCCGATCGGCGACAACCGCACCGCGCAGGGGCGCGCGCAAAACCGCCGCGTCGAGATCGACGTCGCACGATAAGCCAGATCCGTTTCCGGAATAACACATGAAGAAGTTCCAGTTCCTGTCGTTTCTGGCCTCGCGCCAGTTCCTCGCGTTCCTCGCACTGATCGTCGTCGCACTGGTGATCTGGTTCGTCGGTCCGTTTTTCTCATTCGGCGGGCTCAAGCCGCTCGCCGGGGCCGGCATGCGCGTGCTGCTGATCGCGTTGCTGCTCGCCGGCGTGTTGCTCTGGCTCGTGGGACGGTCGATCAGCATCGTATTTGCCGCATTGGTTTGCCTGCTGATCTGGTACGCGGGGCCGCTGCTTTCGCTGGGTCACACGGCACCGCTTGAATCGGCGTCGGCCCGGCTCACCGCGATCGCACTGGTGGCGGGCATTGTCGTCGTCGTCGGAATGTTCCGCCTGTGGCAGAAAATGCGCGAAGACGATGCGTTCATGAAAAAGATGCTGCGTCTGGACCGGAAGAAAGCCGATTCACCGGCTGCCTCCCGTCTTCGGAACGTTGAAGGAGGCATGAAGAGCGCGCTCGCGCGGCTGAAATCGATGCGTACCGGCGCGCGCGGCCTCGGCAAGCTGTTCCAGGGCAAGCGCTATTTGTACGAGTTGCCGTGGTACATCACGCTCGGTTCGCAAGGGTCCGGCAAGACCAGCGTACTGATGAACGGTGGGCTCGCGTTTCCCGTTGCCGAGCAGATGCAGCGTGCTGCCGGTAAACCTGCTGCGGATGCTGCCGCAGTGGACTGGTGGCTGACGAACGATGCGGTGCTGATCGACACGACCGGCTACTACACGCGTCATCGCACATCGACGGTCGGGGGCGCGGATGCACTCGTCGTCGACGCGAACGAGCTGCCAGCCGATGCACCCGGCAAGGATGCCACCAACGCCCCGACGAGCACGGAACGTTCTGCCGATGCTACGCAACAGGAGGCCCCCGGGCAATCGAAAGCGGTCGCCGCCTCGAAATCGAGCGTCGATGTGGTTCGGAATCCTTCCGACGCGCCCGACCGTCCGCAGGAGATCGATCGTGCGGAATGGCTCGGGTTTCTCGGCATATTGCGCCGGAACCGGCCTCGCGCGCCGATCAACGGCGCCTTGCTGACGGTCGATCTCGCGACGCTGGCAAGCGCGGACGAACAGGCGCGCGTCGCCGAGGCTGCTGCATTGCGCGCACGGCTGGCCGAGCTGAGAGAGGGGCTGGGCATACGCTTCCCCGTGTACGTGATGGTCACGAAGATGGACCGCCTCGCGGGTTTTGCCGAGTATTTCGGGGCGCTCACGTCCGAGGGGCGAGCGCAGGCATGGGGCTTCACGCTCCCCTACGGAAAGGAAACGGTTGCGAAGGACGGGTTGCGCGCGCGTTGTCACCACGAGCTCGCCCAACTGGCGGAACGGCTCACGGGTTCGGTCGATACGCATCTGCAGGATGAGTACGATCTGGACAAGCGGCGCAAGCTTGCCGCCATGCCTGAAGCGTTTTCCGCGCTGCTCGGACCGCTGCTCGACCTGATCGACCGGGTGTTCCTCGATTCTCGCTACGACGACACCCAACTCCATTCGACGTTGCGCGGCGTGTACTTCACGAGTGCCCGGCAACGGGGTGGCGAGATCGTGGCGGAACGCCATACGGTCGTTCAACGTCTTTTGTCGACTCAGGACCACGCCCCTGTCGCACCGGTGCGTGCCGAGGGTAACCAGGGGTTCTTCCTGCACGATCTCCTGACCCGTGTCGTGTTCCCCGAAGCGCATCTCGTGAGTCCCAACCTGCGTTGGGAATATCGCTACCGGCTCTTGCGCCTGATCGGCCACGCGTTGGCGCTGTTGTTGTTCGTGTGGCTGGCGATTGGTTTGCGCGTGAGCTTCGGTAACAACAGCGACTATCTCGACGCGATCGGCCACAAGGTACAGGCCCTTGCCGCCCGCGTCACCGCGTTGTACAAGGCGCCTGAATTGCAAGCCGTGCCCGACACACTGACAGAGGCGCGCTATCTGCCCGCTTTTCCAGGGCTCGACCTGTCCGATCCGGACAGCGCGTGGCGCTATGGTCTCTATACGCCGACGGACATTGTCACTGAAAGTCGTCACACCTACGATGCGCTCGAAGACAACCTGCTGTTGCCGCAGATCGTGCGTCGTCTGGAAGACATCATGTCCGGTGCGATTGCCAACCAGGATCCGAAGGCCGCCTACGATGCGCTTCGCGTGTACCTGATGCTGTACGACAAGGCGAAGTTCGAGGCAGGCGACGTCAAGGCGTGGGTGCTCGACGACTGGGCGAAGAACGACAGCGCGACGGCTTTTGGCGGAAGGGCGTCGATGATCGACCACGTGCAACAGCTCTTCTCCGGGGAGCGTGTCGTGCAGTCTCCGCTGATCCGCAACGATGCGCTGGTACAGCAGACACGTGCCTTTCTCGATGGCAGCAACGCCACCGACCGTCTTTACCAGCGCGCAAAGGCAGCCATGCTCAAGGAGGCGCCCGATGAGTTCACGTTGCTGCGCGCGGTTGGCCCGCAGGCCGGCACGGTGTTCACGCGCGCGAGCGACGCACCGTTGTCGCGCGGCGTGTCGGGTCTCTTCACGTTCGACGGCTACCGGAACCTGTTCGACAAGCGGCTGCCTGAGTTCGTGCAGATCGCGCGCGACGACGACGCATGGGTGATGGGGCGCTCGTACCTGGGCGAGGCTCAAAAAAAAACGGCTGAGATTGCCGGTCATGCTGCCGGCGCGGACGATGCGTTGACCGACGCCGTTCGCCGCGAATACCTGATGGAGTACGCGCAGCAGTGGGAGGCGTTTCTCGACGACATTCGGACCGTGAGCGGCACGAGTCTCGCGTTCAATCTGAAGGTGCTGCGCAGCTTTGCCGCGCCCGATTCGCCGCTCGCGCGTCTTGCCCGCGCCGCGGTGCGCGAGACGACGCTCACGCAGCAAGCGGTTGCGTCGAACGGTTCACTGCTGCAAAAGGCTGCCGACCAACTGAACCAGAAGGCCGACAAGGCGCTTGGAATTCGGGCATCGGAGCGTGTCGAGCGGGAACTCGTCGACAATCGTTTCGCGGCGTTGCGCGAGGTCGTAACGGGAAGCGTGGATGCACGGCCTGCTGCGCAAGCGGCCGGCGCCCAGGCGGACAAGACGGGGCTGGACGGCATCGCCAACCTGCTGAACGACTATTACACGGCGCTGACTGTCGCCGATAACGCGCTGTCGAACAACAGCATGCCGCCGGCGAGCGACACGGCCGCGAAGCTCAAGATGGCCGCGGACACGATGCCTGCGCCGTACCGCGCGATATTGCTCAAGCTCGCCGCCGATGGGTCGCGCGAGGTCAATCAGGGGATCGGCCAACTGCTGTCGCGCCAGATGCAGGCCGTGGTTGGCGACACCTGTCGACTGACGATCGAAGGAAACTACCCGTTCTCGCCCGACAGCAAGCGCGACGTCGGTATCGACGACTTCACGCGCGTGTTCGCACAGGGCGGTGTGATCGACGATTTCTTCGTGAAGACGCTGGCACCGTTTGTCGATACGTCCGCAAAACCATGGCGCTATCGAACGCTGCCGGGCGCGACGGAGCCGGTGCAGGGGCCGAACCTTGAACCGTTCGAGCATGCGAAGGCGATTCGCGACATTTTCTTCAACGATCCCGGCCACAAGCAGATGATGTGGAAGGCCGACATCCGAATTCCGGAGCTCGCGCCGACGATCATGAGCCTCTCGCTCGACATCGACGGGCAGACGACGCTTTACCAGCACGGTCCGGTCGCGCCCTTCACGGTGACGTGGCCAGGGCCGCGCGGCGGCGTCCATGCCGAGATCACGGCCAGCCCGCGCATCCGGCCGGACACGTCGACGATTTCAACCGATGGCCCCTGGGCATTGATGAGACTGCTTCAGAACGGCCAGGTGGTCGGAACGGCCACGCCGGGCCGCACACGCGTCGCGTTCAGCTTTGACAGTCGTGAAGCGGTGCTCGACATCGCGAGCGCCGGCAGTGTCGCGAATCCGTTGACGAGCGACGTGTTGAAGACGTTCCGGTGCCCGGCCTCGATGGCAGTGTTCAATTTGCCGGATAGCGGGCCCCCGCCGGGATTGCCCCAGGGCATGTCGCCGATAAGTGCCGGAAGCGTTTCCCGTTGAATCGATGAGGGGCGATCAAGATGAGTCGCTTGACAGCCGATCTGCAAAACCATGGCGGGGTCCTGGCGTCACCGTCTGTCGCGATCAGGCTCAAGGTTGCGGAGGCGTCGATCAACCCGCTGCTCGAAGCAGCACGCGTCCTGCTGCGCGCATTGGCCGATCAGCCCGAATTGCTCGACGCCGACTCGGTCGCCCGGCGGCGACAGTGGTTGGAGCATGAGATCCGGCTCTTCACGAGAATATGCGGTGAACTCAACCTTCGGCCGGAGCATATCCGAAGCGCAAGCTATTGCCTGTGTTCGGCGCTCGACGAGGCCGCGATGCAGACGAGTTGGGGAAAAGGCCAGGCAACCGGGAGTGAATGGCAAGTCAACGGCCTGGCTACCGCGATGGGTCACGATCGCCAGGGCGGTGACCGCGTTTTCCAACTGATCGATGAGGCGTTACACGACCCGCGCGAGAACCTCGATCTGATCGAGTTGTACCAGAACATACTCGATCTTGGCTTTCGCGGGCGTTACCGATTCGCGCGTGAAGGTCAGAAGCGCTTGCAGGTCATTCGTGAGCGCATGCACGACGTGGTGGTGACGGGCGGGTTGGGCATGAACCACGTAAGGGGGCCGGTCAGGCAAATGCGACAAACGGTCGATCCGTGGGTGCGTCCCGTGGTTGTGCGCCGGGCGTCGCGCATTTGGGCTGTTGTCGGTATCGCCACTGCGTTGCTGTCGGGTGCCGCGGGATATGCCGTGGTGGACCATTGGGCCAGTTTGAGAGAGACGCGACGCGTGTCGCCGTTCGATTCGCTGGCTCGCAATCTGGAACAGCGGCTCCGTGACGATGTTGCAGCCGGGAATGTCGAACTGATCCGAGATCCTGTCCGCAATACCTTGACGCTGCGCTTCGGCGGCATGTTCGCGCCCGGCGGTGCGGCGGCGGCCCCTTGGGGGGCTTCCGTCGTGGCCTCGGCCGGACGGGAAATCGCGGCGATGACCGAAGGCGCGGTTGTCCGGGTGACCGGATTTGCGGATAGCGTGCCGGCCAATTCGGCACGTCACGTTTCCAATCAGGCGCTTTCCGAAGCGCGTGCCCGACATGTTGCCCGGATTCTTGTCGCGGCTGGCGTACCGGTGCCGAGCATCAACGTGGAGGGGCGCGGGGATACCGAGTCGCTGGCGGACAACGATACCGCTTTGGGCCGGGCCAGGAACCGTCGCGTTGAAGTGATCGTCTCGAAATGATGCGAAAAACATGCGGAAAAGTGATTCCGCTTTCACTGAATGTCAGGTGATGGTGTGGCTTGAGCGCGCTTGTAGACGGGACGATTTGACCGGGATGGGGAGACTTGAACCGGGCGCGCCATGGGATGACAACGCATCGACCTCGTCACTGGAAGTGGACGAGTGCGACGCTATTCGATCCCTGGAAATCATGCATCTCGACGATGTCGATATCGAGGTCTCGTTCGCGACACCGATCAGGAGAATGGTCGAGCGATGTGGATACGTTGCTCGGTCGAGGCAGGCGCAGGCGTGCCACCCTGGTTCGGTTCAGTCGCGGAAGATGATCGAGACAGCGGTGTACTGCGTCACCCCCGCTCACTCCGGCAAATCCCACCGATTCGCCTCCTGCTCGCTGTCGCCCGTACTGAGCCGCTCGATCTTCTCCATCCGCTGCCGCGCCAGCTCGGGAAGCCGGTTCGTCACACCGATCACCAGCGCTTCGGCAAGCGCGAGCGCGGGCACGTTGGTCTGCAGCATCGCGAACGGGCGCCCCTGGATCCGCAGCACGATCCCGGCGAACGCGCTGATCGGCGAGCGCCATTCGTCGGTGATCAGCAGCACGCGCACGCCGAGCTGGTGCGCGGCCTGCGCGAACCGGATGCTGTCCTTCTGATAGCGGCGAAAATCGAA
Organism: Burkholderia sp. BCC1977; assembly: GCF_905339595.1. Lineage (NCBI taxonomy): Bacteria > Pseudomonadati > Pseudomonadota > Betaproteobacteria > Burkholderiales > Burkholderiaceae > Burkholderia > Burkholderia sp. BCC1977. Next base: position 29,997 of record NZ_CAJPGQ010000041.1, read on the forward strand.
AATGACCAACACGTCGCCGGGCCCCATGTCCGTCAGCGAGACCGACGCGAGATTCACGTTCGGCTCGACATACTGCACATGCGGGCGCGCATACGCGAGCGTGAACGAAAACAGCGACGCGAGCGGCGCGGTATAACGCCCGCCGCCGCAGAACACGCGAATATCCGGATCGGCCAGCAGCGTCACCGCTGCGTCGAATGCCGCCGCGTCGAGTCCCTCGATCGTGGTGGCGAGCGATTGCGAAAGCCGCTGGAAGATCGCCGCATGGCTGTCGCGCATCCCCGATTCCGAGTGGAACGCATCCATTCGCGCGAGCGGCGAATTCATCGCGGTGTCGATCTCGTCGTGCAGCGCCTGCTGGAACGACGAGTAGTTCGGAAAGCCGATCCGCACGACGAAGCGAAACACGGTCGGGTCGCTGACTTCGGCTTGCTTCGCGAAGCTCGCGATCGGCCCGAGCCCGAGGCTCGGATAGCGATCCAGCAGCGCGTGCGCGACCTTCTGTTCCGACGGCGTGAAGCTATCCATCTGGGATAGCAGCAACGCCCTGATGCTTGTCCCCATCGGGCACTCCCGCTTGCGCGTAGCTGAATGACAAACGGCAGACATGCGTCTGCCGGACTCCATCCATGTTAGCCGATCGACGCACCGCGGGCCGCGTGCGGCCGCAGATTAGAGGGGCGCATCGCACCGGGCATCGATCATTCATATGTGTAATAAAACGAACATACCACCAAGCCGGTCAGTGCGTGATTTTGCGCATTAATTCAGTAATAACCCTAGGTTTTGAGATGAAAATGCCGGTGCTATGATCGCGGCCTCGCCGGAATGTATTGTTCATTACATGCCGGATCAACAGCGTCGGCTCATCCTCGGGACGGGCCGCGCATCCCGGCATGCGCCCGGTCATTCGTCTGGAGGATTCCGTCATGAGGCGGCTCGTCGTACTCACCCTGTTGTCGGCCATGAGCGCAGGTGCGCTCGCCGCTTCGGAACCCGCAGTGGAAGCGAAGAACGGCATGGTCGTGTCGTCGCAGCACTTCGCGTCGCAGATCGGCGTCGACATCCTGAAGGAAGGCGGCAACGCGGTGGACGCCGCCGTGGCGGTCGGCTACGCGCAGGCGGTGACCAATCCGTGCTGCGGCAACATCGGCGGCGGCGGCTTCATGACCCTGCACCTGGCCGACGGCCGCGACCGCTTCATCAATTTCCGCGAGACGGCGCCGGCCGCGGCGTCGGCGAACATGTATCTCGATGCGAACGGCAACGTCATTCCGGGCGACAGCCTGTACGGCTATCGCGCGGTCGGCGTGCCGGGCACGGTCGCGGGTCTCGACCTCGCGCAGCGCAAGTACGGCAAGCTGACGCGCCGGCAGGTGATGGCGCCGGCGATCCGGCTCGCGCGCGACGGCTTCGTGCTGACGCGCGGCGATACGGACATCCTCGACACGACGATCAACCGCTTCAGGAAGGACCCGGAATCCGCGCGCATCTTCCTGCGCCCGGACGGCACGCCGCTGCAGCCGGGCGACCGCCTGGTGCAGAAGGACCTGGCGCGCACGCTCGAGCGCATCGCGGAGCAGGGCCCCGAAGCGTTCTATCACGGCGAGATTCCGAAGATCGTCGAAGCGGCCGCGAAGCGCGGCGGCGGGCTGATCACGGCGGCCGATTTCGCGTCGTATCGCGCGCAGGACATGGCGCCGCTGACCTGCACGTATCGCGGCTACGAGTTCGTGTCGGCGCCGCCGCCGAGCTCGGGCGGCGTGACGATGTGCGAGACGCTGAACGTCCTCGAAGGGTATGACCTGCGCAAGTTCGGCTACCAGTCGGCGTCGGTGGTCCACTACATGACCGAGGCGATGCGCCACGCGTACGAGGATCGCAACACGCTGCTGGGCGACCCGAACTTCATCGACAATCCGGTCGCGAAGCTGACGAGCAAGCAGTATGCGGCCGAGATCCGCAAGCAGATCAGCGGCGAGACGGCGACGGCATCGGTCGACGTGCAGCCGGGTGTCGGCGTGCACGAGAAGCCGGAGACGACCCACTACTCGATCATCGACCGCGACGGCAACGCGGTGTCGACCACGTACACCGTCAACGGCCGCTTCGGCGCCGTGGTGATCGCGCCGGGCACGGGCTTCTTCCTGAACGACGAGATGGACGACTTCACGGTCAAGGTCGGCGCGCAGAACCTGTTCGGCCTCGTGCAGGGCACGCGCAACTCGATCGCGCCGGGCAAGCGTCCGCTGTCGTCGATGGCGCCGACGATCGTGAAGAAGGACGGCAAGGTGTTCATGGTGGTCGGCTCGCCGGGCGGCTCGCGCATCATCACGATCACGCTGCAGACCGTGCTGAACGTGATCGACTACGGGATGACGCCGCAGGATGCGGTCGGCGCGCCGCGCGTCCATCATCAATGGCTGCCGGACGAGGTCTATTACGAGACCCGCGGCCTGTCGCCGGACACGGTCGCGATCCTGCGCAACATGGGCTACAAGATGGTCGAGCAGACGCCGTGGGGCGCCGCCGAGCTGATCATGGTCGGCCTGCCCGGCACCGAGGCGGTGAGCCACCAGAGTTCCGGCAACGACTCGTCGGTGTCCGGCAACGTGCGCGTCGGCTATATCTACGGCGTCAACGATCCGCGCCGCCCGGCCGGGTCGGCGATCGGGTACTGACCTGATCTGATTTGATCGCACCACGCTGAACGGTTGCCCCGGCGTTCGCCATCGCGCGAGCACCGGGGCAGCGCCAGCGCGTCCGTTCGCGGACTTCCGCAGTATCGAGCGTGGCGGGTGACCGGAATGCCGGGCACGACCGGCCCGCAACGCGCACCGTGGCACGGCACCGGCGCGCGCATGTCCTTCTTTCATTCCTGCACCGTGCGTCGAGTTCCGTTATGAACAAACGAATGTCTGCGGCAGTCTGGATCCTGCTCGCGATGGCGGCCGGCATCTTCATCGGCTACATGATCTACACGCAGTTTCCGGACAAGCAGTCGGCGACCGAGATCGCCGGCTACATCTCCCTCGTGTCCGACGTGTTCCTGCGGCTGATCAAGATGGTGATCGGGCCGCTCGTCTTCTCCACGCTGGTTGTCGGCATCGCGCACATGGGCGACGCATCGTCGGTGGGGCGCGTGTTCGTGAAGGCGTTCGGCTGGTTCGTCACCGCGTCGCTGATCTCGCTGCTGCTCGGGCTGCTGATGGCGAACCTGCTGCGCCCCGGCGAGAACCTCGGCCTGCCGCTGCCGGACATCGGCGCATCCGCGCATCTCGCGACATCGAAGTTTACGCTGAAGGATTTCGTCAGCCACATGGTGCCGAAGTCGATCGCCGAGGCGATGGCGAACAACGAGATCCTGCAGATCGTCGTGTTCTCGATGTTCTTCGGCGTCGCGCTGTCGGCGCTCGGCGAGCGCGGCAAGATCCTCGTCGCCGCGATCGACCAGCTGGCGCACGTGATGCTGAAGATCACCGGCTACGTGATGAAGCTCGCGCCGCTCGCGGTGCTGGCGGCGATGGCGTCGACCGTCGCGATCAACGGGCTGTCGATCCTGCTGAAGTTCGCGGTGTTCATGGGCGACTTCTACGTGAGCCTGTTCCTGCTGTGGAGCACGCTCGTGAGCGCCGGCCTGCTGTTCCTCGGCCGCCGCGTATTCAAGCTGCTCGTGCTGATCAAGGAAGCGTTCATGCTGTCGTTCGCGACCGCGAGCTCCGAGGCCGCGTATCCGAAGATCCTCGACGCGCTCGACCGGTTCGGCGTGCGCCGCAAGATCTCGAGCTTCGTGATGCCGATGGGCTATTCGTTCAACCTCGACGGCTCGATGATGTACTGCACGTTCGCGTCGCTGTTCATCGCGCAGGCGTACAACATCCACCTGTCGCTCGGCACGCAGATCACGATGCTGCTGGTCCTGATGCTGACGTCGAAGGGGATGGCCGGCGTGCCGCGCGCATCGCTCGTCGTGATCGCGGCGACGCTGCACCAGTTCGACATTCCGGAAGCCGGGCTGCTGCTGATTCTCGGCGTCGACACGTTCCTCGACATGGGCCGCTCGGCGACCAACGCGGTCGGCAACTCGATCGCCAGCGCGGTGGTCGCGAAGTGGGAAGGCGAGCTGATGTCGGAGTCCGAAGCGAACGCGCATGCCGCGCATCTCGACGCGGAACTGGAACGGCAGAACAGCGATCCGGCCTATGGCGCCGGTCGGGCGACGTCCGCTTAAGCGGCACACACCTCGTCGATGCACGCCGCCAGCACCATCGCGGCGGCGTTGCCCGGCGTCGAGCCGAGCAATTGCGGCGCATAGACGTTGTCGCCGGCGGCGATCGGTCGCCCCGACAGCGCACAGACGCCGCGCTTGCGCGTCGTGAACAGCCGCCACTTCTGGTAACCGTAGTGGCCGGTGCATGCGTCGCACCACGAAATCATCACGGTGTCGGCCGTGGGCCGCTCGAGCACGCTGATCGTCGGCTGGCTCGTCGCGTCCCACGACGGCAGGCGATCGCGCGTGACGCTGCGCCGTCGCGGTCCGGCCCATGAGACGGACGGCATGTCGAAACTGCCGATCGCGGCGACGGTCCTGAGCCAGGCGGCTGCACTGTTGTTCATCTCTGCTTCCTTCGAAACGTTACGCAATGCCGCGACCCGCGGCGTCACGACAGGCGGATGCGCGGCTGAACGCAGCCGTTGATCCGTTCGGCGATCCACAGCAGCGTCGCCTTGGAGAATCCGTGCAGCGCCTGCTGGTGGCGCCGGTACAGCATCAGGTGGCTGAATTGCGCGAAGCGCCCCTGGATGAAGCCGCCGCGGAAGAACCCGAATTGCCCGAGCGTGCCGAACGCGTCGTAGTCGCTGATCGACACGAGCGCGCCGAAATCGTGGAACGCGAACGGCGGCAGCGGCTTGCCGTCGAGCCACGCGGGCAGGTGCTTCGCGAGATGCTCGGCCTGCTGGGTCGCCACCTGCGCGGTGGGCGGCAGCGGCCGTTCGTGGCCGTCGGGCTGCAGGCTCGCGCAATCGCCGATCGCGAACACGTGCTCGTCGGCCGTGGCCTGCAACGTGGGCCCGACCAGGATCTGGTTCGCGCGGTTCGTATCGAGCCCGCCCAGCGCCTGCATGAAATCGGGCGCCTTCACGCCGGCGGCCCACACCATCAAATCCGCTTCGGCGAACGAACCGTCGCCGTAATGGAAGCCGTTCGCATCGGCCGCCGTCACGCGCGTCGACGTCAGCACGTGAAAGCCGATCTGCTCGAGCCTGCGCTGTGCCGATGCGGAAATCTTCGGCGGAAACGCGGCGAGGATGCGCGGGCCGCTTTCGAGCAGCGTGAGCTGCAGCCGCTCGCGCACCGTCGCATCGCCATACGCCTGCGCCACTTCCAGCAGCCGGCTCAGTTCCGCCGCCAGCTCCACGCCCGTCGCGCCGGCGCCGACGATCGCGACGCGAAACGGCTCGTCGCGCGCGATGCTGCGGAACACGCGCATCCGCAGCGCTTCGTTGAAGGTTTCGGCCTGTTGCTGGCTGTCGATGAAGTAGCAGTGCTCGCGCACGCCCGGCACGCCGAAATCGTTGGCCTGGCTGCCGAGCCCGAGGATCAGCACGTCATATTCGAGTTCGCGCGCGTCGATCACCCGTTCGCCGTCCTGCGAGCGGATCTCGCCGAGCTGCACGCGGCGGCGCGCGCGATCGAGCCCCTTCAGTTCTCCGGGCTGGTACGTGTAGCCGTGATCGCGCGCATGCGCGAGGAAGATCACCTGCTGTTGCTGCACGTCGCGCGTGCCGGCCGCGATCGTGTGCAGCATCGGCTTCCAGACATGAGTCGGGCTGCGGTCGACGACGGTGACCTGGGCGCGCCCGGTGCGGCCGAGACGTTCGCCGAGGCGGGTCGCGAGCTGCAATCCGGCGATGCCGCCGCCGACGATCACGATGCGGGTAGGGGTTGTCATGAATAAATCATCACGTGATGAATAAGGTATGATCCTAGCGCTTCCCGGCTTCGCGTGTCAACGGAGCCGGGCAGGCAGCCCGGTTTTCAGCGATGCGAAACCGGGGCCCGAACACGGGCATTCGATTCATTCAACGGGAGCAGGAAAACGTGGCTGAAGTCACTGAGCGCGCGCCGGCGAAACGGCGTACGCGCGGGCGGCCGCTGGCGGAGGCGTCCGTCGGACCGGACGTGATATTGCGGGCCGCGCGCCGCACGTTCGCGAAGCGCGGCTACGATGCGACGAGCGTGCGCGAGGTGGCACGCGAACTGGGCATCGACGCGGCGCTGATCGCCCATCATTTCGGCACGAAGGAGACCTTGTGGCTGGCCGTCGTCCAGCAGATCGTGGAGCTGGCCGAGCCGCTGTTCGATGCGTTGCGCGCGCTGCGCACGTCGTCATTGCCGCATCGCGAGCGCGTGCGGCGCGCGATCGAGCTGTGCGTCGATCACGAATTCGAGGAGCCGGACATCGGCATGTTCTTCTCGACGGCGGCGACCGAGGAGGGCGCGCGGCTCGACTGCCTGCAGCAGCGGATCGTGCGCCCGTATCACGACGCGATGTTTCCGCTGCTGGCCGACGCGGTCGAGGCCGGCGAGATCCGCCCGGTCGATCCGGACGTGCTGTTCTTCATGATCGCGAGCGCGGTCGGTACGACGGTGTCGTACAGCCATCTGATGCTGGAGTTCACGTCGCTGCCCACGCGGCAGGATGCGTTCCGGCAGGCCGTGCTCGACGTCGCGCTCAGCATCCTGCGTGTCTGAGCGCCGCGCCCGGCGTGAAGTCGGCGCTGCGCGCAGGCGTGATTGACCTGACGCCGATCAGGGTCCGGAGTGCGATTGTCACCAACCGTCAGCATTCGGGCAGACGGGCGACCTCACGGGCACGGCGATCGCGGTGAACGGCGGCTGGCGGGTCGGATGACACGAGAAACCGGCGCGGCAACGTGCATCGCGCCGGCTGCCGCCGCATGCGTCAGTCGAGATCGGGCGGCCTATCGCCGAGCCAGCGCCGTGCGCCGGGCCCGTTGCGCCCCGCGCGGTCCTCGGGATTGGTCAGCTTGCAGCGCTTCAGCGACAGGCAGCCGCAACCGATGCATTCGTCGAGGTTGATGTAGAGCCGCTGCAGCTCCTCGATCCGGCTCGCGACGCGCTGCTTCCAGCCGCGCGACAGCCGCTGCCAGTCCTTGTTGGTCGGCGCGGTGTCTTCCGGCAGGCTCACGAGCTGTTCGGCGATCTCGTCGAGCGTATAGCCGATCTTCTGCGCGAACACGATGAACGCGATCAGCCGCAGCACCGCGCGCGAATAGTGGCGATGGCTCGAGCCGTTGCGGTGCGACTTGATGAGCCCGCGCGTCTCGTAGAAACGCAGCGTCGACGCCGGCACGCCGCTGCGCGCGGCCACTTCGCGGATCGACATCAGCGGCCATTGCGGGGTTTCGTCGATACCCATGACGCCCTCCGGGAAAGCTTGACTTGAAGTTAACTTCAACTTTTATGCTACGCGGCAGTTTAACCCGTCGCGAGGCATCATGCTCTCCTTATCCCTACGCAGGACGTCGCCTTTGAGCGCGGCCTGCGCACTGCTGCTGGCGTTGTCGGGCTGTCACGACGGCAAAGGCGTATCGCCGGCCCAACCCCTTCCCGAAGTCGGCGTGACGACCGTCGCGCCGCGCACGATCCGCCTCGCGGACGAATTCAACGGACGCGTCGAGGCGGTCGACGCGGTCGAGCTGCGGCCGCGCGTGAGCGGCTATCTGCAGCGCATCGCATACAAGGAGGGCGACCTCGTCGCACAGGGCGCGGTGCTGTTCGAGATCGATCCGCGTCCGTACCGGATCGCGCTCGACCGCGCGAACGCGCAGCAGCAGCGGGCGCGCGCGGCCGCGAGCCTCGCGAACGTGCAGCTCAAGCGCGTGCAGACGCTGATCGATGCGCATGCAACCTCCCAGGAGGAACTCGACAACGCGCGTGCGACTGCCGAGCAGGCGCGCGCCGACCTGCAGGCAGCCGACGCGGCCGTCGCCGACGCGAAGCTCAATCTCGGCTTCACCGAAGTGCGTGCGCCGATCGCCGGGCGTGTCGGCCGCGCGATCGCGACCGCCGGCAACCTCGCGCGTGCGGACGACACGCTGCTGACGACCGTCGTGTCGCAGAACCCCGTCTACGTGTATTTCGACTGCGACGAGCAGAGCTACCTGCGCTACAACGCACGGCGTGCCGACCCGAAGCATCGTGCGATCGGCGCGGACCAGGTGCGGGTGGGCCTCGCGAACGAGACGGGTTTCCCGCACGCGGGTACCGTCGACTTCCTCGATAACCGGCTCGACCCGCAAACCGGCACGATCCGTGCGCGCGTGCGGCTGTCGAACGCGGACCATACGTTTACGCCGGGCCTCTATGCGCGCGTGCAGCTGGTCAGCAGTCGCGACCAGGATGCGCTGCTCGTCGACGACAAGGCCGTGCTCACCGACCAGGACCGCAAGTACGTGTACGTGATCGGCGCCGGCGACAAGGCGCTGCGTCGCGATGTGACGATCGGCCGTGCGCTGGAAGGCGAGCGGATCGTCGAGAAGGGGCTGCAGTCGGGCGATCGCGTGGTCGTCGACGGCGTGCAGCGGATCTACTATCCGGGCGCGCAGGTGAAACCGAAGGCGCTGCCCGTGCGCGCGGATGCCGGCTCCGGCTCCGGCACCGGCCCGGTCAGCGGTACGCAGGCCGTAGCCGACGCCGGCGCGTCGGCCGCGCATTGACGGGAGGCCCGCAATGGATTTCTCCCGATTCTTCATCGACCGGCCGATCTTCGCGGTCGTGCTGTCGATCGTCATCTTCGCGATCGGCCTGATCTCGATCCCGATGCTGCCGGCCGGCGAATATCCGGAAGTCGTGCCGCCGAGCGTCGTCGTGCGCGCGACGTATCCGGGCGCGAACCCGAAGGAAATCGCCGAATCGGTCGCCGAACCGCTGGAAGAAGCGATCAACGGCGTCGAAGGCATCATGTACATGAAGTCGGTCGCCGGTTCGGACGGCAGCCTGCAGGTCGTCGTCACGTTCCTGCCGGGCGTCGATCCCGACACGGCTGCCGTGCGCGTGCAGAACCGCGTGAGCCAGGCGTTGTCGCGCCTGCCCGACGAGGTGCGCCAGTACGGCGTAACCACGCAGAAGCAGTCGCCGACGCCGCTGATGTACGTGAGCCTCTATTCCCCGGACAACAGCCGTGATTCGCTGTACCTGCGCAACTACCTGACGCTGCATGTGAAGGACGAACTGTCGCGGCTCACGGGTGTCGGCGACGTCGGCCTGTCCGGCTCCGGTGACTACGCGATGCGGCTCTGGCTCGATCCGAACCGGCTTGCGTCGCGCGGGCTGACCGCGAGCGACGTGATTGCCGCCGTGCGCGAGCAGAACGTGCAGGTGTCGGCCGGCCAGCTCGGCGCGGAGCCGTCGCCGAAGACGAACGACTTCCTGTTGTCGATCAACGTGCGCGGCCGCTTGCGCACGGCGCAGGAATTCGGCGACATCGTGCTGCGCAACGGCGACGACGGCCAGGTCGTCAAGCTGTCCGACGTCGCGCGTGTCGAGCTCGGCGCGGGCGACTATACGCTGCGCTCGTATTTCAACGACAAGCACTCGGCGGTGGTCGGCATCTTCCTGTCGCCGGGCGCCAATGCGCTCGACGTCGCGAAGGACGTGTACGCGAAGTTCGACGCATTGTCGAAGCGCTTCCCGCCCGGCGTCGCATACCGGCCCGTGTGGGACCCGACGGTGTTCGTGCGCGATTCGATCCGGGCCGTGCAGCATACGCTGATCGAGGCGGTCGTCCTGGTCGTGCTCGTCGTGATCCTGTTCCTGCAGACGTGGCGCGCGTCGATCATTCCGCTCGTCGCGGTGCCCGTGTCGGTGGTCGGCACGTTCGCGTGGCTCTACCTGCTCGGGTATTCGATCAACACGCTGACGCTGTTCGGGCTCGTGCTCGCGATCGGGATCGTCGTCGACGACGCGATCGTCGTCGTCGAGAACGTCGAGCGCAACATCGCGCAGGGATTGAATCCGCGCGACGCCGCGCACCAGGCGATGCGCGAGGTGTCCGGCCCGATCGTCGCCATCGCGCTCGTGCTGTGCGCGGTGTTCGTGCCGATGGCGTTCATGTCGGGCGTGACCGGCCAGTTCTACAAGCAGTTCGCGGTGACGATCGCGATCTCGACGGTGATCTCCGCGATCAACTCGCTGACGCTGTCGCCCGCGCTCGCCGCGAAACTGCTGCACCCGCACGGCGCGCCGAAGGATGCGTTGACGCGCGCGCTCGATCGCGCGTTCGGCTGGCTGTTTCATCCGTTCAACCGCTTCTTCGAGCGCAGCGCCGATCGCTATCACGGCGTCGTGGCGCGCACGCTGAAGCGGCGCGGCGCGGTGTTCGCGGTCTATGCGGCACTGCTCGCGGCGACCGCGCTGCTGTTCAACGCGGTGCCGGGCGGCTTCATCCCGGTGCAGGACAAGCTGTACCTGTTCGCCGGCGCGAAGCTGCCGGAGGGGGCGTCGCTCGCGCGCACCAGCGCGGTGACCGAGCAGATGACGAAAATCGCGCTCGCCACCGACGGCGTCGAGATGATGCCGGCATTCGCCGGGATGAACGCGCTGCAGGGCGTGAATACGCCGAACCTGACGACGTCGTACGTGATCCTGAAGCCGTTCGATCAGCGTCACCGCAGCGCCGCGCAGATCAACGCGGACCTGAATGCACGCTTCGCGGCGATCGGCGGCGGCATCACCTATGCGCTGATGCCGCCGCCGATCCAGGGCCTCGGCAACGGTTCGGGCTACTCGCTGTACCTCGAGGATCGCGGCGGGCTCGGCTACGGCGCATTGCAGAACGCGCTCACCGCATTCCAGGCGGCGGTCGCGAAGACGCCCGGGATGAGCTATCCCGTCAGCTCGTACCAGGCGAACATCCCGCAGCTCGAGGTGAAGGTCGACCGGCTGAAGGCGAAGGCGCAGGGCGTCGCGCTGACCGACCTGTTCAACACGCTGCAGGTCTATCTGGGCTCGATGTACGTGAACGACTTCAACGCATTCGGCCGCGTGTACCGCGTGATGGCGCAGGCCGATGCCGGTCACCGGCAGACGGCCGCCGATATCGCGAACCTGCGCACGCGCAACGCGAAGGGCGAGATGGTGCCGATCGGCTCGATGGTGACGGTCGTGCCCGCGTACGGGCCGGACCCGGTCGTCCGCTACAACGGCTATCCGGCCGCGGACCTGATCGGCGACGCCGATCCGAAGGCGATGTCGTCGTCGCAGGCGATCGCGAAGCTGCAGCAGATCGCGAAGGACGTGCTGCCGCCGGGTATCACGCTCGAATGGACCGACCTCAGCTACCAGCAGGTCACGCAGAGCAACGCGGCGATCGTCGTGTTTCCGCTCGCCGTGATGCTCGTGTTCCTGGTGCTCGCGTCGCTGTACGAGAGCTGGACGCTGCCGCTCGCGGTGATCCTGATCGTGCCGGTGTGCATGTGCGCGGCGCTGTTCGGCGTATGGCTGTCCGGCGGCGACAACAACGTGTTCGTGCAGGTCGGTCTCGTGGTGCTGATGGGGCTCGCCTGCAAGAACGCGATCCTGATCGTCGAGTTCGCGCGCGAACTCGAAATCCAGGGCAAGGGTGTGATCGCAGCGGCGCTCGAGGCGTGCAGGCTGCGGCTGCGCCCGATCGTGATGACGTCGGTCGCGTTCATCGCGGGCTCGGTGCCGCTCCTGATCGGCGGCGGCGCGGGCAGCGAGGTGCGCGCGGCCACCGGCGTCACCGTGTTCGCGGGGATGCTCGGCGTCACGTTGTTCGGGTTGTTCCTCACGCCCGTGTTTTATGTGGCGATCCGCAAGCTCGCGGGTGGCACGCCGGCCGTCTGGAGCGAACAGCACGGCACCCTCGAAGGAGAAAACCGATGAGCGCCGCTTTCCGTCTTTCCGCGCTCGCGATGTCGATGACGCTCGCCGCATGCGCGGTCGGCCCCGATTTCAAGCGGCCCGACACGACGACCGCCGCGCGGTTCGCGCGCGACGCGCATCCGGCCGCCCGGGAGGCGTCGCCGCCCGATGCGTCGGCCGATGCCGATGCCGCGTTCTGGCGTGGCTTCGGCGACCCGGCGCTCACGCAGTTGATCGATGCGGCGCTTGCGGCGAACCAGGACCTGCAGGTCGCGGTATCCCGCTACGACGCATCGAACGCGCTGCTGTCGCAGGCGACGTTCGACCGCTATCCGACGCTCACCGCGAGCGGCCGGATCGGCCATCAGTTGACGAGCAAGGACCAGGCGTTCGGCGCGCCGCGCAGCCAGCGCGATACGCCGATCTCCAATGTCGGGATCAACGCGGCGTGGGAACTGGACCTGTTCGGCCGGGTGCGTCGGTCGATCGAGTCGCAGCGCGCGGAAACTGGGGCGAGCGCGGCCGACGTGCGTGCGGTGCGCGTCGCGATCGCGGGCGAAGTCGCGAGCACGTACGTGGATCTGCGCGGCTCGCAGGAGCGGCTGCGGATCGCACGCGAGAACGCCGACAACCAGAAGCAGACGCTCGCGCTGATCAATGCGCGCGTCGGCGCGGGACGAGGCTCCGAACTCGACGCGGCGCGCGCACGCGCGCAGTACGAATCGACGACGTCGCGGATCGCCGTGTACGAAGCGGCGATCGGCGTCGACGAGCACCGGCTCGCGGTGCTGACGGGACAGACGCCGGATGCGCTGATCGGCCGGTTCGACATCCCGAACGCGGTCGCGTCGAAAGGCACGCCGATACCGCTGCCGGCGCTTGCCGCCGACATCGATCCCGGTACGCCGGGCGACCTGCTGCGCAGGCGTCCGGACGTCGCCGCAGCGGAAGCGCGGTTGCACGCGGCGACCGCGCGGGTCGGCGTCGCAACGGCCGGCCTGTTCCCGCGCTTCACGCTGTCGGGGCTGCTTGGCAGCGCGACGAGCAGCTACGGATTCTTCCGGGCGGGCAGCGACACGAACCTGATCGCGCTCGGCATCGACTGGTCGTTCCTCGACGTCGGCCGCGTGCGCGCGCGGATCGCGGCGAGCGATGCGGAAGCGGCCGGCCAGCTCGCGCAGTATCGGCAGACCGTGCTCGGCGCACTGGAGGAAACCGAGAATGCGCTGCTGCGCGCCGCCCGCACGCGGGACGAGACCGTGCACCTCGTGCGGGCGGCGGACGACAGCGCGCGCGCGGCGCAGCTTGCGCAGACGCGTTTTTCGGCCGGTGCGATCGACTACTACGAAGTGCTCGACGCGCAACGGACGCTGCTGCAGGCGCAGGATGCGGCGGCCGACGGGCGCATGCGCAACGCGGCGTCGACGGTCGCGCTGTACAAGGCGCTTGCGGGCGGCTGGCCGGCGGGAACGGCACCGCAAGCACCCGGTCCGCTTGCGCGGTCGGGGCAGTAGGACGCGGGTCGCGCGGCGGTCAGGGCGTTGCGTCCGCCTGCCGTGCGCTTGACCTCGCATCGCCGGTTCGGCGCTCGCACCCCCGTCGCCGGCCCGCAAGGGCGTTGCATGGATCGACGACGGTCGATGCGGCGCCGGTCCCGCGGATCGGCATGGCGCTCGGCGCGCCAACCAGCCGATTTCCTGCCGCGAAACATTGTTCTCCTTCGTCGTAAACGTCTCGAATGCGTGATATTTGCGCTGCCCGATCCGGTTTAGAGTGGCCGCGAATTGATGACGATGTGTCGTATGGCCGCGATTGCGGGCCGTACCGACGCACCAGAGGAGCTGGAGACAAATGGCTGAAGGCAGAATTACGCAAGTCGAATCGTTCGGTTTCGAGCGCATTCCCGACGCATCGCGCTATGCGCGTCCGATCGATCTGTTCCGGTTGCTGTTCGGCGGCTGCAACACGTTTTCCACGTCGGTGCTCGGCAGCTTTCCCGTGCTGGTCGGGCTGTCGTTCAAGGCGGGCGTGTGCGCGATCGTGCTGGGCGTGCTCGCCGGCACCTGCATCCTCGCGCCGATGAGCCTGTTCGGCCCGCGCAACGGGACGAGCGACCCGGTGTCGTCCGGCGCGCATTTCGGCATTCACGGCCGGATCGTCGGGTCGTTCCTCGCGTTGCTCACGTCGATCGCGTTCTTCTCGCTCGCGGTGTGGAGCTCGGGCGATGCGCTCGTCGGCGGCGCGCACGACATGGTCGGCGTGCCGGTCAACGGCGTCACGCTCGGCGCCGCGTACCTGGTGTTCGCGGTGCTCGTGCTGATCGTCTGCATCTACGGCTTTCGCTTCATGCTGTGGGTCAACAAGATCGCCGTGTGGGCGGCGAGCCTGCTGTTCGTCGCCGGCCTGTTCGCGTTCGCGGGGATGTTCGACATGAACTACGCGGGCACGTTGAGCCAGGGCAGTGCAGGCTTCTGGGCCGCCTTCGTCGGCGCCGTGCTGGTCGCGTTGAGCAACCCGGTGTCGTTCGCGTCGACGCTCGGCGACTGGGCGCGCTACATTCCGCGGCAGACGCCGAAGCGGCGCGTGATGGGCGCCGTGTTCGCCGCGCAGATCGCGACCTTCGTGCCGTTCTTCTTCGGTCTCGCCACCGCGACCATCATCGCGTCGAAGGCGCCCGCGTTCATCGCGTCGAACGACTACGTCGGCGGGCTGCTCGCCGTGTCGCCGCGCTGGTTCCTGCTGCCGATGTGCCTGATCGCGATCATCGGCGGGATGTCGACCGGCACGACCGCGCTGTACGGCACGGGCCTCGACGTGTCGAGCATGTTCCCGCGCTTCCTGAACCGTGTGCGTGCGACGCTGTTGATCGGCACGATCGCGATCGCGTTCATCTTCGTCGGCCGTTTCTGGTTCAACCTCGTCGAAAGCGTCGCGACGTTCTCGACGCTGATCGACACGTTCAGCTGCCCGTGGATGGCGATCATGGTGATCGGCTACGTGACGCGCCGCGGCTTCTATCTCGCGGACGACCTGCAGGTGTTCAACCGCGGGCTGCGCGGCGGCCACTACTGGTTCACGCACGGCTGGAATCTGCGCGCGATGGGCGCGTGGCTGCCGGCGGCGTTCATCGGGCTGTCGTTCGTGAACCTGCCGGGCCAGTTCGTCGGGCCGCTCGGCAACCTCGCGGGCGGGCTCGATCTCAGCGTGCCGGTGTCGCTGGTGGTCGGCGGGCTGCTGTATTTCGTGCTGCTGACCGTATATCCGGAAGCGGAAGGCGTGTACGGCCCGCGCGGACGCTTCCTCGTGCGCGGCGGCAGGCAGGCGGCGCGCGGTGTCGGCGCCCCGGCGATTCAGCCGAAGGGGTATTGAGCGCCGCATCGCGTGTCGCTCCGCTTCGGAAATGACAGTGCCGCCGCGCGGGAGATCCGCCGGCGGCAGGGTCGTTTCCGGATGCGTGGTTGTCCGCGCGTATGAAAGGCCGCACCTGACTGCGGCTTCGCGCGGCTGCAAACGACAACGCCCGCCGGGCAGGCGGGCGCGTGTCGACTCCGGTACGGATCAGTGGAACGTACTGCCCGCGAGCATCCCGCCGTCGACGATGAATTCCGAACCCGTGCAATACGCGGATTCGTCCGACGCGAGGAACAGCACGAGGCTCGCCACTTCGTCGGGTTTGCCGATGCGTGCGATCGGCAGCCCGCCATAGATCGACGACGGGTCGAAATCGGCGTATTCCGGCGGGCGTGCCATCACCGTGTCGATGCCGCCCGGGTGGACCGAGTTCACGCGGATGCCGTAGCGGCCGAACTCGAGCGCGGCGGCCTTCGTCATCCCGCGCACCGCGAACTTGCTCGATACATACGCGCTGCCGCCGGCCACGCCTTCCATCCCGGCCGTCGACGACACGTTGACGATCGAGCCGCCGCCCGCATCCTTCAGCGCGGCCAGTGCCGATTTCATGCCGAGCCAGCAGCCGACCTGGTTCACGTCGATCACCTTGCGATAGTCGTCGAGCGAACACGACTCGATCGGCACGAGCTTCAGGATCGCCGCGTTGTTCACGAGGATGTCCAGCCGGCCGAAATGCGCGAGCGTCGCGTGGACGGCGGTGTGCCAGTCGTCCTCGTTCGTCACGTCGAGATGCTGGTAGCGCGCGGCGTCGCCGAGTTCGGCCGCGACGTGCCGGCCGGCGTCGTCCAGCACGTCGGCGATCACCACGCGTGCGCCTTCGGCGACGAACCGGCGTGCCTCCGCCTCGCCCTGGCCGCGGGCGCCGCCCGTGATCAACGCCACCTTGCCTTCGAGTCGTTTCATCGTATTTGCTCCTGTGAGTGAAGAGGGATGCGCGCGGGTCCGCTCATGCGGCGGCCGACGCATCGATGATGCGGACCGGATCGGCGCCGTCCCAGGCGCGTGCTTCCGCGATGCCGTGCGCGATCATGTCGCGCATGCCGGCGCCTTCGATCACTTCGACGCGCGCGCCGGGATCGTCGGCGTCGTCGAGGTAGGCGACGCGGGTGGCCGGGTTCTGCGCGTCGAACACGACGCGCAGGCCGCGCGCCGTGAGCCGCGCCACCGCGGCATCGAGATCGTCGACCACCCATGCGACGTGATGCAGGCCCGCGAGCGGTTGCCCGTGCGCGTCGCGGTACGGCGAGGGCACGTCGTTCGTCACGTGGATCAGTTCGATCTGCAGATCGCCGCGATACGCGAGCCCGACATCCATCGTGACCGTCACCGCTTCACCGAGGTAGCGGCCGTCGAGACGCACGTTGCGGAACACGGTCCACGGGCCCGCATCGTGGCGGGCGCGCCAGCGCGCGATGCTGCGGTCGAGATCGGCGACCACGTAGCCGATCTGGTCGATGGGGCCGAGGACGGGGTCGTTCATGGTGTCTCCGTGGCGGGGCGCGAGCGTGCGCGGCGCCGTTCGGTGAGGAAGGGGCGCCGCACGATGAATGACGGCCATGATGGCAATAAAGCCGGCGCTTCGTGCCATCCAAACGGACGAGCTGTGCGGGGGCGTCGGTGTCGTGTCAGGGGGCGTGTACCGAGCCGGCGCCACGTGTGACGAGCGACCGGCATCGCTGCGATCCCGGATCAGGCGCCAGCCGGAGAGCGACGGGACGGGAGCGGTGTCAGCGCGTCGCGCACGCAGTCGATGAATTGCGCGGCGGCCGGCGTCAGCGCACTGCCGCGCCGCTGGATCGCGCATATCTGCAGCACCGGCATTGGATCGTCGAGCTCGACGCGGCGGATGCCCATGCGCTTGAACACCTCGTCCGCGAGCGGCTCGACGAAGAAGCCGACGTGATCCATCTGCGCGACAAGCGCGAGCGCGGTCGAGATCGAATCGCCGTGCACGACGCGCGACGGCACCGGCAGCCCGAACGATCCGAACAGCCACTTGGTGGCCGACATCGGATCGTTGCCGCCGCCGGGCAGCACCCATTCGGCATCGAGAAAGTCACGCACGGCGCGCCGGTTGCGCAACGGGTGCTTGTTCCGCACACCGAGCATCAGCCTAACGGGCGCGAGCGGTTCGCTGACGAAGTCGTCGTCGAGCGTCTGCGGGTCAACATGCATGATCGCGAAATCGGCCTGCGCATCGCGCAACCGCGCGAGCGTGCCGGGCAGCCCCGATTCGGTCACGTGCACGGTCACGCCGGGGCGCCGCTCGCGCAGCAGCCGGTAGGCCGGCACGAACACCGTCTGCGCGAACGACGTGCTGACCGCGACGCGCACGTGCCCGAAACTCCCGTCGCGCAACTGCACGATCTCGTCGCGTGCACGCTGCATGTCGTCGAGCAGCAGGCGCGCGCGTGGCAGCAGTGCTGCGCCGTATTCGGTGAGCGCGATGCCCTTGACGCTGCGTTCGACGAGCGGCGCGCCGATCTCGCGCTCCAGCTCACGGATGATCTTCGTGACGGCAGGCGCCGACACGCCGAGCTGCCGCGCCGCACCGCGGATGCTCATTTGCGCGGCCACGGCCACGAATGCGTGCAGCTGATTCGGTTTCATGACGCGCCTCAGGGTGTAAACCAAATGGCAACGAGTGTAATGAATTGTTGTCTTTTCGGGTAACGCACGTCCGCCTAGAATGCGTCGCATATAACCACTGGTGCGATACCGCACGAAGAAGGAGACACCCGTCATGGAACTGCAACCGCACGCCGGCGAGCAGATGCGCCGGACAATTCTCGCGACGACCGTCGGCAACGCGCTCGAATACTACGATTTCACGGTCTACGGCTTTCTCGCGTTCATCATTGGCAAACTGTTCTTCCCATCGTTCGATCCGTCCGGTCAGTTGCTGCTGGCGGTTGGCACATTCGGGGCCGGATTCGTGATGCGGCCGCTCGGCGGCGTCGTGATCGGCGCGTATGCGGATCGCGCGGGACGCAAGCCGGCGATGGTGCTGACGATCTTCCTGATGGCGCTCGGCTGCGGGCTGATCGCCGTGTCGCCGACCTATGCGGCGATCGGCGTGGGCGCGCCGATCCTGATCGTCGTCGCGCGGTCGATCCAGGGCTTTTCGGCTGGCGGCGAATTCGGTGCATCGACGACGCTGCTGGTCGAGCATGCGCGGCCGCGCATGCGCGGCTACATGGCGAGCTGGCAGTTCGCAAGCCAGGGGCTGGGCGTGCTGATGGCCGCACTGACGGTCGCGGTCTTGTCGTTCGCGCTGACGCCGGATGCGCTCGAGCGTTGGGGCTGGCGTGTGCCGTTCGCTCTCGGGATGTTGATCGCGCCGGTCGGCGCATACATCCGCCGCCGGCTCGAGGAAACCCACGGCGGCGAGCCTGCGCGGCACGTGGCGGTCGGCGCGCGCCGCAGCGGTCGCGTCGCGACGCTGTGCCGCGAGCACGGGCGTGCGGTCGTCGTCGCGATCGTGATCACGATGGGCGGAACCGGCGCGTCGTATGTCGTCAGCTTCTACATGCCAACCTATGCGATCCGCGAACTCGGGATGAGCCCGGCTGTCGCATTGTCGGCCGCGGCGCTGACGGGCGCGGTGATACTGGCCTGCGCACCGTTCGTCGGGCGCTGGTCGGACCGCGTTGGCCGCAGGCCGTTGATCGTCGCGGGCCGGATTGCGCTCATGCTGCTGATCTACCCGGCGTTCGCGTGGCTGAACGCGTCGCCGACGCCGGCCGTGCTGTTCACGGTGGTCGGGCTGCTGACCGCCGTGCTTGCGATCCAGGCCGTGCCGAGCATCACGATCCTGCCGGAGATGTTTCCCGAATCGGTGCGTGCAACGGGCATGTCGCTCGTGTACAGCGTCGGCGTCGCGATCTTCGGCGGCTTCGCGCCATTCATCAGCACGTGGCTCGTGCAGGCGAGCGGCGACAAGGTTGCGCCGGCCTGGTACCTGATCGTCGTCGCGTTCGTGTCGATGGCCGGCCTGCCGTACCTGCGCGACCGCACCGGCGAAACGATCGACGCACCCACCGTATCCGGCGTTTCCTCCTACTCGAAGGTCTGACCCGCACCATGGAACCTACCCCCGTCACCCGCCATTTCTCCGGCTCCTATGCCGAAGCCCGCCAGAAGTTTCTCGATGCCGCCGTGCACCGGCACGCGACGCTGGAGTCGTTCGTGCTGCCCGGCCGGCGCGGCGCGCTCGGCGAAACGCTGGCGATCGACGTGGCCGAAGTCGGCGTCGCCGACGCCGAGCGGCTGCTGATCCTCAGTTCGGGCACGCACGGGCCGGAAGGCTTCTGCGGCTCGGGCTGCCAGGTCGCCGCGCTGTTCGACGACGACCTGACTGCCCGGCTCGCGCGCAAAGGCGTCGGGCTGCTGCTGATTCATGCGATCAATCCGTACGGTTTCTCGTACTTGCAGCGCACCAACCAGGACAACGTCGACCTGAACCGCAACCACGTCGATTTCAGCGCAGCGCTGCCGGCCAATGACGCATATCCGGACATCGACCGCCTCGTGCTGACGAAAACCTGGCCGCCGTCGCCGGCAGACGAGCAGGCGCTCGCCGACTACATCGCGCGCAGCGGGATGCTCGCGTATCACCGCGCGCTGAGCAGCGGCCAGTACACGATGCCGGACGGGATGTTCTTCGGTGGTCGCGAGCCGACGTGGAACAACCGCACGATGCGTACGATACTGCGCGAGCGCGCCGCGCACGTGAAGACGATCGCATGGATCGATGTGCATACGGGCCTCGGGCCGCGCGGCCATGGCGAGAAGATCTACGCGGGACGCAACGTCGCGGCCGAATTCGCGCTCGCACGTGCGTGGTGGGGCGCGGACGTCGTCGCGCCGTTCGACGGCGAATCCGAATCGCCGGGCGTGTCCGGGCCGGTCGCGTCGATCGTACACGACGAGTGTCCGCGCCCGAACGTCGGCCTGATGGCGCTCGAATTCGGTACGCAGCCGTTCGACGAAGTGATCGATCGGCTGCGGGCGTCGCACTGGCTGATCCGGCATCCGGATGCGTCGGCCGAACTGCGGCGCGACATTCTGCAGCGGATTCGCGACGCGTTCTACTGCGACGACGACGCGTGGAAGGGCGCGATCTGGGGGCAGGCCCGCACGGCGCTGTTGCAGGCGCTGATGGGGCTGTCCGAAGCGTAAGAGTAGCAGTACAAGCGGAATGAGGATTCCTGCATATTGATAAGTTATGCAGAGCGAGTTAGCCGATGAGATCGCTCGATGGGAGCGGAAGCGATCGCCAGTATCAATCAACCCGGTTTTACCAAAAACATAAAATAAGTAATCAGGAAATCTTATGAAATTAATCGGAATAATTGCGGCAAGCACGGCGGCTTCGTTTGCCGTCACGGCGCACGCGCAGAATTCGGTCGCGCTGTATGGAACCATCGACAACGGCGTGAACTATGTCAGCAACATGGGCGGCGGCAAGGCCTTCCAGACCGTCTCGGGCACGCTGTACGGCAACCGAATCGGCTTCAGGGGCAGCGAGGAACTCGGCGGTGGAATGCGGGCGATCTTCACGCTGGAGAACGGCTACGACGCGAACACGGGGCGGCTCGGGCAGGGCGGCCTGATGTTCGGCCGGCAGGCGTTTGTAGGCCTGACCGGACCGTTCGGTACCGTCACGCTCGGCCGCCAGTATGACGAGCTCAGCGGCGAGTATCTCGGGCTGCTCGCAGCCGGCGACAATTTCGCCGGCTACCTTGGCGCACACGCGGCCGACGTCGACAACTTGAACAACACAGCTCGTATCAACAACGCGATCAAGTACAAGACGCCCGACTTGCACGGCTTCTCGATGGCCGCGCTGTACGGCTTCGGCGGCGTGCCGGGCAGCTTCTCCGCGAACCGTGTGATCAGCGTCGGTGCGCGCTACGAGCGCGGGCCGCTGACGCTCGACGCCGCGTACGAGACGGTCAACAACCCGGCCGTGACGCTGTGGGGTGCGAGCGCGTCCCCGGCACCCGGCACGGCGTTCTCGACCGCGCTGCCCACGCCGATCTGGGGTGGCTACCAGTCGGCGTCGAAGCTGCAGACCTACGGCGCGGGCGGCAGCTATGCGCTCGGCAACACGACGTTGCGCTTCGTGTACACCAACACGCGCTTCCAGAACATTGTGCCGACGCGGAACACGCCATACCGCGGCAAGGCATCGTTCGACAACTACGAGGCAAACGTCACGTACCAGGTTACGCCGGCCGTGTCGCTCGGCGCGGCGTACACGTACACGGCGGCGCCCGACGCGAAGTACCAGCAGATCAACATCGGCGCGCAGTATTTCCTGTCGAAGCGCACGACGCTCTATATGATTGGCATCTACCAGCACGCATCCGGCCTCGACTCGTACGGCCGGCAGGCCGTCGCGCAGATCAACCAGACGACGCCTTCCTCGACTGCGAACCAGTTGCTGGTGAGGCTCGGCCTGCTCGTCAAGTTCTGATGCATCGCGCGGCGGCACGCACCGCCGCGCGTTGTTGATATGCAATTCCAATGGAGACAATCACGATGTTCGAAGCAGGGTTCGAACGCCACTGCGATGGCTACGATTCTGGTAGCGCGCGTCGCGATGATATGGCTGATGGTGCGGTTCGGCTGGGGCTAGCTGATAGCCGTGTCGCATACGGTCGACCTGATCGCCGGCTACGGGTTGCCGTTTCAGGCGCTGGTGGCCGTCGTCGCGATCGGTGTCGAGATCGGGCTTGGCCTGCTGCTGATGCTCGGCTGCCGCACACGGCGGCTGGCGGTGCTGCTGCGCTGTACACGCTCGCGACCGCGCTGGCCGGCCATCGCTACTGGACGATGACGGGCGGTGCGCAGACGGCGCACGCGTTCCACTTCGAAACAACGTGAGCATCGTCGGTGGGCTGCTGCTGCTCGCCGTGACGGGGGCCGGCGCCTGGTCGTTCGACGGATGGCGCGCCGCGCGCCGCCGTGCATGACCGAGCCGCGCGTTACTGCACGTTTGGCCCCTTGACCGTCAGCCGGCACACGGTCGCAAGCGCGAGCAGGTTCGGGTCGCGTTCGCGCCGGTGCAGGAAGCTGAGGCCGATCGTCTGTCGGATCGTCGGCCCCGCGAGCGGCACGAGCGCGATCTTGTGCGAGAAGAGATCGCGCACGCGGCCCGGCAGCAGCGCATGACCGACGCCGCCGGACACGAGATTGATCAGCGAGAAGATGTCGCCCACGCGCATCACGACGTTCGGCGTGATGCCCGCGGCCCGGAATGCCTCGGTGAAGCCGTGGTGCGTTGCAAAGCCTTCGCCGAGCGACACGAACGGCTCGTCACGGCACGCGGCGAGATCGATCGCGTCGCGCCGCGCGTACGGCGAATCGATCGGTGCGGCGAAGAACATTTCGTCCTCGAACAGCGCGATCGATTCTATTTCGGCGTCCGGCTCGGGCAGCGCCATCAGCGTCGCGTCGATCGCACCGTGGCGGAGCTTGTCGAGCAGATCCGCGTTCGAGCCGAGCACGAGTTCGGCCTGCAGATCGGGGCGACGCTCCTTCAGCGCGATCACGACCTCGGGAACCGAACGGATCGTCAACGAATAGAGCGAGCCGATCTTCAACTGCCCGGCGCCGTAGCCGGCCGCCTCGCGCGTCGAGCGGATCCCGTCGGTCATCGTCTTGAGCACCTCGCCCGCGACCTCGGCGAGCACCTGCGCGGCGTCGGTCGGAATCAGGTTCCGTCCTTCGTGACGGAACAGCGCGCAGTGCATCCCTTCTTCCAGCGTATGCAGCGCGCGATGCACGCTGACGGTGCTGACGTTGAGCGCCTCGGCGGCCTTTGCGAGGCTGCCGGCCTCGATGAAGGCGAGCAGCACCTCGAGCTTGCGGAAAGTGATCTCTTCGTTGATGCGATTGCGCATGGTCGGGCGGCGGGAAGGACGATCGACGATTCTGCCGGAGAACCCCGCCGGCAACAATGCGCGAATGTCCGGAATTTCCGCGCGGCGAGACGTGCAGGGGAGACGTTTAATCTGCGGCTAAGTATTCACCGCTCCCGTTAATTGATGCGGGATTTCGGCATCCCTATCATCGGTTCGTGCCGGTTGTGCGCGGGCGCGACGCGATTTCCCGTCCGCCGCGCGTAGCGGTTCGCGATCGTCCGTCACGGTCGACGGCCGGCACGGCCCCACGAGACTGCAGGAGACAAGCATGCGCGACTTACGTCGGAACACGCGGCATCGGCAAGTGATTGCCGCCGTCGTCGGCAATACCCTCGAGTGGTACGACTTCATCGTCTACGGTTTTTTTTCCGGCATCATCGCGCGGCTGTTCTTTCCCGCCGAAAGCCAGTACGCGTCGCTGCTGATGTCGCTCGCGACGTTCGGCGTCGGCTTCTTCATGCGTCCGGTGGGCGGCATCATGCTCGGGCTCTATGCGGACCGCAAGGGCCGCAAGGCCGCGATGCAGCTGATCATCTTCCTGATGACGCTGTCGATCGCGCTGATCACGTTCGCGCCGTCGTACGCGACGATCGGCCCGGAGGCGCCGATCCTGATCGTCGTCGCGCGGCTGCTGCAGGGCTTCGCGACCGGCGGCGAATACGCGAGCGCCACCGCGTTCCTGGTCGAAAGCGCGCCTGCGAACCGGCGCGGCCTGTATGGGTCGTGGCAACTGATCGGCCAGTGCCTCGCCGTGTTCTCGGGTGCGGCGATGGGGGCGTGGGCCACGCAGTCGCTGTCGGATGCGGCGCTGCACAGCTGGGGGTGGCGCGTGCCGTTCGCGCTCGGGCTCCTGATCGGCCCGGTCGGTCTGTGGATCCGCCGTCACATGGACGAGACCGAGGCGTTCCTCGCCGCGAGCAAGTCGACGGTCGAACCGCCGGCGAGCGTGTCGCGCGTGCTGCGCGACAACCTGCGCGGCGTGCTGGTGTCGATGGGGCAGACGATCACCGGCACGGCGGTGTTCTACGTGATGCTCGTCAACATGCCGACGTTCGTGCACAAGACCTTCGGGCTGCCGCTGGACCAGGTATTCAAGGTGCAGATGGCGGCGGTCGCGCTGCTGACGGTCACGATTCCGGTCGCGGCGATCGTGTCCGACCGCATCGGCCGGCGGCCCGTGCTGATCGCCGGCACGCTGTCGCTGCTGATGGTCACGTATCCGTTGTTCTCGTGGCTGGCCGCCGCACCGGGCGTCGGGCGCCTGCTCGTGATGCAGCTCGTGATCTGCACGATCATCGGCATCTGCTACGGCCCCGCGCCGACCACGCTCGCCGAGCAGTTCGCGACGCGTTCGCGTTCGACCGGCGTCGCGCTCGCGTACAACGTCGCGGTGATGGTGTTCGGCGGCTTCGCGCCGTTCATCGTCACGTGGCTGACGCGCGCGAGCGGATCGCCGGTCGCGCCCGCGTGGTACGTGCTGTTCGCCGCGTCGTTCGGGTTGGCCGCGAGCGTCTTCATGCACGACGGCGCGCCGTGCGTGCTCGCACGCCGGGAGTTTCGAGGCGAGCCGCTGAGCGCCAAATAGCCGTTCGCCGTTCGGGGCGGTCAGTCATCGGCCCGGGCGGCATGCGGGGTATCGGCGATGCCGATGGTCAGCATCGCGGGCGGCGGCCTACCGGGGCCGCCGCCCGCTCGTTACGCTTGCGCGATCATCCACTCCGTCCGGAAGGTCGCCATGTCCCGGCTCGACTATAAGCTGCTCGGCCCCTGCCTGCTCGCCATCGCGATCGACGCGATGGGGTTCGGGCTCGTCTACCCGATGATGTCCGCGATCTTCAGCGATCCGCACGCGGGCATCTTGCCGGCCGACGCCGGCGAGCACGCGCGCAATTTCTACCTCGGTCTCGGCTACGGGATCTATCCGCTCGGCATGTTCTTCGGCTCGTCGCTGATGGGCGAGCTGTCGGACCGTTACGGCCGCCGCCGGATCCTGCTGCTGTGCGTGCCCGGCCTCGCGGCCGGCTACGCGCTGATGGCCGCCGGCGCGTGGCACGCGAGCGTCGCGCTGCTGCTGGCCGGCCGTGGGCTCACCGGCCTGATGGCCGGCTGCCAGGGCATCGCGCAGGCGGCCATCACCGACCTGAGCACGCCCGAGAACAAGGCGTACAACATGAGCATCATGTCGCTCGCGTTCAGCGCCGGCGTGATCGTCGGCCCCGTGCTCGGCGGCGTCACGTCCGACCGGACGATTTCGCCGCTGTTCGACTACGGCACGCCGTTCGTGCTCGTCGCCGTGCTGTCGCTCGCGTGTGCGTTCTGGACCTGGGCGTCGTATCGCGATACGGCCGCGCCGCGCGGCGACACGCGCATCGATCCGCTGCTGCCGCTGCGGATCATCCGGGACGCCGCGCGCCAGCGCAACGTCGCGTTCCTGTCGGTGGTGTTCTTCCTGATGCAGGTCGGCTATGGGCTCTACCTGCAGACCATCATGCTGCTGCTGCAGGCGCAGTTCGGCTATACGAGCGCGCGGCTCGGGCTGTTCAGCGGCGTGATCGGCATCTGCTTCGTGTTCGGTCTGCTGTTCGTCGTGCGGCTGATGCTGCGCGTCTGGAGCGTGGTCGACATCGCGAAGACGGGCCTGCTCGTCGCGGGCCTCGGCCAGGTCCTGTCGGCGCTGTTCCCGCACGAGCCGGTGCTGTGGGCGCTCGCGACGGTGGTCGGCTGTTTCGACATGGTTGCCTACACGACCATGTACACGGCGTTCTCCGACGCCGTCAGCGAGGACCGGCAGGGCTGGGCGCTCGGCGTCGCGGGCTCGGTGATGGCCGTCGCATGGGTCGTGACGGGCGCGCTGACGAACCTGCTGCCGGTATTCGGCGAGATCGGGCTGCTGCTGATCGGCGGTGCGGGTTTCCTGCTCGGCTTCGTGATGATGGTGCTTTACGGGCGCAAGCAGGCCGGGGCGCGCGCGGCGGCACTGTCGTAGACGGTTGCGCGCAGGTTGGCCCGATCCTGTCGGACGTTGTCCTGCGGGCTGCTGTCGTGCGGCGCCGCGCCGCCCGCCCGATCAGAACATCGTGTTCGCGTTCGCGGCTTTTTCGGGCACCGGCTGGATCACGTCCCAGTGCTCGACGATCTTGCCGTCCTTCACGCGGAAGATGTCGACCACCGCTTCGCCGCGATCGCCCGGCCGCTCGGTCGCATGCACGTGCAGATAGACGAGGTCGCCGTCGGTCGCGCTGCGGACGATCTGCGCGCGCGACTGCGGGTTCTTCTGGAACGCGCCGACGAAGTACGACACGAACGGCTTCTTGCCGTCGGGCACGTGCGGGTTGTGCTGCTTGTAGTCGTCGGCGACGACGGCCGCAGCCTCGACTGCTTCGTGTTGGTTGAAGAAGCGGTCGTAGAACGTCAGCACGAGCTGGCGGTTGGCTTCCTCGGCGGCCAGGTCGCGCGTGGCCGGGCCGGCGGCGGACGCGGCCGTCGATGCGGCAAGCAGGACGAACGCGGCAACGATGCGGACGGGGGAGCGGAGCGGTGACATGTGGCAGGTTCCTTGTCTGGAGATGCTTGGGCGGGCGCACGGTGCGCGACCGCGGATGGCGCCGATCGTCATCATCGGCGTGCAACGGGGTGCCGGCGGAGCGTGTCCGCATGCTTCGTAGAACTGGGAAATCCGCGCGGCCGTCGGGTCGATCGAATGGTACAGTTGCCACGAACCCGTCACAAGAAGTCACCGCGGTGCGAACAGGTCACACCGCGGTGACCGTGCATTGCCCGTGAAAGAGAAACCCGTCATGCCGTTTCCGTCTGCCGACGCATCCGTCGAACTCGATCAACCGTGCCCGATCCGCGATGTGCTCGACCGCATCGGCGACCAATGGAGCCTGCTCGTGCTCGAGGCGCTGTCCGGCGGCACGATGCGCTTCAACGAACTTGCCCGTGCGATCGGCGACGTGTCGAAGCAGATGCTGTCACGCACGCTCAAGCGGCTCGAGCAGGACGGCTTCGTCAGCCGCACGCTGTATGCCGAAGTGCCGCCACGCGTCGAATATGCGCTGACGGACCTCGGGCGTTCGTTCCTGACGCCGATGCACGCAATGATCCGCTCGGCCGACGAACATCATCGTGCGATTTGCGCCGCACGTCGCCGCGCGCGCGAGCTGGAGAGCAGCGGGCGTTGAACGGAGGATGTCGTGCGGTCGCGTGGCGACCGGCGACAGTCTGCATGTGTTGCGGCTGCGTCCGATGATTTCGTTATCCGAACGTATGACGGCGTTGCTTGTGCGTGCGGTGTCGTGAAGGACGCAACGCACGCGTGGCGATTGGCGTTTGAAGGGGTGGCCTGTCGTGACCGCGCGCGATCGGCATCCGCCCGGTCGGTCAGCGCGGATGCAGGACGGGGCGGTGTGTCGATCGGCATGATCGTGGAAGCGGCGGATTCGCGCCGCGATGTCGGGACGCGACGGCGGGCAACGCGGTTGTCCGCATGAACGAGATGCGCGGGATCGGCGAGATACGGACGTTCCTCACAGGATATGCAAGCGTCACGCAGCCGTGCGCGTGTGGCCGGCGGCGATCCGGGGCGGGCTCGGGCAAGGCCGTTATTGGCTGCTCCACACGCCGGCCGCTCGTTCTGCGGCGGAATGGAGCGGGGCCGGCCGCCCTGTACGACGCTACGCCGGACGACTTATCGCCAGGCACCGTCGACGTAGACCCACACCTGCCCCTGGCGCCGCCAGTAGCCGGGCACCCACCGACGTCCGGGGCGGCGGGCGACCCAGCGTCCGGACACCCATATATAGTGGCCGCGCTGCCAGCGCCAGTAGCCGTCGGTCCAGACATAGCCGTGCGGCCGCGGCGGCGGCGGCCGGCGATCACGCCGCGGTGCCGGCGGCGCGAAGCCCGGGTGATCGGAATAAGGCGGCCTGCCGGGCCCCGGAGGCGGTCCGGGCGGCCGGTACCCGGGCGGCGCGGGCTGGGCCGACGCGGTGCGCAACCCGCCGCCGGTGGCGGCGAGGGCGGCGGTCAGTCCGATGGCGCGCAATAACGAGCGTCGATTCATGGCGGGTCCTCTAATATGTAATCGGGGCTGCCCTACGTTAGCCCGCCGGCCCTGTGGCCGGGTTACGCGGGCCGTTAAGGCTGTTACCGCATGTCACGACGACCTGCCGGCAGCCGGGGCGCCACTGCCAGTCTCCTATCGGGGCGGGCGCCGACAGCGAATGGGGTCGGCTACGGCCGCGGGGCCATGTGTTTACCGTTCGATCGCTGCGTTTTAGGCGGCCAGGTCCAATATTTGAGACTGATTTGGGTAAAAATTACCGTTTTCGTGTGGCTCCATCGATTCCGCTTGTTGTTTCTATGCAACCGTCAAGACGATGACACGAAAGAATGGTGGGATGAATGCCTCCAAAAGGCATCCGTCAAGAAGTCAAAAAAATACGTTAAAACAAATACTTATAACACGTCCCCACTTTCATTATTTCTAGTTCTGGAAAAGCTTATTTCTTTATTTGCAGATCGCGCCCCTAGGGTACACCCCTAAACTCACGGTTCCCAAACGGGCAACTATCCGGGCGCGGCCAGAAGGACCGATGGCGTTCCCGGGCGGTTGCAGACCGTTTATGAACAAGGTCGCGAGACCTGCCTCTTTTTAGAAGGGAGCTCCACGAATGAACAAGACTCTGATCGTTGCAGCAGCTGCAGCATCGTTCGCTACCGTCGCTCACGCGCAAAGCAGCGTCACGCTGTACGGCGTGCTGGACGCAGGCATCACCTACCAAAGCAACGTCCAGAACGCAGCTGGCCAAGGCAAGTCGCTGTGGTCGATGGGTTCGGGCATTGACCAGAGCCGCTTCGGCCTGCGTGGTTCGGAAGACCTCGGTGGCGGCCTGAAGGCAATCTTCACGTTGGAAAGCGGCTTCAACATCGGCAACGGCAAGTTCGCGAACAACAACGGCATGTTCAACCGCCAGGCTTTCGTCGGCCTGTCGAGCCAGTACGGCACGGTTACGCTGGGTAAGCAGTACGACTCCGTCCAGGACTACCTGGCACCGCTGACCGCAACGGGCTCGTGGGGCGGTACGTACTTCGCTCACCCGTTCAACAACGACAACCTGAGCACGAACGGCGGCTACTCGGCTAACAACACGATCAAGTTCGCAAGCGCGAACTACGCTGGCCTGCAATTCGGCGGCACGTACTCGTTCTCGAACAGCACGAACTTCGGCAACAACCGTGCTTACAGCGGCGGTGTGTCGTACCAGTACCAAGGCCTGAAGCTGGGTGCAGCTTACTCGCAAGCGAACAACCCGAACAACAACAGCACGGGTGCAGTTGACTCGTCGTCGGCTCTGTTCAACGGCCAAGGCCGCCTGCGCACGTACGGCGCGGCTGCTGCATACGCATTCGGCCCGGCGCAAGTTGGCGCAGCATGGACGCAATCGCGTGTTGACAACCAAGGTAACGGCGCGGCTACGTTCCACGCTGACAACTACGAAGTCAACGCAAAGTACAACCTGACGCCGGCTCTGGGCCTGGGCGCAGCGTACACGTACACGAACGCGAAGGTTGCTGGCGAAAGCACGCACTGGAACCAGTTCGGCCTGCAAGCTGACTACTCGCTGTCGAAGCGCACCGACGTCTACGCACAAGCTGTGTACCAGCGCGCTGCGAAGAACGGCGTTGGCGCATCGATCTACAACGGCGACGTCAACACGCTGCCGAGCTCGTCGATCAACCAAACCGCAGCAACGGTTGGTCTGCGTCACCGCTTCTAAGCGTGACGGCTGGGTAACCAGCCTCGCAGTATCGAAAAAGGCGCCTTCGGGCGCCTTTTTTTCGTCCGTCGCATCAGCGGTGCGGGCTGAGACGACGGTGCGTATCGTCCGGACGCAAAAAAGCGAGGCCCTGAGCCTCGCTTTTTGCTTGGTGCCGAACATGTGCGCTGCCGGCCGGCAGCGGCGTCAGCGCGTGTATTCGCCGTTGGCTTCCGGCTGGAACACGATCGCGGCGACCTTCATCAGCTTTTCGACGCCGCTCGGCTGCAGCACCTTCACCAGCTGGCCGCGTTGCGTGCCCAGCAGTGCCATGCCGACCGGCGAGAACACGTTCAGGCGTCCGAGCTCGAGATTGGCGGCATCGGGATAAACAATCGTCCAGGTGGCCTGCTCCTGGGTCGCTTCGTCGAGCAGCGTGATCTGCGAGTTCATCGTGACGACATTCGCCTTGATGGCGTCGGGCTGCACGATGTCGGCGCGCTCGAGCAGGGTGTCGAGCATCGTCTGGAAGCGCGGGTTGTGTTCGGCGTGCTTCTCGAGGCGAGCAACGTCGAGTTCGGTCAACTGGTAAAGGCGTTGTTTCATGGCGGTTCTCCAAATGATCGGCATGGGGCAGGCGGGGCGTGCCTATGGGGATCGCCCGGAGCCTGTCTGACCTGGCTCCGGGAGGAGGCCGTGCCGTCAGATCAGGCGCCGGGCGGGGGCGAGCGGCGCCTGGGCCGTGCGTCGAAGGCAGGGGTGCGCCGGATGTCCGGCGCGCGCGCGCACGCCGGCCGGGCCGGACAGCGAAACCGAGAGGGGCGTGAGCGCGTGCATGGTGAATGGGGTATCGGACGGTGAATAAAGCCTTACGATTCTACAACACAACCTTCCGGATCGGTGGTTCGGCTGTTGGCCTTCCGTCAGGCATTGTTGTGGAAATGATTTAAGTCATAGCGATCTTACGCCGAGACAGCGGCCGATATTTTCCAAAAATGCAACGCTGTATGTTCAAACCAAGGGTTTCCCCTTGGTATTGCGAGCACTACACTTGATCCATCGCTTCAGACAGTCCCGCCGGGAGCGAGGTCAAAAGAGAACATATTTCGGAGGTCCATCATGAAGTCGATCATCTACGCAGCGATCGCTGCATCCGTTCTTGCCGCCCCGATCGCATCGTTCGCACAGTCCGAGCAGGGCTTGACCCGCGACCAGGTCCGGGCCGAACTCGTGCAACTCGAGCAGAACGGCTACAAGCCGCTCGCGAGCGATTCGCAATATCCGGACAACATCCAGGCCGCGGAACAACGGATCCAGCCGAACCAGCCGATGCTCGCCCAAGCCGATACGAGCGGCTATGGTGCGGTGGCGACGGGCGCAGGCCAGTCGGGCCGCCGCATGACGCGTGAAGCCCCGAATCCCGTGAACTCCGTCTACTTCGGCAACTGAACATCCCCGGGTCTGCCCGAGCACAGCATGTGACCGACGGGACGCGCGCCACTTGCGCGCGTCTGCGTCAGCAGAGCAGAACCTCCGTCGCCGCATTCCGGCGGCTTTTCCGCCCAGACGCTCGCGCGTTTGGGCCTTTTTTGCTGGGACGGGTCAGGCGGACGTGACCGCCGGGGTGCCGTGGATATAGTGTTCGAGCTGGCTGATCGTGAATTGCTGGTCGGCAATCACGCTCTTCACGAGGTCGCCGATCGAGATCAGGCCGATCAGCTTGCCGTCCTGGAGGACGGGCAGGTGGCGCATCCGGTGCTCGGTCATCAGTGCCATGCACTCGTCGGTGGATTGCGACGGTTCGACGTAGCGCACCTTGGCCGTCATGATTTCCTCGACGCGGGTGGCTTTCGACGAACGGTCCTGCAGCACGACCTTGCGTGCGTAGTCGCGCTCGGTGACGATGCCCGCGATGTCGTCGCCGTCCATGACCAGCAATGCGCCGATTCCCTTTTCCGCCATCAGCTTGATGGCGTCATAGACGAAATCGGCTTTCGTGACGGTGTAGATCGTGCGGCCGGAATCCGGCTTGGCTTTGAGAATTTGCGCGACAGTCGTGCTCATTTGCTTTCTCCGTGTGCGGGACGATGCAGGGAAGGCAGGGCGTGATGCGCGGCACCCGATGGGCCCAGTATAGCCGGGCCTGCTGCGGCAGTCGCGTGACGTTTCCAGATTAGCGGTAAACTCCGGTCACGCACTATCCACACAATTCCTACATTCCTGATCGTTTCGATTGAATTCATGATGTCTTCGCGTCCCCAATCGCCCACGCAGGGCAATGGCCAGGCCGACGAGTGCGTGACGCTCGTCGCCACCGCGTCGCTGCCCACGCGCTACGGTACGTTCACGTCGTACGCTTTCCGCGTATCGGGCAGCGATGCCGAACATCTCGCGCTCGTGATGGGCGACGTCACTGGCGAGCAGTCCGTGCTCACGCGGCTGCATTCCGAATGCCTGACCGGCGACGTGTTCGGCTCCTTCCGCTGCGATTGCGGCGAGCAACTCGATCTCGCGCTGCGCTACATCGCGGCGGAAGACCGCGGCGTGCTGCTGTATCTGCGCGGTCACGAAGGGCGCGGCATCGGCCTGAGCAACAAGATCCGCGCGTACGCGCTGCAGGAGCAGGGGCGCGACACCGTCGAGGCGAATCTCGACCTCGGCCTGCCGGACGACGCCCGCGAATACGACTCGGCCGCCGCGATCCTGCGGATTCTCGGTGTGACGTCGGTGCGCCTGATGAGCAACAATCCGAAGAAGTTCGACACGCTCGTGAAGCACGGCATTCCCGTCTGCGAACGCGTGGCGCTCGCGGTGCCCGTGCGCGAGGAAAACGAGCGATACATCCGGACCAAGCAGGTGAAGTTCGGGCATTACTTCGAAGAAAACGAGTAATTGCGTGCGACGCGCGGGTGCCCGAGCGGGCGTCGCGCGCTCAGTCGGCGAACGCCGGGCGGGACGACGCGTCCCGCTGCATTCAATTCCCGTCGCCGGTTCTCGTGACCGTCGACGTTCCTTGCCGGCGCAGGTGACGATCGCGATTGCGTTGCGCCTGCGCTTCTCCTTCGGGCCGTTCCTGCGCGACGAGAATCGTGTGCGCGCAGCTTGGCGCATCCCGTGCCTTCTGCCCATCCCGATCACGTTGCCCCGCCATTGAAGATCGAAACCGAGCGTTTGACGTTGCGTCGCTGGCGACCGGACGATGCCGGTGCGCTGGCTGCGATGCATGCGGATCCTGACGTGACCGCGTGGCTCGCGCGTGGCCCGATGTCCGTCGAGGAGGCGGAGGCCACCATCGCACGCTTCGAAGCGCATGTCGACGCGCACGGTTTCGGTGTGTGGGCGATGGAGCGCCGTGCGGATGGCGCGCTGATCGGGCTCTGCGGTTTGTCACGTGAAGTGCGCGGCGAGCATCCGATGGCGCCGTGTGTCGAGATTCTGTGGCGCCAGGCTCGCTCATCGTGGGGACACGGCCATGTCGCCGAAGCGGCCGCTGCGGCATTGGCCGACGGCTTCGGCCGAGTGGGGCTCGGCGAAATCTTTGCGTGGACGGCTGCTACCAACCAGCGATCGCAGCGTGTTGCACGGCAGCTCGGGATGGCGCGGCAACCAATGCGCGATTTCGATCATCCTGCGTTGCCGCAAGGACATGCGCTGCAACGGCATGTGGTGTTTGCCGCCCGCGCGTCGGTTCGTCTGGGCGGCGACGTCAGTGCGTAATGGCCCGGGCATGCTTGCCCGTCAACGCCACGCGTTCTGCAGCACGATCCGGTAGCCGTCGGCGTCCGCAGAAGTCGGTCTGGCCGGGGCCGGTGAATCTGCGCGCTGCGGGCGGATAGCGGGAGGCTTTGATGCGACCCCTATAAATCACGCAGGCAAGAAAAAGCCCGCTACTGGAGCGGGCTGAATCCATGTTTGGAGACATGGAGGAGACGGATGTAACTTTAAGGGAAAACCCGAGGGATGGCAAGCCCTAGTTGTAATTGTGCAACGCAGCGTTGGCGACCTTTCCTGGCAAGGGGAGCGCAGCGCGCATTGCGCCCCTTGCCGACGGTCCACTGTGCCGTGTCACAGAACATGTGTCCTTCGATCCGGCGGCCGTCGCGTCACATGCCACCCGCCCGCGCGTGCGCGGCAAACGCGCGGAACCGCTCCTGCTCGACCGGCACCGCGTACTTGTTGCGCATTTCCGTCTCGATCCACGCGCAGGCCTCGCGTGCGCAGTCGGTCAGCGCGTGCCGCGTCGCGTGTCCGTCGATGTCGTAGACGAAGCGCACGCCGACCTCGTCGTCGGCAACTTGCCGCTGCAGCTGGTTGAGCTGCAGTTGCGGCCCGTGCCGCTGCGACAGCGCGCGCAGCTCGTCGAAGTGATATTCGAGCCAGTCGGCGAAGAACAGCGCGTCGCTGTGGCAACGCAGACGGAATGCCGCACTGCGCGATGGTCGCTGCGCGGCGTCGCCGGCGGCCTGCGGCTCGTCGTTGGGCGCGATGGCCGCATCGACGGGCGCAAGCGGCTGACGGATCTGCCGGTACGGTTCGCGGTCGCGCAGCGCGTGCCACAGCAGCTCGTCGCCGGCGGCACCGGACGGCTGCATCGTCAGATCGTGCCGGCCGTCACCGGCAGCGGCGACGTCGCGGATCACGAGGCGCAGCGAGCAGAGCGGCTCGTCCGCAACCAGCAGCGTCGAAGCGCGCGGCAGCCCGCACACGAGCGGCGCGGCGCCGGCCGCCCGGAACACGAGCCCGCGGCGATCGAGCCGCACGAGCGGCAGCGGCCGCGGAAACGACGGGTAGGCGACCGAGATGCGGGCGCCGCCGGCGCTCGTCAAACCGGGCATCATCGCGCGAAAGACCTGAGACTGGTCCAAGGTGGTTCTCCTTCGTTACGATGCCGCCCGGCCGGACTACGCGCGTTCCGGCTCAGGCGGCGATGGCTTGCCGGGCAGCCCGTCCCGGCTCGATTCCTAGTGCGGCAAACGTTTGCGGATCGATGTCGATCCAGCACGCGACAACCAGACGACCGTCCACCTGTTTCGGGGGACCTGCCCGGTGCGCGTGCACGCCGATCCGGCGGAACAGCCGCTCCATGCTCGCGAACGTCACGCCGATCAGCTGCCGCGCGCCCAGTTGCGCCGCGCATTCGACGACCGCGGCGAGCATCGGGCGGACGGCCCATTCGGCATTGCCCGTGCCGCCTTCGTCGCCGGTCGCCGCGAACCGCGACAGTTCCCAGACGGCGGCCGATTGCGGCAGCGCGACGTCTTCGGCGATCAGGTCGGCGAACAACGACTTCAGCAGATACGGGCGGGTGGTCGGCAACAGGCGCGCACATCCGCACACGTCGCCGCCGGCGTTTCTCGCGAACACGTAGACGGTATCGTCGCGATCGAACTGGTCGCGCTCGAAACTTTCGTTAGCCGACGGGAGCGCCCAACCGAGCTGTTCGACGAACACACGGCGCCGATAGCGCCCGAGATCCGCTGCAAGTTCGTGTGGCAACCGCCCTTCCTCGTGAACGAAGGTCCGCATGGTGTCCTCGGATCGGTACTTTGGTATGCACGCATTACATCGCGCGTCCCGAGGAGGCGGTAACTGGTAACTCTTACAGGGTGGGGGTGCGCCGACACCATTCGACCGGTGGTAACGGTTTCTTGATCGACGGGATTGAAATGCCGGCGGCTTTTGCTTATAAAGAGCGCCAGTCTTGCGGAAATGTCAGAGGAAAGCGCAGCCGGTTGTCACTGGAGCGTGGGACCGGCATGATAGGCGTCGTTGCGACCGAGCAGCGCCGATGCGACCGCGGCCGGCCAGTCGATGGATGCGAGCCGCGCGGCGAGCACGGCAGCGGTGCGAAACATGCCGATGTCGGCCCCGGTGGCGTCGACGGCCATGACGTTGCTGCGGACGTCGCCGCCGGCAATCACGAACGTGCCCGTCGCGCGCTCGAGATACCAGTCCCAGCCGACCGTCAGGTACGCGACGCCGGCACTGGCCGGGCGGTGCCATTCGGTGTAGCCGGCCAGGCGCGCGTCGATGGCGCTGTCGTGCAGTTCCGCGAGCAGCGATGCATCGAGGCCGCTCGCGACATGGTCGAGGGCGAGCGCGGCCAGTGCGTTTTCGGACAGACGCACGTAGCCGTCCGGAGACGGGCCGCGGACCGGGTGCAACAAAGGTGAAGTCATGCGCGGAATGTATCAGCCCCGAACCGGCGCTGGCACCTGACAGGTATGACAGCGTGACGTTGTCGGAGAAAGAATGGAACTGCGCTGGCAAGATGCCTACCAACAATTCAGCGCCGCGGAAGACGAGCAGCAGCTCTTCCAGCGGATCGCCGCTTATTCTAAACGCCTCGGCTTCGAATATTGCTGTTATGGCATTCGCGTGCCGTTGCCCGTGTCGAAGCCGGCGGTCGCGATCTTCAATACCTATCCGGACGGCTGGATGGCGCACTACCAGGCGCAGAACTACATCGAGATCGACTCGACGGTTCGCGACGGCGCACTCAGCACCAACATGATCGTCTGGCCGGACGTCGACCGGATCGATCCGTGCCCGCTGTGGCAGGACGCGCGCGACTACGGACTGTCGGTGGGCGTCGCGCAGTCGAGCTGGGCCGCGCGCGGCGCGTTCGGGCTGTTGAGCATCGCGCGTCATGCGGACCGCCTCACGCCGGCCGAGATCAACATGCTGACGCTGCAGACCAACTGGCTCGCGAACCTGTCGCATTCGCTGATGAGCCGCTTCGTGGTGCCGAAGCTGTCGCCCGAGTCGAGCGTCACGCTGACCGCGCGCGAGCGCGAGGTGTTGTGCTGGACGGCGGAAGGCAAGACCGCGTGCGAGATCGGCCAGATCCTCATCATCTCGGAGCGCACGGTCAACTTCCACGTGAACAACATCCTCGAGAAGCTCGGCGCGACCAACAAGGTCCAGGCGGTCGTCAAGGCGATCGCGGCCGGACTCATCGATACGCCCTGACCCGACGCCGGCGCGGTCGTGCTGCGCCGGCCGCCGCCGCTCACTCCATCATCGGTTCCGCTTCCTTCGCGGTCCAGCTCACGCTGGAGATGCTCTTCTCCATGCTCATCCGGCTCGCGATCTGCTCGAGCTTCTGCTGATCCTTCGGATGCAGCTTGAGCGTCGCGGTCACCTTCAGCCGGTCCGGCTGCTCGGGCACGTCCTCGCTCGTCAGGCTCTGGAACGACAGCGGTTTCGCATACATCGCATTCGACAGCAGCGTGCGGATGTGCACTTCGTCGTCGGCGAGGCAGATCACGGTGATCTGGTATTCGCGCACGAGATCGGCGTTCGACACGGGGGTCGCGTTGATCGCCTGGCTGACGCCGCGCAGCACGGTGTTGGTGAGCAGCACGACGCCCGTGCCGGCCAGTGCCGGCACGAAGTGGCCGGAGCCGGCCAGCACGCCGACGGCGGCCGAGCACCACAGCGTCGCGGCCGTGTTGATGCCCTGGATCGAACCCTTGTCGCGCATGATCACGCCGCCGCCGAGAAAGCCGACGCCCGACACGACGTAAGCGGCGATCTGCGTGACGCCGGCCACGCCGTTGCCGGTCAGCACGCCGAGCGTGACGAACAGGCACGCGCCGCTCGCGACGAGCGTGATCGTGCGCAGGCCCGCGGTGCGTTGGCGCATCTGGCGTTCGAGGCCGATCGCGACGCCGCAGGCGAACGCAGTGAAAAGACGGAGTGCGAAATCGAGAGTCATGGTTGTCCTGCCGTGCCAAGTGCGCATGCCGGCCCGCGTCGCGGCGGCGTGAGGCCGAACGCGGCACGATGGCCGTCATCGCGCGGTACTGTACCGCGCGAATGCGTCATTCAGTGTGAAAGGGGTGGCGTAGGGTGGCGTGCGGGCTCGCGGAACGCGAGCCGCGGCAGGAGAACTGCGGCGGACAGGCGTTCAGGCGGCAAGCGGCGCACGCAACGGAGTGCTGCAACTGTCCACGATGGTTCCTGAAGGAAGAATGGGCGGCATTCTAGTGGGCCGGCCGCGCACGCGTCAACCCGTTTGGCGGCCGGCCGCGAACGGCCGGTGCGTCACTGCGACGC
This sequence comes from Burkholderia sp. BCC1977, assembly GCF_905339595.1. Lineage (NCBI taxonomy): Bacteria > Pseudomonadati > Pseudomonadota > Betaproteobacteria > Burkholderiales > Burkholderiaceae > Burkholderia > Burkholderia sp. BCC1977. Next base: position 68,072 of record NZ_CAJPGQ010000041.1, read on the forward strand.
GCCGATCGTCCCCGTCGCGAGCGCGAGCGCGGCGGCGGCCGACAGCGCGCCGGCGTAGCTGTCGACTTCCGCGTTGCGGGCCACGAGCAACTGGCTTTGCGCGATCGTCGCGTCGGTGACCGAGCCGACACCGTTGCGGTACGCGGTCAGCGCCGCGTCGTAGCTCGTCTGCGCGGCATCGACGAGCGCCTTCGCCGCGTCGTGCGACGCGAGGCTCGTCTGCACCGCGTTCTGCGCGACGACGACCTGGCGGACGGCTTCCTCCTTGGTCCGCGTGAGGCGCGCGGATGCGCTTTGCGCATCGTTGCGCGCCTGCATCAGCACCGCCGAGCGCAGGCCGCCGTCGTACAGCGGGATCGTCACGCCGAGGAACACGCCGCCGCCGTAGCGGCTGCCGTTCAGGTTCACGGTCGGGGCCTGGTCGCCGATCGCGGGCAGCGCGGTAATCGCGGTGCCGCCGCTGGCATAGGACGTCGACGCCGACAGGAAGATCTTCGGCATGAACGCGGCTTGAGCGGCCTTGATTTTCGCGCGGTTGGCCTGCTCGAGCGCATACGCGCCCTGCAGGTCGGGGCGGCGCGCGATCGCGTCCGACACGATCGCGTCGACCGACGACGCGAGCGCGGGCGGCAGCGGCCGCTTGGGCAGCGCGGCGATCGAGGGCTTCGACAGCGGCGAGATGCCGAGCGCGGAAACCAGCGCGAGGTAGCTGTCGCTTTCCGCGCCGTTCGCCTGCACGAGCGCGAGGTTCGCTTGCGCGCGATTCTGCGTCGCCTGCGCGAGTTCGACGACGGTGCCGACGCCTTGCTTGAGCCGCGCGCGGGACGCCGCGAGGATCGCGTCGGCGTTCGCCAGCCCCTGCTGCGCGCTGGTTGCGCGCGAGCGGGCGGCTTCGTAACGGTAATACGCGACCGTTACGTCATGGATCACCTGCTGGTGCACGGCCGTGAACGCGACATTCGACGCGACCGACGCCTGTTCGGCCGCCTCGACGCGCGCCGCGCGGCCGCCGAAATCGAACAGCAGCCATTGCAGCGACAGCGCCGAGATCGTGCCGTGCGCGGTCGTGTTGCTCGACGCGTCGCCGAGGAGCGTCGACGTCGAGCCGTGGCTCGCCTGGTACGCACCCATCGCGGTCGCGGACAGGTTCGGCAGGTACGCGGCTTTCGCGATACCGACCGCGAGCGCCGCGTTGCGCGCGTCGTTCCACGCGATGCGGGTCAGCGGGTTCGTCGATTCGGCGAGATCGATCAGCTCGGGCAGCGTGTACGGATGCGCGGCATCGAGCGCGGCGGGGGGCGACACCGATGCGAGCGCGGGCGAGGCCGGCAGCGTGTAGTCGTGCGGCGCGCGCGGCGCGGACGCAAGCGGCGGGGCCGGCACGATGTCGCCCGCGGCCGACGTTTGCGGCTGCCACGGGCGGTCGGGTGCCTCCGGCGCCAGATCGATCGACGACGTGGCGCAACCGGTCAGCGCGATGGCGGTCGCGAGCGCGGCGGCGGCGAGCGACGCGGCCGGCGGTTCAGGGACGCGCATGAGGGGCAGGCTCCTTCGGGGTGGCTTGACGCGCGGCGTCGGCGATGTGCGCGAGCCGCGTGTCGATCAGGTTCAGCAGCGCGTCGCGTGCGGGGTCGTTGGGGGCAGCGGCCGGCGGCGGGGCCGGCACGGCTGCCGCGCCTGCCGTCGATAACGGCGCGGGCGTGGCGGCGTCGGCAGCCGGGGCGTCGTCGTGCAGTTCGACCACGCGCGCGAGCCGCGCGTCGATCGCCGCATCGCCCGGCGTGCGCTCGGCGAGCAGGAACAGCGGGCCTTCGAGCGCGCCGAGTTCCGCGAGCGCGCGTTGCCGGGTGGCGAGCCAGGTGGAAGCCGGCCGCACCCACGACGGCTCGTAGTGGATCAGGCCGAGTTCCTGCGCGATCGCGCCGTGGCGTGCGAAGGCTTCGGCGGCGAGCGTGCGGCGTTCGGCCGGCTGCACGACTTGCGCGATCCGGCGCCATTGATCGAGCAGCGCCGCGAACGCGACGTCGATCTGCTTGCCGATGCTGACGGGCCAGATGCGCGTGAACACGAGATACACGACGATGTTGCCGAGCAGGATGCCGATCGTGCGATCGCGCGCGAGCGTCAGGTCGAAGCCGGGACTCGCGCCCTGGATCACGCACAGGAAGAACGCGAACGCGACCTGGAAGCCCGCGTATGCGATGCGCGGCGAACCGAACGCGACCCACGCGGACAGCCACGCGCCGACGAACACCAGCGCCATCAGCTCGCCGATCGACGACAGCGCCGGCACGACGAACACGAGCGCCGCGGTCCCGATCAGCGCGCCGACGATGCAGCCGGCGATCCGCAGCGTGAGCTTCTCGACCGTTTCGGCCGTCGAGCCGAGCGACACCATGTAGCAGGTGATGAAGCAGGTGTGGATGCCCGACCAGTCGAGCTGCGAGTACAGCAGGTAGCAGAACATCGCCGCGACGGTCGTCTTCAGCGCGTAGCGGATGTGGTCGGGGTTGGTGCGGGCGTCCGGCAGGAAGAAGCCGCCGCGCGGTGCGGGCGGTGCGGCGGGGGCGTTGGCGGTTGCGGCCGTTGCGTCTGGCGGAGCCTCCGCTGGTGCGGCAGGTGCAGCGGCTACAGGAGGTGTTGCCGAAGCGACCGATGCAGCCGATGTGGCCGGTGCAGCCGATGCGGCCGAAGCAGCCGAAGCAGCCGAAGCAGCCGAAGCAGCCGAAGCAGCCGATGCGGCCGATGCGGCCGATGCGGCCGATGCGGCCGATGCGGCCGATGCGGCCGAAGCAGCCGAAGCAGCCGAAGCAGCCGAAGAAGCCGAAGAAGCCGAAGAAGCCGAAGAAGCCGATGCCGCTGACGTAGTCGGCTCGGCGAAATGCGTGATCGCCGCGTGCAGGTCGGTTGCGACGACGCGCGCAAGCGGCGGCAGCGTATCGGCCGGCGGCAGCGCAAGCGTCACGTCGACCGGATAGCCGCCGCGTTCGAGGATGCCGACCATCTCGTCGAGCGTCGCCGCGGCCGGTTCGGCGAACGTGGCGGGCAGTCGCGCGCCCGGTTCCCGGTCGGCGAGCGCGACCGCGACGAGCAGCGCGGTGCTCGTCGCGATGGCCTGCCGCAGCGCGGGCGCGTCGGCGGCAGGCGTCGAGCCTTCGAGCGTCGACAGCTTGAGCCACGTGAGCAGCTGCTTGTCGCCTTCGCGCAGGCTCGCGTCGAAGGCCGCGCGCGCGTCGTCGTCGCCGCGCAGCCGCTGCGCCGCGAGCCGCAGCCGTTTCGCGAGCTGCGCGAGCGCGAGCTTGCGCGGCGATGGCGCGATCAGCAGGTTGACGACGATCGCGACGCCGACCGGAATCGCGACCATCAGCCATGCATAGAGCAGCGCACGCGTCGCGGCTTCGCCGACCGGCGCGAGCCCGAGTTCGTCGAGCCCGAACCCGACGATCATCGCGAGGATCGCGCCGACCGGGCGCAGCTTGCTCGCCGACGTGAGGTACAGCAGCCCGATCGACAGCACGGCCATGCACGCGACGCGCAGCACCGAATACTCGATGCTGAAGATCGCGACGCCGATCACGAGCGCGATCACGACCGTGATGAGGAGCAGCATCGCGACCGCGAGCACGACGCTCGTCACGCGGTCGGCGCGATTCAGGAAGAACACGACATACGCGGAGATCGCGGCCTCGGGCGTGCCGTAGCCGCTCGTCACGAGCACGACGAGCGCGCAGATCAGCGCGACCCGCACGGCCATCGCGGCGCGCCCCGGAAACGGCGCGAGCAGTCGCAGGACTTCGCGCGGGCCGGGCGAGCGGACCTCAGCGGCAGGCTGCGCCATGCCGGACCTCGACGATCGCGCTCGCGCCGACGCGCACGAGCTTGCCGTCGGGTTCGTCGAGCTTCACGCGCACCGGGAAGCGCTGCGCGACATGCACCCAGTTCACCGAGCGCTGCACGATCGGCAGCGCGCGCGGCAGGTTGATGCGATCGCTGTCCGCGATGCCGGCACCGATGCCGACGACCTTGCCCGTCAGCGGACGGCTGCGGTCGATCATCGAATAGACGGTCGCGCAGTCGCCGACCGCGATGCGGTTCAACGACGTTTCGCGGAAATTGCCGACGGCGAACCATTCGCTCGCATCGATCAGCGTGAAGATCGACTGGTTCGGCGCGAGGGTCTCGCCGGCGAGCACGGTCAGGCCCGTCACGAGCCCGTCGTGCGGCGCGCGCACGACCGTATCGTCGAGCGCGTGCTGCGCGCGGGCGAGCGCGGCTTCGCGCGCATGGAGCGTGGCGATCGCGTCGGCGTCGTCGCCGATCGTCTGCGCGGACGATCGCTGCTGTTCCTGCGCCTGCGCGAGCGACACGGCCGCGTCGCGCTGCCGGACCTTCGCCTGGTCGAACTGCTGCGCGCTGACGTAGCCCTGTGCGGCGAGCGGTGCGAGCCGGTTCACGTCGCGCGTCGCGAGATCGTGATTCTGCGTCGCGCGCTTGACCTGCTCGGCGGCGACGGCCGCGTTCGAGCGCTCGCCGATCAGCGACCGACGGCGCGTGTCGAGCGACGCGCGCGCGAGTTCGAGATCGGCCTGCGCCTGCGCGACCGTCAGCCGGTACGGCACCGGATCGATTGCATACAACAGGTCGCCTTTCGCGACGCGCTGGTTCTCATGTACCGCGAGCTGCACGATGCGTCCGCCGACCGGCGACGCGACGTGGACGACGTCCGCGTCGATCGACGCGTCGTCGGTGGACGGGTAGGCCGTCGTGCGGTGGTATGCGTACGCGAGCGCCGCGATGCCGAGCGCGACGATCGCCAGCGCGATCACGCGGCCTTTCGTGGATGGGCGGGCGGTTCCGGCGGCCTTCATGCGAACGGCCCCGTGCCGGTGAGCCACACGATCACGGCGACCACGAGCCCGATCGCGGTGCAGACGGCGAGCTGGTAGGGCACCGTGGCGGCCCAGCCGGTCGCGACGAACACGCGGTGCGCGACGATCGCGCCGACGATGCCGACGATCGCGCTGACGAGCCAGAGCGGGAAATACGCGCCGAACAGCACGTACGACGGTGCGCCGCGCGACGTGCAGCCCGCGAACGGCAGGGCTGGCACCAGGGCGGCGGCGACGCGCAGGGGCGCGCGCGGCGTTGTTTTTCTCATGGGGTGACGAGCTCGCCGTTGGGGGTGGATGCCGGGCGCGGCGCAATGCGGTTCGTCGCCGCGACGACGATTCCGCGATACGGAGCCGATAATAAATCAGCGCGATGTAGACCGCCAGCGATGCGGCACGCGCCGACGGCATGCGGCGGGCCGCCCGACGGGCGGCCCGGGAAGGCCGTGATCGGGCGCGATTCTGCGGGCGCATGCTCTTGTAGGGTTGCTAACGGACGGTAAAGGATCGTCAGACGAAACCGGGCCGGTGGCGTTTGATTGCCGAAGCGCGGGAATCGCCGTGGGAAGGCCGGATTGCCGCGTGGACGCGAGCGAATCCGCATTCGGGCGTGGCGGGCCGGGTTGCCGTGCTCGTCCGCGATGCAGGTCGATGATCGAGGTTTTGCGTCACGTCATCGTCGTTGTCGTTGCGACGCGTCGTGCGGCGCGATCGACCGGCACGCCGGTGCCCTGTCGGCACGCCCGGACGTGCGGCGTGCCTGCCGCGCCCGTGACCGGTCGTGCCGACCGGTATCTGTGTACCATCGTGCGAAGGGCGCGGCGCGTGGCGCGGGACATGACGAGACCTGACGTCACGGTCCCGTCCGAGGCGCGGCGCGGAAGCGGTATCGCAACGAGGATGAGTGTTCCATGCGAAGTTTCTTTGTCCGGTTCATCGCAATCGGCGTGGTGTTCCATTTGTACGTCGGGCTGCGGATCATTCCCGACGCCTTTACGTCGCCGCTCGCGCGCACGATCGCGGCGCTCGTGCTGGCGAGCTTCGTCGTGCTGATCCCGGTCGGCATGTTCTCGCGCCGCTTCGACGAAGGCTGGGCCGCGACGCTGGCCGGTTGGGTCGGCGCGATCGTGATGGGCTTCTTCTCGTCGCTGCTGGTGCTGACGTTCCTGCGCGAGCTGGTGCTGCTTGGCGTCGTGATATGGCGGCAGTTGGGGCATGACGGCGCATGGAGCGGCGCGGCATCCGGCACGGCGCTCGGCGTGCTGGCGGGGGCGGTGCTGGTCAGCGCGATCGGCTTCGTCGGCGCGCGCCGCACGGCGGCGGTCAAGCGCGTGTCGATTCCGGTCGACGGGCTGCCGGCCGCGCTCGACGGGCTGACGATCGTGCAACTGTCGGACATTCACGTCGGGCCGACGATCAAGCGGCCTTATATCGAGCGGATCGTGCGCGCGGTCAATGCACTCGAGGCCGATCTCGTCGTCGTGACGGGCGACGTGGTCGACGGCTCGGTCAAGCGGCTGCGCGAGCACACGGCGCCGCTCGGCGGCATGCGGTCGCGGCACGGCAGCTTCCTCGTGACGGGCAACCACGAGTACTACGCCGGCGCGCACGCGTGGATCGACGAATTCCGGCGGATCGGGTTGAACGTGCTGCTCAACGAGCACGTGCTGATCGAGCACGACGGTGCGCGCGCGGTGCTCGCGGGCGTCACCGATTTCACGGCGGGCGGGTTCGATCCCGCGCATCGCAGCGACCCCGAGCAGGCGCTGGCGGGCGCGCCGCGCGACGTCGCGACGAAGATCCTGCTCGCGCACCAGCCGCGTAGCGCGGAAGCGGCGAGCCGCGCCGGTTTCACCGTGCAGCTGTCCGGCCATACGCACGGCGGCCAGTTCCTGCCCTGGCCGCCGTTCGTGCGGCTGCAGCAGCCCGTGATCGGCGGGCTGAACCGGTTCGGCGCGATGTGGCTCTATACCAGCCGCGGCACCGGCTACTGGGGGCCGCCGAATCGCTTTGGCGTGCCGTCCGAAATCACGCTGATCCAGCTGACGCGCGGTCGCTAGCGCGTCAGACGATGCGCGCGATATCGTCGAAATCGAAGCGCGGGCTGCGCGGGAACAGGCCCGCCGGGTCGCCGTAGCCGAGATTCACGAGGAAGTTGGTCCGGATCGCGGTGCCCGCGAAGAATTCGGCATCGACCTTCGCGGCATCGAAGCCCGACATCGGGCCCGCATCGAGGCCGAGCGCGCGCGCGGCGAGGATCAGGTACGCGCCCTGCAGCGACGAGTTGCGGAACGCGGTGGCCTCGATCAGCGCGTCGTTGCCGGCAAACCAGCTGCGCGCGTCGGCGTGCGGGAACAGGCGCGGCAGGTGCTCGTGGAACGCGAAGTCCATGCCGACGATCACGGTGACGGGCGCGGCCATTGTCTTTGCGCGATTGCCTTCGGACAGCGCCGGTTTCAGGCGCGCCTTCGCGTCGGGCGACTTGACGAACACGAAGCGCGCGGGGCTCGCGTTCGCCGACGTCGGGCCGAATTTCGTCAGGTCGATCAGCCGGTGCAGCAGCGCATCGTCGACGGGCTTGTCCTGCCAGGCGTTGTGCGTGCGCGCGGTGAGGAACAACTGGTCGAGGGCGGAATCGGAGAGCGTCATGGCGGGTCCGGGAAGAAATCGGCCGGGTCGCGCCGGCCGGCATGGCGGAAGAAAGCAGCGCCCGGGACAAGGGCGCGCCGCGACACGGCGCGATGATAGCGTGGCGCGCGAAAACGCATCGGCTTCGCGATCGGCGCTTCGAGCACGCGGGCGGGTCGCGTGCCGGAATGACAGCGCATGGCGGCGTGCGTCGCCGTTGGCTACCATGCAGACATGGTTCGCCTGTATCGTTCATTCGCCGCTTGATCCCGACATGTCGACACCCGATCTTTTCGCCGATTCGCCCGTGCCCGACGTGGACTGGTACCCGGACTGGCTCGCGCCGGCCGACGCCGATCGCGTGCTGGCCGCGCTGATCGACGAGGTCGCGTGGCGGCAGGACACGATCCGCACGCCGCGCGGCCGGATTCCGCTGCCGCGGCTCACCGCGTGGCAGGGCGAGCCCGACGCCGTCTACGTGTATTCGGGGATCCGCAACGTGCCCGCGCCGTGGACACCGGCCGTGCTCGACCTGAAGCACGCGGTCGAGGCGACCTGCGGCGCGCGTTTCAACAGCGTGCTGCTCAATCGTTATCGCAACGGGCAGGACAGTCTCGGCTGGCATGCGGACAACGAGCCGGAGCTCGGCGATGCGCCGGTGATCGCGTCGGTGAGCCTCGGCGCGATGCGCGTGTTCGACCTGCGTCATCGTGCGACCGGCGTCGTGCATGCGTACCGGCTGACGCACGGCAGCCTGCTGGTGATGCGCGGTCGCACGCAGGCCGAATGGCAGCACCGCGTGCCGAAGGCGCCGGCCGTGCAGGGCGAGCGCGTCAACCTGACGTTCAGGCGGGTGGTGTCGGCAGGGGCGGGCCGGTAGCTCGCGCCGATCGGCTGGCTCGGCCGGCTCGGCTCGGCTCGGCTCGGCTCGGCTCGGCTCGGCTCG
>NZ_CAJPGQ010000042.1:0-72337 GCF_905339595.1 Burkholderia sp. BCC1977
GTTTCACTGCTACCACGATCTTCACGCGCTGCTCCTCCATCGAGTCGTTGGCATCATCCGGTTTCGCAGGCCATTACACGCGGAAACCCTTACGCCGACAACTATCGATTGACTCTGCCGGTCATAGCCCGAACCTATTGCGCCACGCGTATTCCGGCGCCGGATGCGAACGACGAACGGTCTCAGCATCCGCCCCGAATACAGGCTCGAGGCAACACGTTCGCGGACGATCAAGCCGTGTTTCTCGTCTTCCCGTACCGCTTGTGCGAGGCATCCGTACACGCGCCTTCTGCACGAACATCGTGTTGCGATGCAGTGCGTGCCGACGAGCAACAACCTGATCGCGCCTGACGCTGTCGGAGCCGAGCGTCAGCGCTCCGCTGACGGCCTGCGTCTCGCACCGGGTCGCGTGCGGGGCGCTGGAGATCGTGCGGACGCGTTCGGCGCGGCCGCCCGTGCGCTGCGTCGCGTCGCGCCGCAGCGTGCGGAACGCGTCCCTTCGCTGACCGACGAAATCGTCCGGCTGGCGGCGCAGCCGTGCGATTTCGGCACGAGCCTGCTGGGTCCCGGTTCGCATGCCTGCCACGACACCCCGCGATTGGAAGGGCCCCCGTGGCCCCATCACCGGCCATGTGCTGCTCCGCACCATTCGAATAGTCGAATTTCGGGTTGCACCGTCTCTGGCCCCGAGGGGCGCCACCGGCGCAATCGTTACCGGAAAACCGGTCGCGACGCGGCGCTAGCGCAAACCCGGACCCGGTTGCACTGTTCACCGCCATTCTGGTCCTGTATCGTCGTTGCATCGCCGATTGCAGAACCGGTGCATGGGAGGCTCACGATGCGAAAAAAGAATGCGGCAGCCGTCTGGATCCTGATCGCGATGGTGGCCGGCATCGTGATCGGCTACATGATCTTCACGAGCTTTCCCGACAAAAAGGCCACCACCGAAATCGCCGGTTACATCTCGCTCGTCTCCGACGTGTTCCTGCGCCTGATCAAGATGGTGATCGGGCCGCTCGTCTTCTCCACGCTGGTCGTCGGCATCGCGCACATGGGCGACGCGGCATCGGTCGGACGCGTGTTCGCGAAATCGATCGGCTGGTTCATCACCGCGTCGCTGGTCTCGCTGCTGCTCGGGCTGTTCATGGCGAACCTGCTGCGGCCCGGCGACAATCTCGGCTTGCCGCTGCCGGATATCGGCGCATCGGCGAACCTCGCGACGTCCAAGTTCACGCTCAAGGATTTCGTCGGCCACATGGTGCCGAGGTCGTTCGCCGAGGCGATGAGCAATAACGAAATCCTGCAGATCGTCGTGTTCTCGATGTTCTTCGGCGTCGCGCTGTCGGCGCTCGGCGAGCGCGGCAAGATCCTCGTCGCCGCGATCGACCAGCTGTCGCACGTGATGCTCAAGATCACCGGCTACGTGATGAAGCTCGCGCCGCTCGCGGTGATGGCCGCGATGGCCGCGACCGTCGCGGTCAACGGGCTGTCGGTACTGCTGAAGTTCGCGGTGTTCATGGGCGACTTCTACGTCAGCCTGTTCCTGCTCTGGGCCTTGCTCGTCTGTGCCGGGCTGGCGTTCCTCGGGCGACGCGTGTTCAAGCTGCTGGCGCTGATCAAGGAAGCGTTCATGCTGTCGTTCGCGACGGCCAGCTCCGAAGCCGCTTATCCGAAGATCCTCGATGCGCTCGACCGGTTCGGCGTGCAACGCAGGATTTCGAGCTTCGTGATGCCGATGGGCTATTCGTTCAACCTCGACGGTTCGATGATGTACTGCACGTTCGCGGCGCTGTTCATCGCGCAGGCGTACAACATCCACCTGTCGATCGGCACGCAGATCACGATGCTGCTGGTCCTGATGCTCACGTCGAAGGGAATGGCCGGCGTGCCGCGCGCATCGCTCGTCGTGATCGCCGCCACGCTGCACCAGTTCGGGCTTCCGGAGGCCGGGCTGCTGCTGATCCTCGGCGTCGACACGTTCCTCGACATGGGCCGCTCGGCCACCAACGCGGTGGGCAATTCGATTGCGAGCGCGGTGGTCGCGAAGTGGGAAGGCCAGCTCATGTCGGAGGCGGAAGCCGAGGCCAACCTGGCGCGCATCGAAGCGGAACAGGACGCGACGATCGCACATCCGGCGGACGTCTGACGGGGGCCCGGCGATGAAGATGCAGCGATTCTGGCGTGCGCTCGCGCTAGCGGGCCTGCTTGCCGCGGGCGCAACCGCGCACGCGGAAGATGCACCGTCCACGCCGACGCGCGTCGAGCCGTTCGCGCCGGCCCGGCTGACCGGTACGCTCGCGAAGGTGCGCAGCAGCGGCACGATCGCGCTCGGCTATCGCGACGCGTCGATACCGTTCTCGTACCTGAATGCGCGCAACCAGCCGATCGGGTATTCGATCGAGCTCTGCAAGGCGCTCGTGGCGTCGATCGAGGATGCGGTCAACAAGAGCCTGACGATCCGCTGGGTGCCGGTCACGCCCGACAACCGCATCGACGCGGTGGTCGGCGGCACGGTCGACCTGGAATGCGGCTCCACGACGAGCAACCTGGAGCGCCAGAAGCGCGTGGCGTTCTCGCCGATCATCTTCGTCGCCGGCACGAAGGTGATGGTGAAACGAGGCTCGCCGATCCGCTCGTTCCGCGATCTCGCGGGCAAGAAAGTCGCGGTGACGGCCGGTACGACCAACGAGAAGGCGCTGCGCGACCTGGACGAGCGGTTCAGGCTCGGGATCCAGCTGCAGGTGGTGCCGGACCATGCGCAGGGCTTCGCGCTCGTCGCGAGCGGCCGGGCCGATGCGTTCGCGACGGACGACGTGCTGCTGTACGGCCTGATTGCCGAGAACGCGGGCAAGGGCGGCACATACGACGTGGTCGGCGATTTCCTGTCGTACGACCCGTACGGAATCATGTTCCGCAAGGACGATCCGCAGCTCGCGCAGGTCGTGAAGAGCACGTTCGTGGAGCTGGCCGTCGACGGCGAGATCACGCGCCAGTACAAGCGCTGGTTCCTGCGTCCGCTTCCGTCGGGCATGAGCCTCAACCTGCCGATGAGCCCGCAACTGGAGACCATCATCGAGACGATCGGCGTCAAGGGCGAATGAGATTGCGCAGCCGTCTTCCGCTCGATCAGGAGAAGCCGTTCCTGTCGTTCGTGATTCGCCGGCGTCACCGCCGTTGCCGGGCAGCCGCGACTCGTCCCGCCACGATATTCGACGCAGCCATGCGTTCACGCTGTTTGCCCGGTTGACGGGACGTCGTACCAGCCGATCGCACGGACGAATGTAAAAGCGGCCCCGGTGCCTGCTCAGGCACCGGGGCCGCTCACCGGCAGCACCGCGTTCAACCGACCCGCGCTTCCCCCTGCCGATCGGCTTCACCGTCTTCCGTCGCCGTTCGCGCCAGCACGGGCTTCAACGCCTGCCCGGTATGGCTCGCCTTCACCTGCACGAGCCCTTCCGGCGGCGCCGCCGCGACGATCGTGCCGCCGCCCACGCCGCCTTCCGGACCGAGATCGATGATCCAGTCGGCTTCCGCGATCACGTCGAGGTCGTGCTCGATCACCACGACGCTATGCCCGCCGTCGACCAGCCGGTGCAGCACGCGGATCAGCTTCGCGACGTCGGCCATGTGCAGGCCGACCGTCGGCTCGTCGAGCACGTAGAGCGTGTGCGGCGCCTTCTGGCCGCGCCGCGTGATGTCGTCGCGCACCTTCGTGAGCTCGGTGACGAGCTTGATCCGCTGCGCCTCGCCGCCGGACAGCGTCGGCGACGGCTGGCCGAGCGTCAGGTAGCCGAGGCCGACGTCCTTCATCAACTGCAGCGGATGCGCGATGTTCGAAATCGGCGCGAAAAATTCCACCGCTTCGTCGATTTCCATCGTCAGCACGTCGCCGATGTTCCGGCCGCGCCACGTGACCGCGAGCGTCTCCGGGTTGAAGCGCTGCCCGTGGCACACGTCGCACGGCACCTTCACGTCGGGCAGGAAACTCATCCCGATCGTGCGCACGCCTTGCCCTTCACAGGCCGGGCAACGCCCGTCGCCGGTGTTGAACGAGAAACGCGACGCCGTGTAGCCGCGCGCACGCGCTTCCAGCGTATCGGCGAACAGCTTGCGGATCGTGTCCCACACGCCGATGTAGGTGGCCGGACACGAGCGCGGCGTCTTGCCGATCGGCGTCTGGTCGACTTCGAGCACGCGGTCGATCTGCTCCCAGCCGCTCAGCGATGCGCAACCCTGCCACGCATGCGTGACGTTCAGCGACGGCCGCGGCGCGCTGCGCGCGAGCACGCTCGAACGGCGGTTGGTGGCCGGTGCGTCCTGCTGCGCGGCCTTGCGCGCGCGCCGCGTGGCCGGCGACGACAGCACCGAGCGGCCGACCGCGTCGAGCAGGTTCGTCATCAGCACGTCGCGCGCGAGCGTCGACTTGCCCGAGCCGCTGACGCCCGTCACCGCGACGAGCCGTGCGAGCGGAATGCCGACGGTGACGTCACGCAGGTTGTGCAGCGTCGCGCCATGCACGGCCAGCCAGCCCTCCGGCACGGCCGGTGCGCCCTTCCTGCCCGGCAGGCTCACCGCACGGCGCGGCTGCAGCGGGTGCGTCATCGGCTGCGCGAGCAGGCGGCCCGTGACCGAATCCGGCTGCGCGGCCAGATCCGCGACCGCGCCTTCGGCGACCAGCGTGCCGCCGCGCTTGCCGGCGCCCGGGCCGACGTCGATGATGTGGTCGGCACGGCGAATCGTGTCTTCATCATGCTCGACGACGACGAGCGTGTTGCCCTTGTCGCCGAGCTTGCGCAGTGCGTCCAGCAGGATCTGGTTGTCGCGCGGATGCAGGCCGATCGTCGGCTCGTCGAGCACGTAGCACACGCCCTGCAGGTTGCTGCCGAGCTGCGCCGCGAGCCGGATGCGCTGCGCTTCGCCGCCCGACAGGCTCGGCGCCGCGCGATCGAGGCTCAGGTAGCCGAGCCCGACTTCCTCGAGAAACGCGAGGCGGCTGCCGATCTCGCTGACGATGTCGCGCGCGATCTGCGCATCGCGCCCGGTCAGTTCCAGTGCGTCGATCCAGCGGCGCGTATCGGACACCGTCCACTGCGCGACCTCGACGATCGGATGCGCGTCGAACGTGACCGCGCGCGCGGACGGGTTCAGGCGCGTGCCGCCGCAATCCGGGCACGGCTCGTTGCCGACGCCTTCCGGCTCCTGCTCGTCCGACGGCAAAGTCTGCTCGCGGCCGCGATCGTCACCGGCGAGCACGGTGTCGTCATACGCCGCGCGCTGTTCGCGCGTGAGCGTGACGCCGGTGCCGACGCAGGTCGTGCACCAGCCGTGCTTGCTGTTGTACGAGAACATCCGCGGATCGAGTTCCGGGTAGCTCGTGCCGCACACCGGGCACGCGCGCTTGACCGACAGCACCTTGACCTCGCCGACGCGCGCGGTCGAATGGTCGTTCTGCATCGCGTGGTGCAGCCCGTCGAGCGGCGCGAGCAGGTGCATCACGCCCTTGCCGAGCTCGAGCGTCTCGTCGAGCAGCCGCCGCAACTCGGCCTCGTTGTCCGGCGACACGACGAGATCGGCCACCGGCAACTCGATCGTGTGCTCGCGGAAGCGATCGAGCTTCGGCCACGGATCGACCGTGACGAACTCGCCGTCGACGCGCAGATGCGTGCTGCCGCGCGCCTTCGCCCACTTCGCGAGGTCGGTATAGACGCCCTTGCGGTTGACGACGAGCGGCGCGAGCAGCCCGACGTGCTCGCCGCGATGATCGCGCAGCAGCTGCGCGGCGATCGATTCGACGGTTTGCGACGTGACGGGCGTGCCGTCGTGGATGCAATGCTGCAGGCCGAGCTTCACATACAGCAGCCGCAGGAAGTGCCAGACTTCGGACGTGGTCGCGACCGTGCTCTTGCGGCCGCCGCGCGACAGCCGCTGCTCGATCGCCACCGTCGGCGGAATGCCGTACACCGCATCGACTTCCGGCCGCCCGGCCGGCTGCACGATCGAGCGCGCATACGCGTTCAGCGATTCGAGGTAGCGGCGCTGGCCTTCGTGGAACAGGATGTCGAACGCGAGCGTCGACTTGCCGGAACCCGACACGCCGGTGATCACGTTGAACTTGCCGTGCGGGATGTCGACATCGAGCGCCTTCAGGTTGTGCTCGCGTGCGTTGACGATCCGCACGACGTCCTCGCCCTCGATCGCGCGCCGCTCGCGGGCGGCGTTCAGCACCGCCTGCAGCGGCACGCCTTCGTCCGCGAGCGCGGCTTCGCCGTCCATCGCGCGGTCGTACTGCAGCAGCGCGACGCCGGTATGCGATGCCGCGCAGGCCTTCACGTCGTCGGGCGTGCCCGCGCACAGCACGAGGCCGCCGCCGTCGCCGCCTTCCGGGCCGAGATCGATCAGCCAGTCGGCCGCGCGGATCACGTCGAGGTTGTGCTCGATCACGATCAGCGAATGGCCGGCCGCGAGCAGCTTGCCGAACGCCTGCATCAGCTTCGCGATGTCGTCGAAGTGCAGCCCGGTGGTGGGCTCGTCGAACATGAACAGCTTCGCGCGCGCGATGCGCGCCTCTTCGCTGACGACCCGGCGCCCGCCGGCGGCCGCCGCCGATTCGGCCAGGAAGCCGGCCAGCTTCAGCCGCTGCGCCTCGCCGCCCGACAGTGTCGGCACCGGCTGGCCGAGCTTCACGTATTCAAGGCCGACGTCGACGATCGGCTGCAGCACGCGCAGCACCTCCGCGTCGGTCGCGAAGAACGCGGCCGCCTCGCTGACGGTCAGGTCGAGCACGTCGGCGATGTTCAGCGCGCGGCCGTCGCGCTCGATCCGCACTTCGAGAATCTCCGCGCGATAGCGGCTGCCGTCGCAATCCGGGCAACGCAGGTAGACGTCGCTCAGGAACTGCATCTCGATATGCTCGAAGCCCGAGCCGCCGCAGGTCGGGCAACGGCCGTCGCCCGAGTTGAAGCTGAACGTGCCGGCGCCGTAGCCGCGTTGCAGCGCGAGCGGCGCCTTCGCGAACAGCTTGCGGATCTCGTCGAACGCGCCAACGTAGCTGGCCGGGTTCGAGCGCGTGGTCTTGCCGATCGGCGACTGGTCGACGAACACGACGTCGCCGACCTGGTCGGCACCCGCGAGCGTGCGGAACGCGCCCGGCGACTCGGTCGCCTTGCCGTGGTGGCGCGCCATCGCCGGATAGAGCACGTCCTGCAGCAGCGTCGACTTGCCGGAACCCGACACGCCGGTCACGCAGACGAGCCGCTGCAGCGGAATCTCGACCGTCACGTCGCGCAGGTTGTGCTCGGTCGCGCCTTCGAGCACGATCCGCGGCGTGTTCGCGTCCACCGGGCGGCGCGCCCAGTTCGACGCATGCGCGACGTGCTTGCGGCCGCCGAGATATTCGCCCGTCAGCGTGCGCGCGGAGCGGATGTCGCCCGGCGTGCCGTCGTAGACGATCGTGCCGCCGCGCTCGCCGGGGCCGGGGCCCATGTCGATCAGCCGGTCGGCCGCGAGCATCACCGATGGATCGTGCTCGACGACCACCAGCGTATTGCCCGCGTCGCGCAGCCGCTTCATCGCCTCGACGATCCGCGTGAGGTCGCGCGGATGCAGACCGATGCTCGGCTCGTCGAGCACGAACAGCGTTTTCGTGAGCGACGTGCCGAGCGCGGTGGTCAGGTTGATCCGCTGCACCTCGCCGCCCGACAGCGTGCGGCTCTGCCGGTCGAGCGTCAGGTAGCCGAGCCCCACGTCGCACAGGTATTTCAGGCGCGTGCGCACCTCGGCGAGCAGCAGCTTCAGCGCATCGTCGAGCAGCGCGCTCGGCAGGCTCACTGCGTCGAAGAAACGGCGGATACGCTCGATCGGCAGCAGCATCAGGTCGTGCACCGTCAGGCCCGGCAGCGCCTCGAGCTGCGCGCGCGTCCAGTCGACGCCGCGCGGCATGAAGCGATCGGCGGGCGCGAGCACCGTATCGGCGTTCGCCTTCGAGCCGAGCCGCCACTGCAGTGATTCCGTCTTCAGGCGCGCACCGCCGCAGACCTCGCACGGCGTGTAGCTGCGGTACTTCGACAGCAGCACGCGGATATGCATCTTGTACGCCTTCGATTCGAGATAGCCGAAGAAGCGTTTCACGCCGTACCACTGGCTCTGCCACTTGCCGTTCCAGTCCGGCGAGCCGTTGATCACCCAGTCGCGCTCGGCGTCGGTCAGGTCGGACCACGGCGTGTCGCGCCGGATGTCGGCCTTCGCCGCGTAGCGCATCAGGTCGTCCTGGCATTCCTTCCACGCGGGCGTCTGCATCGGCTTGATCGCGCCGCCGCGCAGCGTCTTGCGCGCGTCGGGGATCACGAGGCCGAGATCGACACCGATCACGCGGCCGAAGCCGCGGCAGGTTTCGCACGCACCGTAGGCCGAGTTGAACGAGAACATCGCCGCTTGCGGCTCCGCGTAGCGCAGGTCGCTGTCCGGATCGTGCAGCCCGGTGGAGAAGCGCCACACCTGCGGCTCGGCCAGCGCGTTCTCCGCTTCCGCCGCCAGCACGTAGACGTTCACGCGGCCGCCGCCGCGCTTCAGCGACGCCTCGATCGCCTCGACCACGCGCACCTTGTCGGCCTGCTGCACGCGGAAGCGGTCGGCCACCACGTCGAGCAGCTTGCGCGGGCCGGTGGGCGACGCGACTTCGCGCTGCGCCTGCACGCGCGTGTAGCCGCTCGCGGACAGCCACTGCGCGACTTCGTCCTCGGATGCGCTTTCCGGCAGCTCGACCGGGAACGTGACGACGACGCGCGGATCGCCGGCGCGCGTGCGCTCGACGAGTTCCGCGTAGATCGTCTCGGGCGTGTCATGCCGCACCTGCCGCGCGGTCTGGCGGTCGAACAGCTCGGCCGCGCGCGCATACAGCAGCTTCAGGTGATCGTTGAGCTCGGTCATCGTGCCGACCGTCGAACGCGAACTGCGGACCGGGTTGGTCTGGTCGATCGCGATCGCGGGCGGCACGCCGTCGACGCGCTCGACCTGCGGGCGGTCCATCCGGTCGAGGAACTGCCGCGCATACGCGCTGAAGGTTTCGACGTAGCGCCGCTGGCCTTCCGCGTACAGCGTGTCGAACACGAGGCTCGACTTGCCGGAGCCCGACGGGCCGGTGACGACCGTCATTTCGCCGGTGCGCAGGTCGAGATCGAGGTTCTTGAGGTTGTGCTGACGTGCTCCGCGAATGCGGATCAGATTGCTGGATGACAATTTGCCTGCCCGTCTGAATGAGTTAGCCGGAATCACGGTGCCGGAACGCTGCGGCGGATGCCCGCAGGCGCGGCGCACGTGCCGCACGGGTCATGCCCGCGCAGCTCGAGTTCGACGGATACTATACTGTATATTCATACAGTTTTCCATGAACGGGCGCGAATGCGGGAATACGCAACCGATCACTCCGGCTTCGCCTTGGCGGGATCGGCTTTGCGCCCGCGCCCCGGCGGCTTCGCCGGCACGGTTCGCCCATACTCGTTCCACCACGCCGTCAACGCCGCCATGGTCGGCCCGAGGCCACGCGCCTTGGCGGTGATTGCGTATTCGACCCGCGGCGGCACTTCCGCGAACACCGTGCGGGTAATCAGGCCGTCCGCTTCCAGCTCGCGCAACTGCGCCGTCAGCATGTGCTGCGTGATGCCGGGAATCGCTTTGCGTAGCTCTCCGAACCGATAGACGCGCTGATCGAGCAGCCACATGATCTCCAGCTTCCACTTGCCGGAAAGCAGCGCGAATGCGCGCCGCATTTCGTCATGCATGTTCACTTCGTCGGCGTCATTAGTCATCTTTTCCATACCAACAGACAGAAAATCATCCTACTTGCGGGCGTTCATCTTAGACGACATCCTTGCACCAAGTCGATCACGAAGAAACTCAGGAACCCGCAACAAATGACCGAAAATTTCGCATACTGGCTCAGCACCGCATTGCTGTCGCTGCTCTATCTCGCGTCCGCGACGCTCTACATCGTCAAGCGGGAAGGGGTGCGCAGAATCCTCGTCGGATTAGGCTATCCCGCTTATCTCGTGCCGCTCCTGACCGTCGCGAAGATCGCCGCCGTCGCGGCCATCCTGACACGTGTCGGCGTCGCGCCCAGCGATCTCGCGTACGCGGGCATCTTCTATCACCTGCTGCTATCCGCACTGGCGCACATCAGTGTTCGCCAGCCGCGCGGCGCACTGCCGGCAGCGGTCGCCCTCGTCTGTCTCGTCGTTTCATTCGCCACGCAAAACGCGGCGCGCGACATCCCGTCGCCGTACGGCATCGTCGCGGCGATCCGTCACGCAACCGTCAGCTGAAGGAGAACATCATGGCCCGACTCAGCGGGAAAATTGCCGTCGTCACGGGCGCCGGCCGGGGAATCGGACGCGCCACCGCGAAACGGTTCGCCGCCGAAGGCGCAACGGTAGCGGTCGTGTCGCTCACGCCGGCCAATGTCGATGCGGTCGTCGCCGACATCGAGGCCGCCGGCGGCCATGCGCTCGGCGTCCCTTGCGATCTCGGCAGCGTCGACCAGATCACCGCGGCCGTCGACACGATCGCCACGACGTGCGGCGGCATCGACATACTCGTGAACAATGCGTTCGATCCGTCCGCGCCGTTCTCGTCGATCGCCGAGTTGTCGGTGGACAAGCTGCAACGCAACTTCGATCTGGGGCCCATCGCATACCTGAGGATGATGCAGGCGGCCTACCCGCACCTGAAAGCGAGCGGCGCGGGCCGCGTGATCAATTTCGGCTCGATGGCCGGTGTCATGGGTCTCGCGGGCTACGGGCCGTACAACATGGCGAAGGAAGCGGTGCGTGCGCTGACGAGGACCGCCGCGCGCGAATGGGCCGCCGACCGGATCACGGTCAACAACGTGCTGCCGTTGGCGCAAACGTGGGACGAAAACGCCAACGTGCCGCCGCCGACCAATCCGCTGGGTCGTTTCGGCACGCCCGACGACGACATCGCGCCGGTCGTCCTGTTCCTCGCCAGCCAGGACGCCCAGTTCCTGACGGGCTACAGCCTTACGCCGGACGGCGGCGCGATCATCGACAGCGCACGCTGAACGACACTCGGCGGGTACGCGTCGCGACGTCGTGCGGCCCGCGCGTTCGAGCCTGTATGCCGCGCACGCATCACGCCATGCCGACGCGGCATCACGCGGGTCGCGGCGTCGCTTATGATCGGCGGCCGCGCATCCTGTCGCGCGACGTCGCGCCAGACGCCTCCCGTCACGACTCACATCCCCATGCAGCTTATGCGGCATACGCCCCGACGATTCCATTCCCTTCTCCGCCTCCCCCTCCTGCTGGCCGGCGTTACCGCCGGTCTGGCAGCGGCAGCCGAAGCCGCGCCCGCACCCGCCCCCCCGACCATTCAGGCCGCATCATGGCTCGTCGTCGACGGCGAATCCGGACAGATCCTGACCGAGCACAACGCGGACGCGGAACGTCAACCCGCCTCGCTCACCAAGCTCATGACCGCGTACGTCGTCCTCCGCGCCTTGCGCAGCGGCACGCTGAACCGCGACGAGCAGGTGACGGTCGGCACGTCCTCCGTCGCGGAAATCGGCAACGACGAAGCCCGGATGTATCTGGTCCCCGGACAGCGCGTCGCGGTCCGAAACCTGGTCCAGGGACTGATCGTCGCGTCGGCGAACGATGCGGCGCTGGTTCTGGCCGAACGGGTCGGCGGCTCGCTCTCCGGCTTCGAGCAGTTGATGAACGACACCGCGCGGCAGATCGGCATGCAGCACACCCGTTTCACGACGCCGTCGGGCATCACGACGCCGGGCAACCATTCGACCGCTCGCGATCTGTCGATGCTGGCACTCCGCCTTACCCGGGACTTCCCGGAATACTACGGGTACTCGTCCGAGCAGCACTTCTCCTACGGAAAGTTCGAGAAGCGGAACAAGAACTGGCTGCTGGGCATGGATCCGTCCGTGGACGGCCTCAAGACGGGACACACCGCGGCCGCCGGATATTGCATCGTCGCGACCGCGAGCCGGCCGCAGGAAGCGCCGGCGATGAAGCGCCGCGTGTTCGCGGTGGTCCTGGGCGCGCCGACCGCCGCCGCAAGAATCTCGGGCGCGGCGCGGTTGCTGAACCATGCCTTTTCCTCGTACAAGGATTACGCAGCGGCACCCGCATCCGGACGCCATTTCGTCACGCGCGCGACCGGGCCGGGCGCCGGCGACACCGGCAGAACCTGATGCCACGCCGAGACGCCTGAACCGCGCGCCGAACCCGACCGCGTCAACCGGATCATCGCCGCCCGCCCCAAAACAGAATCCGGCTCAGCCGCCGCCCGCCGTCGCATACGCGATGCACGTGCGGGCGAGCACGTCGGTCGGGTCGACGAGCGTCGCCCGCGCCCCGTTCCGCGCGACATATTCACCGCCCGGAAGCAGGATCGGCAGTTCCGTACAGCCGAGCACGATCACGCTCACGCCGTCGGCGATCAATGCGTCGATGGCGGCACCGATATCCGCCTCGCACTGCCCGGTCCTGAAGCCGGCCTTGACGCCCTGCTTCCCGTAGATCGCGTCCATCACGCGCGCCTGCAACGCCGGCGTCGGCGCCACTTGCCGAAGCCCTTGCGACGCCAGCGCCCTTTCATAGACACCGCTTTCGATCGTGCCGGACGTCGCGAGCACCCCGACCTCCCGCAGCGCCGGATAGGTGTCGCGCAGGTAGGCGACCGTGACGGTCAGCATGTTGACGATCGGAATGCCGAGGTACGGCTGAATCCGCTCGACGAACGCATGCGCGGTGTTGCACGGAATCGCGATGACGTCGGCATCGCCGTCCTCGAGCTTCTTGCAGGTCGCGTACAACGAGATCGTCGGGTCCGCGCCGGTGCCCACCAGGTTCTCGGTTCGATCGGGAATCTGCGGATTCTGTTCGACCAGCAGCTTGATGTGTTCCTGATCGCGCGACGCCGGCGTGTTGCGCACGATCTTGTCCAGGAAATCGACCGTCGCGGCCGGCCCGACGCCGCCGACCACGCCGATCTTGAACGGCGCCGCATGCGCACCCGGCTGCCCGGTCATCGCGTACTGCGCATACGCCAGGTTCGAATCCACGAGCGGCACGCGCTGCGGGCCGATTTCGTTCGCGACCAGCGCGATCTCGGTTAGCGCGGGAACGATGACCTGCACGCCCTGATCGGCCAGATCCTCGCATGCGCGGCGCAACAGTTCGACCGGCCGGCCCCGCAGATTGCCGCGCTTGATGCCGTCGGCACCGTAGATGGCCTCCGTGACGAGGTCGATCCCGTCGTGCGTCCGCGGATGAACGACTTCGAATTGCGGTGACGGGAAATACGCATCGAAGAGTCGTTTGTCCCGCACATAGTCGGAAGCCAGCACGCCGATGCGCGTCGCATCCGGGTACTTGCGCCGCACGTGGTAACGAACGGCTTCGACGATATCGACGATCGGCAGGCGCGTATTCGCCTTCAGCTCGTCGATGAACGTGTGACTCAGGAAACAGGGCAGCACGACCGTCGTCACACCGCGCGTCTCGAACGCCCGGATCATGTCGAACACATACAGCTTGCGTTCGATCGTCGCCGCGCTGCCCGACCCCGAGCCCTTGAACGGGTATTGCTCGAAGATCATCTCGACGTGTTCCTCGTCGGACGACGCAGGCGTCGCCTTCACCATCTTGAAGAACACGTCGGCACTGCCGAGCGGCCCCAGGCCGCCGACCACGCCGAACTTTCGCCGGGCATTCACGCTATCCGTGCGCATCATGCGTTCAGCTCCGGCTGGTCGAGTGCCGCGCCTTCCGACGTCGCGGCGCGCCGGCTCTCCCACTTCGCGATCACCGCCGTCGCCACGCTGTTGCCGATCACGTTCGTCATCGTGCGGCCCATGTCGAGGAGCTGGTCGATCGCCAGGACCATCGCGACGCCGGCCACCGGCAGATGGAACATCGGCGCGACCGCCGCGACCACGACCACCGAGCCGCGCGGCACGCTCGCCATGCCCTTGCTGCTCAACATCAGCACCAGCAGCATGAACACCTGCTCCGACAGCGGCATGTGCACGCCGAACGCCTGCGCGATGAAGATCGCCGCGAACGCCTGATACATCATCGAGCCGTCGAGGTTGAACGCGTAACCCAGCGGCAGCGTGAAGCCCACCACCTTCTTGTCGACGCCGAACCGCTCGAGCTGCTCGGTCAGGCGCGGATAGGCGGCCTCGCTGCTGGCGGTCGAGAACGCGATCAGCGCGGGCTCGCGCACGGCCTTCAGCAGGCTCCCGACGCGCCGCCCGAGGAACACGTAGCCGACGCCGATCAGGATCGCCCAGAGGACCAGCAAGCCGAGATAGAACGCACCGATCAGCTTTCCATACGTGTAGATCACGTCGAGCCCGCGCAGCGTGACCGACGAAGCGATCGCGCCGAATACGCCGAGCGGCGCCGCGCGCATCACGTAGTTCGTCAGGCGCAGCATCACCGGCACCATCCCGTCGATCGACTGGATCACGACGCCGACCCGCTTGTCGCGCTTCAACGCACTCAGCGCGATGCCGAGAAAGATCGAGAACACCAGGATCTGCAGGATGTCGTTGCGCGCCATCGCATCGAGCAGGCTGGTCGGAAACGCATGCGTGATCACGTCCCGGGCGTTCAGCGCGGCGGTATTCAGTCCGGTGTTGACCTCGCCGGCGCTCTCCGTGAGGTTCAGGCCGGCGCCCGGCTGCAGCGCATTGGCCATCACGAGGCCGAGACTCAGCGAAATCAGCGACGCGCAGATGAACCAGCCGATCGAGCGCAGGCCGATGCGGCCGACGTCCTCGCCGCTGTCCATGCCGGCCAGGCCGGACACGAGCGTCACGAACACCAGCGGCGCGATGATCATCTTGATCAGGCGCAGGAAGATGTCGGTGACGATCGAGAAGTAGCCGGCGATCGTCTTGAGCGTGGCCGGGTCCGTGATGTTGGCGTGGCACGCATAACCGGCGACGACACCGAGGATCATGCCGACTGCAATGCTCAGGGTAAGGCGATTTTTCATATCCATTCGTCCTTGGGTGGCGCCCGGCCGCCGGACGGCGGCGAGCGCTGCGAAGAAGGCGGTGCGACGCCGGTCACGCGTCGCATTTGCCGTTGGAACGAATGGTAGGGACGGTCGAAAAAACCGTGATGCCGGTGCAACATGGCGGTATGCGAGTCCCGCATAAGGCGGGAAAACCCTGACTCAGCCGAGCCGGGAAGGCGCCGCGCGCAGATGCTGCCAGAGCGTGTCCAGGAATTCGCTGCGATTGGACACGTCGCGATACACGCGCAGCTCGACTTCCAGGTTCCACGCCGCCGGCCCGGCCGGTACGAGTTCGCCGGCCGCCAGTTCCTCGGCGATCGCGCTCCGGGGTAGCCACGCGACGCCCTCGCCTTCCATCACGAGCTTCTTGAGCACTTCGGCCATGTCGGACTCGTAATGCAGCTGCAAGGCCGGTGCATCCGGTGCGCGGCCGAGCAGCAGCGCGAGACAGCGGCCGAAGTAGCTGGTTTCCGTATAGGTAATCAGCGGCAGCGGATTCTGCTTCGTTCCGGGCAGGCGGAACGCGGGCCCCGATCGCCGGTTCGGCCGGCACGCCGGCATCAGCGTGTCGAGGCCCACCGTCAGGTGTTCGTACTTCGCGGGGTCGAGATGGAGCGGCAGCTCGGGATGGTGATACGCAAACATCAGCTCGCAGTTGCCGTTGACGAGCATCAGGATCGAGTCGTGGACATTGGTCGGAATGACGCGCGCCCGCACTTCGCCGAAATGCGGGGCGAGCGCCTTGAGCCAGGCCGGCAGGAAGCTCAGCGCGATCGTGTGGCCCGCGGCGATCTGCAGGCTCTTGCCGGCGATCCGCTGCTCGGTGCGGATGATGGCCCGCGTGTCGAACAGGCGGCTGAGCACGTCTTCGGCCGTCTCGCGAAACAGGCGCCCCGCCGGCGTCAGCACCGGCGGAAAGCTGCTGCGGTCGATCAGTTCGGCGCCGATCCACTGCTCGAGCGACTGGATACGGCGGCTGAAGCCCGACTGCGTGACGTTGCGAAATTCAGCCGCGCGGGAAAAGCTCTGATATTGCGCGAGCGCGAGGAAATCCTCGATCCATTTGATTTCCATGTTGGCCTTGGAGGGTCGCGGGTGAGTCGGCCTGCTCGTCGCCAACGTGATGGCGAAGCGCGGGCCGACGGACGCCTCCATTGTAGGTGCTCGAATCCGCGCATCGCGTCGACGTTCGCGCCACCGCTCATGGCCGCGCCGCATGTCGCCGCATGTCGCCGTGCTGCACCGTCGTCGACGGGACGGCAACCGGCGACGCCGCCCCCCGCTGCGCCGCGGGTTTCCTTTCGCCTCGGCGCACGTGCGCGGTTGGCGCCATTGCCGCAAGCGAACCGCCCGGCTTCGACGGCCGCGCGTGCGGCAACCCGGTCGCGATGGCCTACTTCTGCAGCGAGATTTCCACGCGACGATTCCGCGCCCGCCCCTCGACGGTATCGTTCGACGCAGCCGGATTGGCTTCGCCATGCCCGGTCGCGGCAAACGCATCGGCCTTCAGCCCGTGCTCGCGCAGATACCCCGCGACCGCATCGGCCCGGCGCCTCGACAGCGCCTGGTTGTGCGCATCCGGGCCGGTCGCGTCGGTATAGCCGTCCACTTCCACGCGCGAGAAATGCCGGTCGCCTTGCTGGTTCAGCAACGTGTCGAGCGCGGCGCTGGCTGCCGGCGTCAGCACGGCGGAGTCGGTCGCGAAATACGCATCGCCGGTCAGGCTCACTTTCTCGACCGGAGCGGGCGCCGGCGCAGCGGCGCCCGGCGCGGGTGCCGCGCCGCACTGGAACGCGATCGAGTGCGGATCGGCGCCGTCGCGGTACGGCGTGGTGGAATCGACCACGCGCACGGCTTCGTTGCCGCACATGCGCGTCGCGACCTTCATGCAGGTCTTCGCACTCGACAGGATGCCGTGACAGTCGACCTGGAAGGTCCGGATGCCGTTGCGCGACTGCAGTTCGTACGCGTTGTACGTCGGCCCCGACGCGCTCGAACAGGCGGCGAGGGAAACGACGGACGCCAGCAGTGCAAGATGGATGTTTTTCACTTGATTACTCCGAGAATGCGATGGGCGCAGCGCGTGCGCCGCGATGGCGCGGCCGCATGCGCGTGCATTTGCGTTCGGCGCGGCCCGCTCCGGCAGCGCGTGCCGGTGCGAACCGCTGCGCAGGATCACTTCCACTGATACAACATGCCCGCGCCGACGACGCGCTGGCTGCCGGCGAAACCGCCGTTCAGCGTGGCCTTCAGGTTCTCCGTGAGGCGCGCCTGCATGCCGACCGCCATGGCCTTCTGTCCCTGGAACGAAGCCGTACCGACCCCCATCGCGAAGTTCGAATCGCGGTCCATGTGCGGGATCGACGCCATCGCGGCAGTCGCCGCGATCCCCTCACGTGCCATCGAATCGGTCTGCTGGATCTGCTGCTGCATCTGCGTGAGCTGGTTGTTGACCGTGTTCAGCGACTGCGTGAACTGGTTCGATACCGCATTCAACTGGTTCACGTTCACCGCGTCGGTGCCCTGCGTGCCCGCCGCGACGTTGACGACCTGCCGCGCCGAATCCGCCGAGCCGACCGCGACCACGTTCGACCGGCCGCCGTCGTTGCTGCCCGCGCCGATCGCCGCCGAATGGCTGCCCGACGAGGTCGCCCCGACGCCGATCGCGGTCGAGCCGCTGCCGGATGCCGTCGAACTGTTGCCGACCGCCGTGCTGTTCGAGCCGGAGGCCACCGCCCCCGAGCCGCCGGCCGACGAGTTCGAACCGCTCGGTCCCGGCGGCACGTTGCCGCCGGACGGGTTCGACGTGTAGGAACCGCCGAGGTTGGTCGTGCGCTGGTCGATCAACGTCGTCAACTGGTTCGCGACCGAATCGAGTTGCGACACGTTCACCGCGTCCGTGCCGTTCTTGCCGGCGGCCAGGCCGGTGATCTGCCGGTTGCCGACGTTCACTTCGCCGGCCGACGACTGCGGGCTGCTCAGGCCGTACGCGACGTAGTTCGTCAGCGCGCCGACCGTGGTCAGCGAACCGGCGCCCAGCGCGACGCTGTTCGCGAACGTCGCCGACGCACCGGCGCCGAGCGCGAGCGCATCGGTCGCGTCGCTGCGCGCACCGGAGCCGAGCGCGACGCTGCCGACGCTGACCGCCGCGGCATTGGCACCCTGTGCGACGGATTGCGCGCCGGTCGCCGTCGCGCCGCTGCCGAGTGCGATCGCATCGGCCTGCGCGGAACTCGCGGCCTGCCCGATCGCGATCCCGCCCGGCGCGGTCGCGTCGACGATCGCGCCGTTGCCGATGCCGACACCGTTGTCGCCGTTGACCACCGTCGTCGGCCCCACCGCGACCGATTCCGCGCCGACGGCGAGCGAGTCCGTCGCCGTAGAATTCGCGTGGAAGTACTTCTGGCCCGTGACCGCGAACGACTGCAATGCGCCGGCCAGCTGTCGCACGGTCACCGCATCCTGCTGGCCCGTGCCGTCCGCGACGTTGGTGATCTGGCGATACGTCCTGCTCGTCGTGTCGCCGACCGACACCGCGCCGAGCAGCGTCTGGTCCGTCGTGTTGAACGGGATCGACGCGGTGCCGTTGCGGATGGTCCCGGATGCCGGCACCGTCGCGCGGTCGGCCACCGAGCCCGAGCCGAGCGCGATGCTGCCGTCCACCCGCGATATGGCGTTCGGCCCGATCGCCACGCTGTCGACGCCGAGCGCCTGGCTGTCCGGCGCGGTCGAGTTCGCGTGGAAGTACTTGATGCCCTGCGCGTTGATGTTGTCGATCGCCGAGCCAACGTTGTTGTTGATCGTCGTCGAACCGTCGCTGTTGTACGTCACGTACGACGGCGCCGAGATCGTGCCGGTCGTCGGATCGTAGGCGGCCCCGCCGCCGATCGCGCCGGCCGTGCTGTTGCCGAGGTTGTTGTTGTTGCTCGCGATCGAGCTCAGGCCCGTCGACAGCGAACTGATACCCGTCGACGTGGCGGTCGACAGTGAGGTCAGGTTGCTGTTCGTGCTCGACAGGCCGGTCGACAGTGAGCCGATGGTGGTCGACGTCGAGGTCGACAGCGACGTGATCGAGCTGGTGGTCGAGCTCAGGCCGGTCGACAACGAGCCGATGCTCGTCGACGTGGCGGTCGACAGCGAAGTCAGGTTGCTGTTCGTCGAGCTCAAGCCGGTGGACAGCGAACCGACGACGGTCGAGGTCGACGTCGACAGCGACGTGATCGAACTGTTGGTCGAGCTCAGGCCGGTCGACAAGGAGCCGATGCCCGTCGAAGTAGACGTGGACAGCGACGTGATCGTGCTGTTCGCCGACGACAAGCCCGTCGACGTGGAGGTCGACAGGGAAGTTACCGCGCTGTTCGTCGAACTCAGGCCGGTAGACAGCGAGCCGATGCCGGTGGACGTCGATGTGGACAACGACGTAATTGCGCTGTTCGCCGACGACAGACCCGTCGATGTGGACGTCGACAGGGACGTCACCGAGCTGTTGGTCGAGCTCAGGCCCGTCGACAACGAGTTGATGCCAGTCGACGTCGACGTGGACAGCGACGTGATCGCGCTATTCGCAGACGACAGACCCGTCGACGTGGACGTCGACAAGGACGTCACCGAACTGTTGGTCGAGCTCAGGCCGGTCGACAACGAGCTGATGCCCGTCGAGGTCGACGTGGACAACGACGTGATCGCACTGTTCGCCGACGACAAACCCGTCGACGTGGACGTCGACAGCGACGTCACCGAACTGTTCGTCGAGCTCAGGCCCGTCGACAACGAGCTGATACCCGTCGAAGTCGACGTGGACAGCGACGTAATCGCGCTGTTCGCCGACGACAGCCCCGTCGATGTGGAGGTCGACAGGGACGTCACCGAGCTGTTGGTCGAGCTAAGGCCCGTGGAAAGCGAGTTAATGCCGGTCGACGTCGACGTGGACAGCGACGTAATCGCGCTGTTCGCCGATGACAGCCCCGTCGATGTGGAGGTCGACAGGGACGTCACCGAGCTGTTGGTCGAGCTAAGGCCCGTCGACAACGAGTTGATGCCAGTCGACGTCGACGTGGACAGCGACGTGATCGCGCTATTCGCCGACGACAGACCCGTCGACGTGGACGTCGACAAGGACGTCACCGAACTGTTGGTCGAGCTGAGGCCCGTCGACAACGAGCTGATGCCCGTCGAGGTCGACGTGGACAACGACGTGATCGCGCTGTTCGCCGAAGACAGACCCGTCGACGTGGACGTCGACAAGGACGTCACCGAACTGTTGGTCGAGCTGAGGCCGGTCGACAACGAGCTGATGCCCGTCGACGTCGATGTGGACAACGACGTGATCGCGCTGTTCGCCGAAGACAAACCCGTCGACGTGGATGTCGACAGCGACGTCACCGAACTGTTCGTCGAGCTCAGGCCCGTCGACAACGAGCTGATACCCGTCGAAGTCGACGTGGACAGCGACGTAATCGCGCTGTTCGCCGACGACAAGCCCGTCGACAGCGAGCTGATACCGGTCGAAGTCGACGTAGACAACGAAGTAATCGAACTATTCGCCGACGACAACCCCGTCGACAACGAAGTGATGCTCGACAACGTCGACGTCGACAGCGACGTCACCGCCTGGTTCGTCGCATCGAGCTGCGACCCGTTGATCGCGTCCGTGCTCGACGAACTGATCCGCCCGGCCGCGACATTTGTGATCTGTCGCTCGCTGCCCGCCGCACCCACGCTGACGACGCTGGTCGGGTTGACGCCATTGAAGCTGTACGTGACACCGCCGATCGTCCCGGTCGCGGTCGGATTCGGCGCGGCCGTCACCGAACCGGAACCGAGCGCGACATCGTTGGCGTTGTTCGCCACGGCCGACGCACCGAACGCGACCGCGCCCGCCGCTGCCGCCGTCGACGTGTTGCCGAACGCGAGCGAGCCGGTTCCCTGCGCATTGTTCGTATTGCCGATCGCCACCGCGCCATTGCCGTTCGCGGTGTTGTTCGAACCCATCGTCACCGCGCCGGTACCGATCGCGGTGCTCGGATCGCCGATGGCGACCGCGCCGTCGCCGCTCACGGTCTGGCCTTCGCCGAGCGCGACGGCGCCGGTACCGCCAAGAACCTTCGAATTGTGACCGCCCGCAATCGACCCGGTACCCGACGCCGCGGCAACGGAACTGGTGTTGCCGAACGCAACGGTGGATGCGGCCGCCGCCACGCTATTGATACCGAGCGCCGTCGAATTCAGGGCCGACGCCGTCGCGCCGGCCCCCAACGCGGTAGCGGACGTGCCGGTCGCGAGCGCGAGATTGCCGAGCGCGACGCCGAACTGCTGCGTCGCGGTCGACTGCACGCCCATCGCGATCGAGCTGGTGCCCGACGCATTCGCGTTCAGGCCGAACGCCAGCGCATTGTCGGCGCCGGCCGTCGTGTTCGAACCCATCGCGATCGAACTGGTGCCGAGCGATTCCGTACCCGATCCGGGCACGCCTGCCGTGCCGCCCCAGCCGATGGCAATCGACGACGTGCCCTTCGCCCCGCTGTTCACGCCCATTGCCACGGCCGAATTTCCGGAAGCGAGTGCGCCGCTGCCCACGGCAACGCCGGCCGCGCCCGAACTCGTCGACTGGTTGCCGAGCGCGACGGCGCCCGTATTCGTGGCATTGGACGAAAAGCCGAGCGCGACAGTTTGCGTCCCGGAAGCGATCGCCCCGAGGCCGAGCGCGGCCGCATATTGACCGGAGGCCGTTGCATTGTTGCCGAGCCCGATCGCGGACACGCCGAGCGCCGCCGCACCGCTGCCGATCGCCACCGAGCCGCTTTGGGTCGAGCTCGACAGGTTGCCGATCGCGACCGAATAGCTGCCGGATCCAATCGCCTGCACGCCCATCGCCGCGCTGTTGACGCCAGTCGCCTGCGCGTTGATGCCGACCGCCGTCGACCCGTCGGCCATTGCGTGCGCGCCCGGACCCAGCGCGGTTGCCGACACGCCCGCCGCCGTCGACAGGTTGCCCAGCGCGGTGGAGTTCTGCTGCGCGGCACTCGATCCGACACCGATCGATATCGAGGTGACGCCGCCCGTCGCGGAACCGCCATCCGGCTGGTACTGCGCATGCGCGCCTGCCTGGAACAACGCGAGATACGCGAATGCCGTCGATGCGGTCAGCCGCCGGAGCGACAGCGGCGACGACGTCGTGCCCGCGGCAGCCCCCTCGTCCGCGGCATGCGCGGCCGCGCTGCTCGACGACGCGACGCGCTTGCCGCGCGCGCGATCGAGCTCCGACGCCGCGACCCACGCCCCCAGTGCCTCGTTCCAGATCGACTTGAACGACTTGTTCATCTTGTTTTCCCTCGGTTCTCGTGTGCTGAATCACGCAACAGCGAACGCGACGGCACGCGAAGCACGCTTTCACCCGCGCCTTCGCCACCTCGCGCCGCTCCGTTACTTCACTTCGGATGACTAACTGAACTGCCGAACGGCCCTACACGACTCGTGCGACCGCCGTCGCGATCACACGACCGCGCGCCGCGCGTGTCCGTCGGACCAGCGCCGCGACGATCGCGGGTTATCGATTCATGGAAGCCGGCATCGCGATGCCCGGTGGCGGCAAGACGCGCGGTGCGCGACGGACCCAACGCGCGCGGACGCCGTCGCGCCGACCGGGAGCGACTTCGAATCTCATGAGAAAGCGTCGTTCAGACGCCGGATGGACGCTTGCCGGCCTGATCGACAGGCCGGTCGTCCCGGTTCATTCGGGAGGAGGATGACGTCGTGCGGCCCCCGGGGCTGCCGCATGCGCCGCCGGATCGCGAACGCTGACAGCCGACACCGGGTCGGGCGACCCGGTGGTTTGATCTGCCATGCCTTTGATATTCATGTTTTCTCGTGCCCGCCTGATCGAGAGCGCGCATCGCGCGACCGCCGCCCGAAGGATCGGACCGGCGGTCGGTCGACGCGAACCCACTCACCCCTGTCCATCCGGCCCCTTCGGACATTCCGGATTTCCGGAAAATCCGCCGAGTGGCCGGATGACCCCTGCATTGCCTTTATCGACTGACTTTCTTTGACGATTTATTTTTGTCCCATGTGTCAAACTTGCACCAACTTCTGAATTCCACGATGCACCTTTTTGCATCAATGAATTCCAGGAATGATGAAGTTTTCATGACCCTCGTGCCGGTCTCCGTCGCGCCGCTGCAATCCCGGAATATGAGATTGCCAGCACTCAATGTCACATTGAATATTGCGCCCCCACCAGGGCGCGGGCGACAAAAACTTTCACGTGGTTTCCGTTCCTGTTCCGGAACCGATTCGAGCCGCGTTGGGCCTAGTGTGCCGGGGTTCTCCAGATCGAACCTTTTCCCGGGCGGACAAATTCTTTTCCAGAGCGGACGACATTTACATTCATACATGCCCGCATGGAAAAGGAATTAAATGCGAAAGCAAATTTAACCGGTCATCGATAAAATTTTAGTCACGGAGACATTGAATTGATGGAATCCAACCGCACCGGATCCGATCGCCGGCACGACACCATTCGTTCGAATTCATCATTCCTGGCGCGTCGTCTTGATAATGAATTAAACGGCAATAAAGACCGACATTCAATCGGCAATCAAGAAAGTTTTTCCGCCCCCTGTTTCCTCGAGCCGCTCGGCGCGGTCATGCACCCACGCCGCCGTGTCAAACATGCCCACACGGACCGCACGGAATCCTCACCATCCGCCCTGTTGTCGACATATAATTTTTCGCAACAATCGTGCACATAGATGCATCGATTCCGACCCGGCCTACCCTCCCTACGCGTTCGCAACCATGGCATCCCGCTCGTCCAGTTCGGCGTCGCTCCGCGCCACGCCGGATCTCGTTGGCGCACACATCCTTGTCGTAGACGACCGACCGAACGACCTGCGGCTCCTGACGGAGATCCTGCGTGCCGCGCGGTGCCGGATCAGCGTCGCGTTCGACGGCCTGCAGGCCTATCACCGCGCGCAGGCAATCGCACCCGACCTGATCCTGATGGATGTCAGGATGCCGCGCATGGACGGTTTCGCCGCATGCCGGCTGCTGGCCTCGACGCCGTCGACACAGAACATTCCCGTCATCATCCTGACGGCCGCGAGCGATCTCGAGGATCGCCTCGCGGGGCTCGAAACCGGCGCGCTCGACTACATCGTGAAACCGTTCGAGCCGGTCGAGGTGATCGCGCGGCTGCGCAATCACCTGAAGCGGACGCGGCGCAGCCAGCCGTTCGCACATCTACCCGAGTTGTCCGACCACCCCGACGCCGCGCTGGTGCGCGCGGCAAGCGACATCCTGCTGCGCGAACTCCGCAACCCGCCGGCGCTCGACGAACTCGCCCGGCAGGTCGGCACGCACGAAAAGCGGCTGTCGCGCGTGTTCCGCGACCATCTCGGCCAGACCGTATTCGAATACCTGCGCGACACGCGGCTGCGCGCCGCGAAGCACTTTCTCGCCGAGACGTCGATGGGAATCGGCGACATCGCCGAGGAAATCGGCTTCTCGACGCCGGGCAATTTCGCGACGGCGTTTCGCGAACGGTTCGGCATCACGCCGTCCGACTGGCGGCGCCAGCGGCCGGCGGTCGATGCGCTGCCGCCGTCGCATGAACACCAGCGCGATGCCTAGGCGCCGCGCATCGGGCTGGCACGCCCTGCTGCTGCTCGTGGTGGCGCTGGTCGCCTGCGCGACGCACCGCGTCGAAGCGACGGAAAATCCCGCGCGGCTCGAAGCGGCGTCGATCGTCGAGGATCCGGGCACGACGATGTCCGCCGGCCAGATCGCCGCGCGGCTCGCGGAACCGCACCGCCCCGGTGCGACGGCCACGCAACCGTCGTTCAACATCGCGTTTTCCCGCTCGGCGTGGTGGGTCGGCGCGACGCTGGTCAACCGCGGCAGCGTCGAGCGTCCGCTGGTGCTGGCGATTCGCGACGCACGCGTCGATCATGCGGACTTCTACACCGAGCGCGGCGGCACGTGGACGCTCATCGGCCGCTTCCCGCCCGACGCAGGCAGCACGGACGGCATGATCCGCGCGCATTCCCGATACCCGCTGCTCGACGTGATGCTCCGTCCGGGCGAGCAGGTGCCCGTCCTGATCCGCGTCACGTCCCGCAAGGAAATGCGGCTCGCGCCCGCCGCCTTCACGCGCGACGCATGGGACGCCGAGGAAATGCGCGCCGCCATGTGGGACTTCGGGTTTCTCGGCGGGCTGCTGGCGCTCGTGTGGTGCGCCTTGCTGATCGGCTTCTTCTCGCGCAGCCGCGTATTTCACATGCTGGCCGGCATCGCGCTGTTCACGATGCTGTTCGAGGCCGCGTATCGCGGCTATACGACGCTGATCCCGTGGCCGGGCGCGCGGGAATGGTCCGCGCGCGGCGAGCTGATCTGCGCGTACCTCTCGATCGCGCTGTTCATCGTGTTCATCCTCACGGTCGCGCACCGCGAAAAGGCCCGGCTGCCGCTGCGTACGGTCTACGTGGCGATACTGGGCCTCGAATGCGCGGGCATGGTCGGAGGGGCATTCGGCGACCTGCTGACGTTTACATGGTTCTGCCTGCGGCTGAACGCCGTGCTGGCGATCGTCAACATCAGCATCGCACTGACGCTCGCGATCCGCCGGACGCCGACGGGCCGCGTGATGCTGATCGCGATCGCGTTCGCGAGCTTCAACATGCTGATCCGCATTCTCGACGGCAAGGATGCGCTCCCGCCCTGGCTGATCTGGCTCAAATCCGACATCTACCCGAACCCGGTCATCGCGATCATCGGCCTCGCCACGCACCTGCTGGTGCTGGCCGCGTGGATCAACCACGTCGGCCGTCAGCGCACCGAAGCGCGCAAGCGCCTCGCGCACTGGCAGCTCACCGAACAGGATCGCCTGCGCGACGAGGTCGCGAAACGCACGGTCGCGCTCAACGACGCGCTGCACCAGGTCAACGCGCACATGCAGCAGAAGATCGAGACGCTCGGCTATGTGAGCCACGACCTGCGCGCGCCGCTGTCGACGATCAACGGCTACGCGAAGCTGCTGCTGCAAGGCGCGACGCGCGGCCAGGCGCGGCTGATCCGCTCGATCGACCGCAGCATCCGCTACCAGCTCGCGCTGATCGACGAATTGCTCCAGTACACGAGGGCCGAACTGCAGCCGCTCGGCATCTCGCCGGACGCGACCGACCTGCCCGGCCTGCTGAACGACATCGGCGACTATGCGGTCGCGCTGTGTTCGCAGCAGGACAACCGGTTCGACTACCGGCCCCTGACGCCGTTGCCGCGCAGGCTGTCGATCGACGGCATCCGGCTGCAGCAGGTGCTGCTCAACCTGCTGTCGAACGCGTCGAAGTTCACGCGCGACGGCACGGTCACGTTATCGGTCGGCGCGTATCCGCAAGGCGACGCATGGCGGATCGTGTTCGAAGTCGCCGATACGGGAATCGGCATCGATATCGGCAAGACGACCGACATCTTCCGCGCGTACCAGCAGGTGCAGGCCGTAAACGGCGGAACCGGGCTCGGCCTGTTCATCGCGCAGCGGATCGTCCGCGCGATGCAAGGCGAGCTGGCCGTGTCGAGCCAGCCGGGCGTCGGCACGTCGTTCACGTTCCAGATCGTCGCGCCGGCGATCGGCCGCGCGATGATCCCGGCGGCAGCGCTCGCGCGGCCGGTCGATCCGGTCGAACGCGCCGAACCCGTGAGCGCCGTGCACGCGATGCGTTGCCCGCCCGCCGCGGCCCTCGACGAGCTGGCCGTGCTCGCGAGCGAAGGCCGCCTCACCGATATCGAGGAATGGCTCGGGCAGCATGCGCACACGCCACGGCATGCCGCATTCGTCCACGCCATGCGCGAGCGTCTCGACGCGCTGGATCTGCAGGCGATCGAGCGACTCGCCGAGTCGCTGAAACGGACGGGCATCGCGGATGCGTCGTTCGATGCGGAACCAGACCTGGCCGCCGGGCCGGCGTGATTGCAACGGGCGCGCGGCTGCCGTGCAACGCGCATTCGCGGGCCGGTCAAACACGACGGGCTGTCGCGCCGGCGCGCGGCTGTTCGGCAGCGATGGCGATGAAGCAAACGATGCCCGTCTTTGAAAGCCGCCAAAAGCGTGCCGGCATCACGCCGAACGCTGAAAACGCAACAGCCTCCGCATCGCCGACACCCGCGCCGCATCGTCGCCCGGTGCGGAAGGCGCCGCCTGCGCGGCCTCGCGCTTCCGCCGTTTCGGATCGAGCCCGGCGCCGCC
This sequence comes from Burkholderia sp. BCC1977, assembly GCF_905339595.1. Taxonomy (NCBI): domain Bacteria; kingdom Pseudomonadati; phylum Pseudomonadota; class Betaproteobacteria; order Burkholderiales; family Burkholderiaceae; genus Burkholderia; species Burkholderia sp. BCC1977. The sequence continues at coordinate 27,302 of NZ_CAJPGQ010000042.1, forward strand.
GCTACGCCGCCGCGCCGCGTGCCGCTCGATGACCCGCTGCAGCAGGCAGAACACGCACAGCAGCGCGCCGATCACGATCCGGGTCCACCACGAGCTCAGCGTGCCGTCGAACGTAATCAGCACCTGGATCGTGCCGAGGATGCCGACGCCGAACACCGAGCCGATCACGTACCCCACCCCGCCCGTGAGCAGCGTGCCGCCGATCACGGTCGCGGCGATCGCGTCGAGTTCCATCCCCTGTGCCTGCAGCCCGTAGCCGGACAGCACGTACAGCGTGAACACCACGCCGCCGAGCGCCGAACAGAACCCGCTGAGCGCATACACGCCGACCTTCGTGCGCGCGACCGGCAGCCCCATCAGCAGCGCCGAGCGTTCGTTGCCGCCGATCGCATACACGTTGCGGCCGAAGCGCGTGAAATGCGCGACGTAGATCGCCGCGGCCAGCGCCGCGAGCGCGATCAGCGCGCCCGCGCTCAGCATCCCGCCGCCGACCGGCACGCTGATGCCCGCGAGCGCATGGAACGTCCGCTCGTTGATCGTGATCGACTGCGTCGTGATCAGGAAGCACGCGCCGCGTGCGAGAAACATCCCGGCCAGCGTGACGATGAACGGCTGCAGCCGGAAGAGGTGGATCAGCGCGCCCATCGCCGCCCCGTACAGCGCGCCGAACACGAGCACGAGCGGCACGATCGCCCAGACGGGCCAGTGCAGCCGCTCGGCGCCGACCGCGCAGAAGATGGTTGTCAGCGCAACGACCGAGCCGACCGACAGGTCGATGCCGCCCGACACGATCACGAACGTCATCCCGATCGCGACGATCAGCAGGAATGCGTTGTCGACGAGCAGCCCGGTCAGCACCTGCATCGAGAAGAAGCCCGTGTACATCACGGATCCAAAGCCGAACAGCGCGGCGAACAGCACGATCGTCACGACGATCGGCAGCGTGCGCGGGTCGGCGAGCCGTGCGAGGAATCGGTTCATCGCGGCGTCGCTCCGGTGGTGGTGCGCGAACGCGCGGAAGACAGCAGCCGCGACGCGTGCCGGACGACCCGCGCGCGCGCCGCGTCCGACTGGATCAGCGTCACGACGATCACGACGATCGCCTTCACGACGAGCGTCGCCTCCGGCGGCACGCCGATCGAATAGGTCGTGTAGGTGAGCGTCTGGATGATCAGCGCGCCGAGCACCGAGCCGGCGAGGCTGAAGCGGCCGCCGAGCAGCGACGTGCCGCCGAGCGTCACCGCGAGGATCGCGTCGAGCTCGAGCAGCAGCCCCGCGTTGTTGCCGTCGGCGCTGCGCACGTTCGAGCTGGCGAGGATGCCGGCGAGCGCCGACATCACGCCGGAAAACAGATACACACCGAACACGACCGCCCCCGCGCGCAAGCCCACGAGCCGCGTCGCGACCGGGTTCACGCCGATCGCGCGGATGAACAGCCCGAGCGCCGTGCGATTCACCAGCAGCGCGGTCGTCGCGATCGTCGCGGTCGCGATCCAGACCGAGCACGGCACAGCCGCGAGATAGCCGCCGCCGAGTGCCAGGTAGCCGGGCGCGCCGATCGGGATGATCTGCCCGCCGGTCAGCAACTGCGCGATGCCGCGTCCGGCGACCATCAGGATCAGCGTCGCGATGATCGGCTGCATCCCGACGAACGCGACGAGCACGCCGTTCCACGCGCCGGCGAGCAACCCCACGCCGAGCGCGGCGGCGAGCGCCGTGCCGACCCGCGTCGGATCGCCGTCGAGCACGATCGCCGCGGCCGCGCCGGCGATCGCGACGATCGCGCCGACCGAGATGTCGATCCCGCGCGTCGCGATCACGAGCGTCATCCCGAGCGACACGATCACGAGCGGCGCCGCGCGGTTCAGGATGTCGACCGGCGCGCCGAACAGATGGCCGTCGAGCAGCGAGATCGACAGGAAGCCCGGCCGATGCGCGACGTCGAGCGCAAACAGCAGCGCGAGCGTCAGCACCGGCCACACGAGCGGATGACGAAGCAACGCACGGAGCCGCATCATGACCGGCCTCCCGCGATCAGTTGATACACCTGCTCCTCCGACGCGTCGGCACCGGTCAGTTCGGCGACCTTGCGACGGTCGCGCAGCACCGCGATCCGGTGGCTCACGCGCACCACTTCGCTGATCTCCGACGAGATGAACAGGATCGCGAGCCCCTGCGCGCACAGCGCGAGCACGCGCTCCATGATGTCGAATTTCGCGGCGACGTCGATCCCGCGGGTCGGCTCGTCGAGAATCAGCAGCTTCGGCTCCGTCGCGAGCCAGCGCGCGAGCAGCACCTTCTGCTGGTTGCCGCCCGACAGCAGCCCGATCGGCTGCTCCGCGTCGCGCGCCTTGATGCCGAGCCGCGCGATGTACGTGTCGGCCAGCTCGCGCTGGCGCGCACGGCCGATCAGCCGCCACCAGCCGCGCCGCGCCTGCAGCGCGAGGACGATGTTCTCGCGGATCGACAGCGCGGCGACGATCCCCTCCTTCTTGCGATCCTCCGGGCAATATGCGATCCCGCTGCGGACCGCATCGTGCGGCGACGCGAGCCGCTTGCGCGCACCGTCGATCTCGATCGCGCCGGTGTCGGTGCGCTCGGCCGCGAACGCGAGCCGCGCGGTTTCCGTGCGCCCCGAGCCGAGCAGCCCGGCCAGCCCGACGATTTCGCCGGGCCGCACGTCGAGGTCGAGCGGGCTCATCATCCCGCGCCGGCCGACCTGGCGCATCGACAGGAACGGCGCGGCAGCATCGGCATCGCGCTGCGCGGCCGCCGCGCCCGCCTGCAGCGTGCCGGCCATCGGTTCGCGGCCGGTCATCTTCGCAACCAGCCTATCGACCGGGAGATCGCGCGCGAGATACTCGCCCTCGCGCTCGCCGTTGCGCATCACGGTGATCCGGTCGGACACCGCATAGGTCTGTTCGAGAAAGTGCGTGACGAACAGGATCGCGATGCCCGACGCCTTCAGTCGGCGCAGCACGTCGAAGAGCCGCGCGATCTCGCCGTCGTCGAGGCTCGACGTCGGTTCGTCGAGGATCAGCACGCGCGCGTCGACCGACACGGCCCGCGCGATCGCGACCATCTGCTGCACGGCGATCGGATACGCGTCGAGCGAGCGCGTGACGTCGAGCGACAGATCCAGCTCGGCGAGCGCGTCGCGCGCACGCGCATGGATCGTTTTCCAGTCGATCGCGCCGCGCCGCATCGGCTGCCGGCCGGCGAAGATGTTCTCGGCGACCGACAGGTTCGCGCACAGGTTCACTTCCTGGTACAGCGTCTGGATCCCGGCCGCCTCGGCCTCGCGCGGCGCGGCGAAGCGCACCGGCGCGCCGCCGACGCGAATCTCGCCCGCGTCGTGCGCATGCACGCCGGTCAGCACGTTGATCAGCGTCGACTTGCCCGCGCCGTTCTGGCCCATCAGCGCATGGATCTCGCCCGGAAACAGCCGGAAGTCCACGCGCTGCAGCGCGTGGACACCCGGAAACGCCTTGTCGATGCCGATCATCTCGACCACCGGCGGATTCGTCATGGTTCGCCCTCGATTCGAAGCAGTTGCCGGCCGGCGGCAGCCGCGCCGCCGGCCGCGTCCAACGGGACGCTCAGGAACACGCCGGGCCGCCCCAAGTTTTCCGCTCCGAAGGAAGTCCCCTTGGGTGGCCTGGCGCGAAGCGACAGGTTGGCGGGCGCTCAGTACTTGCGGGTCGGCAGCACCTGCGCCGCGACGCTCATCGGGAACACCGTCTCGTTCGTCACGATGCGCTTCGGCAGCTGCTTGCCGGCGACCACGTCCTTCACCGCGCTCATCAGTTGCGGGCCGAGCAGCGGGCTGCATTCGACGTCGACGTTGATCTTGCCGGCGACCATCGCCTGGAAGCCGCCCTTGGTCGCATCGAACGACACGACGCTCACGTCCTTGCCGGGCTTGATGCCGGCCTCCTCCATCGCCTGGATCGCGCCGAGCGCCATGTCGTCGTTGTGCGCGTAGACGACGTTGATCTGCTTGCCGTAGGTCTTCGCGAACGCTTCCATCACCTGCTTGCCGCCCGCGAGCGTGAAGTCGCCGCTTTGCGACGCGATCACCTTGAACTTCGGATTGTTCTTGATCACTTCGAGCAGGCCCGCGCGGCGATCGTTGGCCGGCGCCGAGCCGACCGTGCCCTGCAGCTCGACGATGTTGATCGGGCCCGCGTCGTTCCGGTAGTGCTCTTCCATCCAGTGGCCGGCGCGCCGCCCTTCCTCGAGGAAGTCGGAACCGATCATCGTCACGTACAGCGACGGATCCTTCACGTCGACGCCGCGATCGGTCAGGATCACCGGGATATGGGCCGCCTTCGCTTCGGTCAGCACCGGCTCCCAGCCCGACTCGACAACCGGCGAGAACGCGATCACGTCGACCTTCTGCGCGATGAACGAACGGATCGCGCGGATCTGGTTCTCCTGCTTCTGCTGCGCGTCCGAGAATTTCAGGGTGATGCCGGCGTCCTTCGCCGCGCCCTTCACCGACACGGTGTTCGCGGTGCGCCACGCGCTTTCCGCGCCGACCTGCGAGAACCCGAGCGTGATCGGCTTTTGCTGCGCGTGCGCGCCGGTGGCCAGCACCGTCGCCGCGGCGACGATCGCGCCGGCCGCCAGCTTCCTGATGAATGTCATGGTCCGTCTCCGATGGTGTCGTTGTATGCCGCGGCGCCGGCCTGGCGCGGTGCCGTGCTGCGTTGTTGTGGTTCTGCGCGGCGCGGGCGCGGTTCGGGGCGGCGCCGGCCGGCGCTTGCGGCCGGCCCGGTTGGTGCGCCCCGGAACAGTCTAGGAACAAGCCCGATAACCTTCCAATGAAATATTGGATTGAAGCGATATCGGTATCGGCATACGTATAAACACCTAGCGCCCCGCCCGCGTCCAACGGGCGTGTGCGGCCTCGACCAGCGTCACGCGCGTTTTCATCTTCGTCTGCCCCAACCGTTTCGACGTCGGTTCAACGCGGATGGGGGCGGCGTATCCGCACGCGCGTTGCGCAGAGTAGGTGGACGACGACGGCGCACGTCATTCGATCGGCTCGTCCGACGTGAACGACTATCGGCGCGAAGCAGCAGGCGCGGCGTTCAGCGCGAAGGATCACCGGACATGGGCGGGCAGCGTTCAGGCGCCGGCGTTGCTGCGGCGCATTCCGCATCGGGGCATTGCGCAGGCGCGCACGCAGATCGTCGAAACGGTGCGGGCCTCGCCGACCTACTGCGCAACACGCCGGCCGTGTGCCGGCGCTGCGACATCCATCCGGCGGTGCTCGATGCGTTCGAGGCCGGGATGCTCGCGGCACTGGAGATGCGCCGCACGCCGAGAGGGCTGCGCGTGGACGAAGCCGCGTTCGCGGCGTTGCTCAAGCAGGCGGCGCGTCGTGACGGGCGATGCACGAGTCGATGAGCCGGTGCCGGGCGCAGGCGCGTCGACCGCCTGCGCGACCGGACAGGCGCGCGAACGGCGCCGCCCGCCTTTCATCGCGCCCCGCCGCAGCGCTACCCGCTCACCTCAACCCGGATTACGCTCGATCAGAAACCGCTCGCGACGGCCCCCTTTGATCCAGCGCGGCTCGCGACCGCGGCCGCTCCACGTCGCGCCGGTCTTCGGATCGCGATACCGGGGTGCCGATGCGCTCTTGCGCGGCGTCGTTCTTGCGGTGCCGCCGTGGCGGCCGAAGATCTGGCCGGCGGTCAGGCCGTATTCGGCGACCCGGGTGCGAATCTCCTGAATGACGGCCTCGAGTTCGGCGAGTCGGGCTTCCTCGACGCGCTTCATCAATTCATCGGCTTGCGCCTTCAATTCGCGATAACCGGACATGCGATTCCTCCACATTTTCATGGCGTGATAAAAGACCGAATGGGCGCGGGATTGCCACGATGCAATCCGCTTGAAGGCCGTGAGTCGAACGTCCATTCGGGAAAACCGGCCAGCGAATCACGCGCGGCCCGGCGCGTTTTCGGCGCGAAATTCACACACCAATTCGCCGCTGACCGCCAGTTCATCGATCTGATCCGGCGTCAACGCGTCAATCGACGCGGCAATTTCATCCGAAATGCCCAATTGCCGCCGGGCCTGTTCATAGTCGATACGCAACATGCGCTGCGCGAGCACGAGATAGGCACGGTTGAATTCCGCGATCGCGTCGAAAATATCGCCCTGTCCGGTCATGACTGCTCCTGAGCCGACGGCGGCCCGTGCGCGCCGCGCGCGGCACCGTGCCCGGCCGTCCTGTAATGAATGCCTGAATCTAAGTCATGCGATCGACGTCATGCCGCCAATTCCTAGACGGCATCCGACATTCATGAAATCGGCGCGTGCAATTCGCGATTCGCCATTCTTCACAATTCGTCGCTGTCGGATTCTGCCTAGATTCGGTCACCATCTGAAACCGGAACACCCTTACGATTTCCGAACGGCGTGCGACGCCAATTGCGCGAGCGATACGGCACCGGCGAACGATGATTTCATGCATGCATCGCCGCCTTTTCCCGGCATCGTTGATGCCTGATCCTGAACGGATGGAATCCGACAATCATGTTGAAAGTGACGAAAGCCGTATTTCCGGTCGCCGGTCTCGGCACGCGATTTCTGCCCGCGACCAAAGCCAGCCCGAAAGAAATGCTGCCGGTCGTGGACAAGCCGCTGATTCAATATGCGGTCGAGGAAGCGATCGCCGCGGGCATCACCGAAATGATTTTCGTGACCGGCCGCAGCAAGCGCGCGATCGAGGACCACTTCGACAAGTCCTACGAGATCGAGGCCGAACTCGAGGCGCGCGGCAAGGAAAAGCTGCTGTCGCTGGTACGCAGCATCAAGCCGAGCCACGTCGACTGCTTCTACGTGCGCCAGGCCGAAGCACTGGGGCTCGGCCATGCGGTGCTGTGCGCGGAGAAGCTGGTCGGCGACCAGCCGTTCGCGGTGATCCTCGCCGACGACCTGCTCGATGGCCCGACGCCCGTGCTGCGCCAGATGATCGACGTGTTCGACCACTATCACGCGTCGGTGATCGGCGTGGAGGAAATCGCGCCCGAGGCATCGAAGTCGTACGGCGTGATCGACGGCAAGCGCTGGGAGGACAACCTGTTCAAGCTGTCCGGGATCGTCGAGAAACCGGAGCCGGCGAAGGCGCCGTCGAATTTCGGCGTGGTGGGCCGTTACGTGCTGAAGCCGAAGGTGTTCGAGCATCTGCGCGCGCTGCGGCCCGGTGCCGGCGGCGAACTGCAGCTGACGGACGCGATCCAGTCGTTGCTGTCGGACGAGCAGGTGCTCGCCCATCGCTACGACGGCACGCGCTTCGATTGCGGCAGCAAGCTCGGCTATCTGAAGGCGACGGTCGAGTTCGCGCTGCGGCATCCGGAAGTGGCCGCGGATTTCGAAAGCTATCTGGCCACGCGCATGTCGGCGCTGCTGGCCGCCTGACCGGGTGGCCGTCACGAACCCGGTGGTGTGGACGGCCGTCAGCGATCTCGGCGACGCGGCGATGACGTTGCCGCTTGCCGTCGCGTGCATCGCGTGGCTCACGCGCTCGACGGCCGGGCGGCATCACGCGGCGTCGTGGGCGCTGATGCTCGCGGCCGGCATGGCGCTGGTCGGCGCCACCAAGCTGCTGTACGCGGGCTGCGGGATCCAGATCCGCGCGATCGATTTCCGCGTGATCAGCGGCCACACGATGCTGGCGTCGGCGGTCTGGCCGATGACGTGCGTGCTGGCGCTGGGCGGCGGCGTGCAGCCGCGGGCGAGCACGTCGCTGTCGCTGTCGTTGTCGCTCGGGCTCGGGCTCGGGATCGGCGCGCTGATCGGCGTCGCACGCGTGTTCGACGACGCGCACACGCCGTCGGAAGTCGTCGCCGGCTGGCTCGTCGGCTCGGCGGTCGCGCTGGCGTTCGTGTGGCGGCATGGCGCGCCGCGCGTCGACGCACGGTATCGCGCGCTCGTCGCCGGCTCGCTGCTGGCCGTGTCGGCGGTCGCGTATGGCCGTCATGCGCCGATTCAGGCGGCGATCGAGATGTATTCGCCGTTTCTGTGCGGGCGGTTCGCGCTGCAGCCGTGACGAGCGCGGGCGCGCACGGTCGGACGTTGCGACACGGTACGGTGTCGTGCGGCCGAGCCTGGCGGGCCGCACGATGCATGACCTGCCCCGCAGACCCCGCCGGAAAAAGACAGAATGCCGCACGAATCGGACAACAGGATTCGCCCGGCCATCCAACCCTCTATGCTTGATCGCCGGAATCGCTTCGTCCGAACGACGGACGCGTGTTCCGCGTGCGAACCGGCGCGCAAGCCAGCCCTGCCCGACAGGCATCTTGCCCCGCGTCGCACGGCATCTCGCCGCGCAGTGCCGGAACGGCCGGCACGCAGCGAATCCGGAGTCTCCGATCGGGCGCACGCATGTCGACCTTCCTCTTTTCAGCCAGCGTACTGTTCTTCTCGCTCAACGCGTTCAGCGTGCGGGCAACCTTCGCCGCGTATTTCCTGCTCTGCGCGCTCGCCTTTCTGCGCGCGCCGACGCTGATGAACCGACAGCGGCACCTGTTTCCGGTTTGCACGTACTGGCTGATCAGCACCTGCCTCGCGTTCATCCTGTCCGCGTTCGGCGATTTCTACGTGAACTTCTTCATCAAGTTCGTGCTGATCCAGACGTATGTCGCGCTGAGCTACTGGATGTTCGCCGGCGGCGTGCTCACGCGGGAATCGCTCGATACCGCGTGCAAGACGCTCATCTACGTCCACGCCGCGTTCTTCACGTTCCAGCTCGTCTATTACCTCGGCACCGGTACCTTCATCGACTTCGACAGCTATGTGCGCGAAGCCGACTCCGAAGCGCTCTACGCAACCAAGGCGCTGACCGACAGCCTGATCTCGATCCGCGCGCTGGGCCTGTATTCCGAACCGTCGTTCTATGCGATGACGGTCGTCCCGAGCGCGGTGGTCCTGCTGCTGTCGCAGCGACGCATCACGCTCGCGCCCGTCGTCGGATTCGCCACCGCGCTGCTCAGCTTCTCCATCGCGTCGATGGCCGTCTGCGCCGCACTGTGCGGGCTGCACGTGCTCACCGGGCGCGGCCGGCTGCGGACCCGGATCGCGGTCGTCGTCGTCGCGCTCGCCTGCGTGCCCTGGCTCTATAGCGTGTACGACCAGCGGGTGAACCAGTCGGTCGACTACGATGCGGTCGGCAGCCGCACGCTCGTGCTGACCGAGCTGTCCGAGCGCGACGTGGTCGCAGGCGTGTTCGGCGGCGGCCTGTTCTGGGACGAACGCAACAACGTCGGGAAAACGCACCTGCGCGGCTATCAGGTGCGGGACAGCTCGTTCTACATCTACCTCGTGTTCGCGGCGGGCGTCGCCGGCTTCGTCGTGTTCTTCGGTACGCTCGCCATGCTGTTCCGCCGCAAGGGCCGGCGCAAGTATCTGCTCTATCTGCTGCCGATCCTGCTGTTCAAGTACCACGTGCTCTATGGCATGCTCTGGCTCACCATCCTGCTGTTCGTCGTGCTGGCCGACCAGGACGCGCCGCACCGGCGCGCGATCGCCCGTCCCATCCCGAACGCGTCCGGCGGCAAGCCGCTCGCGCACCTGACATGACATCACTCCGACATACGCCGACGTTACGCGCGATGAAACGATCGCTCATCGCGGTGCTGTGCATGGGCTGCGCGGCGACGGCAGCACACGCGGAAGCCGTCCCCGCGCCGCCCGGCGAGGTGATCGCACACAGCCGGGCCGCCACACGCGTGTATCTCGGCTCGCCTTCGCTGGCGGTGTTGCCGAACGGCGACTATGTAGCGAGCCTCGACACGTTCGGCGCTGCGTCGGCCCAGAACCAGGTGTCCGTGTTCGCGTCGCACGACAAGGGCGCGACCTGGTCCAGGCTCGGCGACGTGCCGGACCAGTACTGGTCGTCGCTGTTCGTGCTGAACGGCGCGCTGTACCTGATGGGCACCAACCGCTCGATGGGCACGCCGTCGATTCGCCGATCCGATGACGGCGGCGCGTCGTGGACCACGCCGGTCGACGCATCCACCGGGCTGCTGCCGTATCCGGGGCGCTTCATCACCGGGCCGGTTCCGGTCCTGATCGATCGCGGACGCGTTTGGCGTGCTTATGAAAGCGTCGAGGACGGCGACCTGCGCGCACTGGTGATGTCCGCGCCGGTCGATCGCGACCTGCTCGACGCGCGCAACTGGCGTGTGTCCACGCACCTTCCGTCCGACAAGCGCTGGCTCGACGGCAAGTTCCAGTCGTGGGAAGAAGGCAATGTGGTCGGCCGGCAAGGCGCCGCGCCGGTCGTCATGCTGCGCGTGAACACCGGGAACGGTCCGGAGAAGGCCGCGCTGGTGGCGACGAGCGACGATGGCCGCACGCTTTCGTTCGATCCCGCGCGCGATTTCGTCGATCTGCCGGGTGCCGGCAAGAAGTTCACGATTCGCTTCGACCCGCAGTCGAAGCAATACTGGACGATCACGAACGCCGTGCCGAAAAGCGTCGGGCGGATGAACCTCGAACGCGTCCGCAACACGCTGGTGCTGCTGTCGTCGCCCGATCTTCGGCAGTGGACCGCGCGGCGCGTGCTGTTGCAACACGCCGACACGAAACGGCACGGCTTCCAGTACGTCGACTGGCAGTTCGACGGCAGCGACCTCGTCGCAGTGCTGCGCGTCGCGTTCGACGACCCGGAAGGCGGCGCCGCAAGCCAGCACGACTCGAATTTCGTCACGTTCCTGCGCGTGCGCCGGTTCCGCCAGGACGCCGCGTCCAATGCGCTGACGCGAAGCCTGCAATAGCCCGCGCCGGTGGCGGTGTGCCTCTCGCCCGTCGAGCGACGCGGCGAGAGACGCCGCCCCCTTATTTCTTGAACACGCCGACGACGTCGCCGCCGTCGACCACCAGCAACGCGCCGATCCGCTGCTGCTGCATCAGCAGCAACGCATCCTCGACGCGCGTGCCGGGCCGCACCGTCGACGGCTCGATCGACATCATGTCGGCCGCCGTCCGCCGCAACACGCCGTCGCCATGCCGCTCGATCGCGCGGCGGATGTCGCCGTCGGTCACGATGCCCCAGCCCGCGTTGCGCTTCACGATCGCGAGCCCGAGCCGGCCGCGCGTCATCGCGTCCAGCACGTCGAGTGTCGACGTGGCCTCCGTCACGAACGGCAGGTTCCCGCGCGCCATTTCGTCGTCGACCGTGGACAGCAGCCGGCGGCCGAGCGAGCCGCCCGGGTGGAAGCGCGCGAAGTGTTCCGGCTGGAAGCCGCGCGCCCGCATCAGCGTGACCGCCAGCGCATCGCCCATCGCGAGCGTCGCCGTCGTCGACGCGGTCGGCGCGAGCTGCAGCGGGCACGCCTCGCGCTCGACGCCGATGTCGAGGTGGACCCGCGCGGCGCTCGCGAGCGTCGACGCACGATTGCCGGTCAGCGCGATCAGGTCGTTGCCGTTGCTGCGCAGGAACGGAATCAGCTTGATCACCTCGTCCGTTTCGCCGGAATTCGAAATCGCGAGAAACGTGTCGTCCGGCGTCACCATGCCGAGATCGCCGTGATAGGCCTCGCCCGGATGCATGAAGAACGCGGGCGTGCCGGTGCTCGACAGCGTCGCGGCGATCTTCCTGCCGACGATGCCGGACTTGCCCATGCCGCACACGACGACGCGGCCGCTCGATGCGAGGACGATCTCGACCGCTTCCTCGAAATTCGCGTCGAGCCGCGCGGCCACGCCGGCCAATGCCCGCGACTCGATCTCGAAGACCTGCCGGGCGGATTCAATATGGTTCTGTCGCATCATGGGATTGCCGTTTGAGAAGGGAGACGACGCGGGCGACGTCGTCGGGCGTATCGATGCCGGCGGGCGGCGCATCGGGCCAGCGCATCACGTCGATCGGCATGCCGAGCCAGAGCGCGCGCAACTGTTCGAGCTTTTCCAGCTGCTCCAGCTCGCACGGCGCCGCGCTCGCCAGCGCCTGCAAGGTCGCGTTCGCGTAGCCGTAGAGGCCGATGTGACGCAGGAACATGCGTTGGGCCACACCATTCGAACCATTCGAACCATTCGAATCGACCGGGTCCGCCGGCCGGCCGTCGCGGCAGAACGGGATCGCCGCGCGCGAGAAATACAACGCGCGGCCACGCCGGTCGACCGCGAGCTTGACGATCGCCGGCTCGTCGAGCAGCCCCACTTCCCCGATCGGACAGGCCACCGTCGCGACGCCGAGGTCCGACGCCGCGCCGCAGAAGCCGGCGAAGGCCTGCAGCAGCGCCGTCGGCACGAGCGGTTCGTCGCCCTGCACGTTGAGCACCGCATCGGTGTCGGGCCAGCCGAACGCACGCGCGACTTCCGCCGCACGGTCGGTGCCGGACGCATGACCGGTATCGGTCATCGCGAAGCGGATGCCGCGCGCGTCGAGCACATCGGCGATGCGCGCGTCGTCGATCGCGACGACGATGTCGGTGCCGGGCAGCGCGCGGCGCACGCGTGCATGCACGCGCACGATCATCGGTTCGCCGTCCAGATCGACGAGCGGCTTGCCCGGCAGCCGCGTCGACCCGTACCGCGCCGGAATCACGACGCGCACCGTCCGCGTGTTATTGAACGACGTCATGACCGCTCCATTGTTCGAGCAACGGCCGGTACGCATCGTCGAGTGACAATCCGGCATCGATCAGCAGATGCTCGGCCACCTCGCGCGCGACGCCGCGGCCGCCGGCCGTGCACGCGACATGGTCGACGCGCGCGCGGACGAGCTGATGCGCATCGGCCGGCGCATACGACACGCCGACGCGTGCGACGACCGCGAGATCGTTCACGTCGTCGCCGACATACGCGATCTCGTGATCGTCGAGCCGCTGTTGCGCCTTGATGTCCGCATAGCCGGCGGCCTTGTCGTCGCAGCCGGTCACGAGCACGTCGACGCCGAGCTGCGCCGCCCGCCACGCCAGCGCGCCGCTGTGCTTGCCCGACAGGATGCCGGTGCGGATCCCGTGCGCGCGCAGCAGCGCGACCGCCACGCCGTCGTGCGCGTGGAAGCTCTTCATGAACTCGCCGTCCGCCGTCACGTGCAGCAGGCCGTCGGTCAGCACGCCGTCGACGTCGAACAGCACCAGGCGCACGGGCCCGCGATAGGTCGCGCCGCTCACCGGATATCGAGCGGCGGCAGCCGCTTGACCAGGTCGTCCACCGCCTTCACCTGCTGCAGGAACGGATCGAGCAACGCCAGCGGCAACGCGCTCGGGCCGTCGCAGCGCGCGCGGTCGGGATCGGGATGCGCTTCGAGGAACAGCCCGGCCAGCCCGACCGCCATCCCGGCACGGGCAAGGTCGAGCACCTGCCGCCGCCGGCCGCCCGACGCCGCGCCGTGCGGATCGCGCATCTGCAGGCTGTGCGTGACGTCGAAGATCACCGGGCAATCGCCCGTCGCGTCGCGCATCTGGCGAAAACCCAGCATGTCGACGACGAGATTGTCATAGCCGAACGACGCGCCGCGCTCGCACAGGATCACGCGATCGTTGCCGGCCTCGCGGCACTTCGACACGACGTGCTCGATCTGCGTCGGGCTCATGAACTGCGGCTTCTTGATGTTGACCGCGTTGCCGGTCTGCGCGATCGCGACCACGAGGTCGGTCTGGCGTGCGAGGAACGCCGGCACCTGCAGCACGTCGACGACCTGCGAGACCGGCTCGGCCTGCCACACTTCATGCACGTCGGTGATCACGGGCACGCCGAACCGGCGCTTGACTTCGTCGAAGATGCGGAGCCCCTCGTCGACTCCCACGCCGCGATACGAGTGAATCGACGAGCGGTTCGCCTTGTCGAACGACGCCTTGAACACCAGCGGTATGCCGAGACGGCGCGTGACCTCGACGAACGTGCCGCAGACCTCGAGCGTGAAGTCGAGACTCTCGAGCACGTTGAGACCGCCGAAGAGGACGAACGGCAGGTCGTTGCCGACGGTGACGTCCGGGGTGATGGTTACATTCATGCTGTTCTCCGTGAAATTGGGGCGGCGTTGTGCGCGTTGTACGCGTTGCGCCGCGGCGGATGCCGCGCGATCGCGCCGGTCGGTCGCGGCCGGATGCTGTCGTCAGCGGGCCACCCATGCAGCATAGAGCGGCGCGAGCTCGCCGAACAGGCGTTCCTCGCCGAAGCGCTGCCGCGCCTCGCGGCTCGCCCGCCGGGCCAGTTCGCGGCGCAGCGCGTCGTCGCCGGCAAGGCGCTCAAGCCACGCGACCGCATCTGCCGCCGTCGCGTAGATCACGCCGGTTTGCAGATGGCGCACGACATCCACGTTGCCGGCGCAGTCGGACACGACGACGGGCCGGCCGGCCAGCATCGCCTCGATGACCGACACCGGCATGCCTTCCCACGACGACGTCGACAGGTACACGTCCGCGCGTTCGAGCCGCCGCGCGACCTCGTCGTGCGGCAACCATCCGGTCACCTCGACGCCCGCCTCGGCCAGCCGCGCCTTCCCTGCTTCGTCGCCGTCGCCGATCCAGACGAAGCGCGTGCCGCGCGCGCGCATGCCGTGCGCGATCTGCGCGAACAGCTCGGGATTCTTTTGCGCACGGATGCCGCCGACGGTCACCACGCATGGGGGAGCGTCCACCGCACGCTCGGCGTCGCCCGACCGCGCGGACGACAACGTCGCGCTCACCGCGTTCTCGACCACCACCACCGGCTGACGCAGCCATACGCGGATCGCGCGGCCTTCGCTTTCGGAGCACGCGACGTACAGGCATTTCCGGAGGCACGCGATCCATTCGAGGCCGACGAACGCCAGGCGCTTCACGCCCGAGATGTCGCGGCGCATGAACGAGATGCAATGCGGGCTGTAGAAGAACGCTGCCTTCGGCAACGCGAACAGCGTCGACAGCCGCCCGAGAAAGCCGGCGAACGACGAATGCAGGTGCACGACGTCCGGGCCGATCTCGTTGAGCGTCGCGCGCAGCCGGCCGACGGTCCGCAACAGGCCCGCGCCTTTCATCTGCACGTGGCGCAGCGATACGCGCGTGTCGAACATCGCGGCCAGGCCGGCGGGCGTATCCGGCCGCACCGAGTAGATGACATGCACGTCGTGGCCTTCGCGAGCCAGACGATTCGCGATCAGGCACACCATCGACAACGTGCCCGTCGCGCTGGATTCGACTATGTGAGCGATTTTCATCGGGATCCGTTTCATGAGTGATGAGCCGTCGTGCACCGACGGCGAATGACTTCGTCAGACACCCGACCCGCAACCCGCGGCCGCATCGATATACGCGAGCACGCCCGAGCGCTCGATCACGCGCCCCCATTCCAGCGACCGCATCGCCACCGGGTCCGGACGCGTCGCGCGAATTCGCGTCAGCGGAAACAGCTCGTCGAAGATCGTCGCGCCGGTGACGTGGCACTGGATGCCGAGTTCCTGCGCGGTGCGCACGTTCGACGGCGCGTCGTTGCACACGATCTTCTTGCCGAGCGATGCGTATTCGAGCAGCTTGGTCGGCGTCTGGAAGCAATGCGGCCGGTGATACGGGAAGAAGCACACCGCGTATTCGCTGTCGCGGACGATCCGCAGCGCGTCGGGCTGCGGCACGCGGCCGACGAAGCGGATGCCCGGCGTGTCGGCGAACGCCGCGCGGATCTCGGGCTCCGGGTTGCCGACCAGCACGAGCGTGTCCGATGCGTCGCGCCGCGCGTCGCGGTACGCGGCCAGCACCTTGTGAAAGCCGCGTTCGCGGCTCATCTCGCCGATGTAGCAGAACCGTCCGGACGGTGTCTGCTCCGCGCCGGCGCTGCCCCCGGCCGCGCGATCGGCGTCGGCATCCACATCGGCCGGATCGAAGATCCAGTCCGGCACCCCCATCGGCAGCAGCAACGAACGCACGCCGTCGCGAAATGCCATCGCGTCGCGCATCCGCTCGTTCTGGAAGATCCGCAGGTCGGGCCGCACGTTCAGCACGCGCTTCACGCTGTCCTTGACGGTCGCGAGCCGGCCGACCGACAGCGACCGATAGTCGTGAATCACGAATCGCGCAGGCGGCAGCGCGCGATAGAAACCCATGATGCACCACAGGATGCAGGCGTCGCGATCGGGAAAGCGCGCGTACGCCTCGAGATCGCCGTCGAACACCTCGAACCCGTGCGTTCTCAGGCGCCGGCCGTAGGCGGCGATCTCGGGATAGTTCGCCTTGCCGGGATGCAGAATGAACACGTTCATTTCAGTTCCTGTCCGTTGTCGAGAATGCGCGCCGGGACGCCGACGGCCACGCGGCCGTCGGGCACGTCGCGCAGCACCACGGCGCCGGCGCCGATCCGCGCCCGGTCGCCGACGCGCACCGCGCCGAGCACGACGCTGTGCACGCCGAACTCGACGTGGTCGCCGATCGTCGGCACGCCGCCGATCGTGCCGTCCTTCAGGATGGTGTTGCCGATGGTCACGCCGTGCCGCAGCGTGCAGTAATCGCCGATCACCGCGTAGCCGTTGATCACGAGGCCCGTGCCGTGATAAAGCGCGAGCCCCTTGCCGATCTTCGTCTTCACCGGAATCTCGATGCCCATCAGCCAGTCGCACAGCACGATGTAGAGCAGGATCAGCGGCGCGCCGGCCAGCAGCGTGAACCGGCTCCGGCACGCGAGGTAATGCACGACGCGATAGAAGATCACCACGCTGCGCGTCTTCAAAAACGCATTGCGGCGGCAGTCTTCGGCGATCGCCTCGGCGGTCTGTCGCAACGTGACAGCCATGTCAGTGCCGCCTCGCGAACACGCGCCGGGCCGCATCGGCGGGGATGCGCGCCGCGCCGAAATAGTCGATGCCGTCGACCAGGAACGAATGGATGTACTTCAGCAGCCGCTCGCGGTCGAACGCCTTGTAGAAGCAACGGCCGAGCGACACCACGCGCTTGCCGTACAGCATCGCCTCGAGCCCGACCGTCGAATTGATCGTGACGACCGCATGCGCGTGCCGCAGCAGGTCCGTGGTCGGCGACGTGACGATCTCGAAGTGACAGGTCTCCTGCAGGCGCACGATCGCGTCGATCTCGGCCGCATCGGTCTCGGCCGGATGCAGCTTCACGAACAGGTCGGCGCTCTCGTTGACCGCGAACTCGAACGCATGGCGGATCGCGTCGAGATTGCCGACGTCCGAATGCAGCTTGATCTGCGTGTCGCCCGATACCTGCAGCGGCAGGAACACATAGCGGCAGGTCGCCAGCGTCTCGGCCGACATCCGGGTGGCCTGGCGCGGCGCCGGCATTCCGTTGCGCGCACGCACGCTCGCCAGCCGCCGGCGGGCCACGCCGCCGCTGACCGCCTTCAGCAGGTAGTTGGTCGCGGACATCGCCTTGCGCGCGAACGACGTCCTCGCCTGCGGCAGCGGCATCTGCTTGTAGCGTTCATAGGCGGACAGCCAGCGCGCATGCGTGTCCTCGTCGGGCAGCGGCAGCCGGTCGATGACCTCGGGATTGCGGCTGATCGTCGACAGCGCGTTGACGCCCAGCGAATCGACGAACAGCTTGTCCGGCAGGTTCGAGATCTCGATGAAGCGGGTCGCCACGCCGTACACCGTACAGGCCTGCCGCACCGCGCGGCACACCAGCTGCTGCCCGTTCCACATCACGCACTGCTCGACCCGCAGGCCGCGCAGGACTTCCGACGCGATCTGGAAGATCGCCGCCGACTCGCGCTTCGCGCGCGCTTCGGTCATCTGCCCGTTCAGCACCTCGATCGACAGCTGATACGGCGTGCGGTCGGCCGGCTGGCCGTCGGGCGCGTCGACCGGCGTCAGCCGGTTCAGGTACACCGACCGGTAACCGCCCAGCAGCAGGCCGAGATGCGCGACGGGTTCGCTCGTCAGGAACGCGAACGCGTACTCGTGCCGGACCGCGTTCACCAGGCGGGTGGCGAAGTAGTAACGCTCGAGGGAATCGATGACTATCAGGATCATGGTGTGCTCGTTCGTCGTATCGGCGCGCTCACGCCAGCGCCCGGGATCGGGACAGGTTCGCGCCGAGAACCCGGTACGTCAGCGCGATGCCGGCCGCCATCAGCGCCGCGCCGGTCAGTGAAAAAACCTGCACGCTCGTCGGGGCCGACAGGTTCATCAGCCGCGCGATGCCCAGCGCGCCGGCAAGACATACGCCGCAGGTCAGCTGAAACAGGAAGTCGACGCGCTGCGCGCGCGTCGCGAGGAAGATCTGCGACAGCGGCACGTAGATCAGCTGCAGCGCGAACAGCGGCATCAGGCTGTGATAGAACCCGACCGACCCGCGCCAGCTTTCGCCGAAGAACAGGTTGACGAGCGGCGCGAACAGCAGCAGCCCGCCGGCCAGGTACACGGCCGCGAGCGCCGTGAGCGCGCGCGCGTAGGTCCGGTACACGCGCGGCACCGTCGCGTCGGCATCCGGACGCGCCATCGCGCCGATCGCGTCGCGGCGGAACACCCCGCCGACGCTCTGCGCGATCAGCGACACCGGAAAGAAGCCGAGCCGGTAAGCCGCGGCGAAGTAGCCGGCGCTCTGCGCGTCGAACCAGTGCGGAATCGCGATCGACAGCGCGTAGGTCAGCACCGACGCGCACAGCGTCGACGGCAGGATATACAGCGCGAAACGGCGGTTCCTGACGAAAAACCCGCGTGACAGCCGGAACGAATACCCGGCTCGATACCCGGAGAACAGGATCGCCGCGGCCATCGCGATCGAGACCGCCGCGGTCACCCACGCGTACAGCGCGAACACGTCGACCTGCCCGCATGCGGGGCATGCGAGCGACAGCACCAGGCCGGCGAGGAACGATCCGTTGACGACGACGCGCGACAACGCGATCCATCCGTAGCGCCTGAGACTGTTCAGGTAGGACCCGGCGGCCAGCTGCACGAACGTGGCCAGCGCGTAGACGGCGACGAGATGGAGGTCCCCGCGGCCTGCAATCGCGATCAGGACGCCGAATACCGCGATGACGGCCAGGCTCAGCGCCGTCACGTTGACGAACGCATTGAACGACTCGCCCGGCGCGTCGTCGACGCACGCGAGCTCGTAGCGGAATGCGAGCAGCGTGCCGACGAAGGTCGCCAGCGCGAGCAGATAGTTGAAGTGGCCGAGCGACTCGGGCCCGAAGCGCCGACCGATCACGAAGATGCAGACGAACAGCGCGATCTGGCCAACCACGACGCCGGCGAGCGACACGATCGAATCCCGCGGATTGATCATCTCGCCACCGTGCGCCGTGCGCGACCGGAGGCGCGGGCCGGGCCGCAGGCGGCGGCGCTGTGCGCGTCACGCATCTTGCGCCCCGTATTCGTAGGCGACATAGCGATAACCGCCGTACTTCGACCCGTACCCGTACTGCCCCAGCCGCGGATTGACGCCGTTGAAGATGACGCCGTTCAGGCGGACGCCGTTCTGCGCGAAGCGCTTCGCGGATTCGCCGATCTCGCCGAGCTTGGTCTTGCCCGCCATCGTGACGAGCAGCGCGGTGCCGGCGACCGCGCCGAGAATGCCGGTATCGGGCACGGCGAGCACCGGCGCCGAGTCGATCACGACGATGTCGTAGCTCGACGACAGATCGTCGACCAGCGCCGCGAGATTGCGGTTCAGCAGCAGCTCCGCGGGGTTCTTCGGCATCGTTCCGGTCGAGATGAAGTCCAGACCGTCGACCACCTCGCGGTGAATCACGTCCGCGACGCGCGCGCTGCCGGCGATCAGCTCGGTGAAGCCGCGGCCGCGCGGGAAGCCGAGATAGTCGTGCAGCCGGCCCTTGCGAATGTCGCCGTCGATCAGCAGCACGCGCTTGCCGGCGCTCGCCATCACGACCGCGAGATTCGACGACAGGAAGGTCTTGCCGACGCCCGGCGCCGGACCGGCGATCAGCACGATGTTGTTCTTCGCCTCGAGCATCGCGAACTGCAGCGCGGTGCGCAGGCTGCGCAGGCACTCGACGGCCGGCTCGTTCGGGAAGTCGATCGACAGGATCGACTTGTGGCCGCTCTTGCGCGCGGCCTCCTCGGCCAGGTCGCGCTGATGGTCGCTGATCGGGACCGTCGCGTACACCGCGAGGCCGAGACGGCGCTCGATCTCGTTGTGATCGGAGATGCCATGGAACAGCATCGAGCGGACGATCGCGGTGCCGCAGCCGGCGAGCAGCCCGAGCAGCAGCGACGCCAGCGCGACGAGCGCCTTCTTCGGCCGCACCGCCACTTCCGGCACCGCCGCCGTGTCGACGAGTCGCACGTTGCCGGTCTTGCCGGCCTGCACGAGCTGCAGCTGCTGCATGTTGTTCAGCAACGCCGTGTAGAGGTCGGTGTTGACCTTCACGTCGAGCATCAGCCGCACGGCTTCCTGCTGCAGGTCCGGCAAGCGCCGGATCTGCTGCTCCGCCGTGTTCCGGTAGCCGTTCAGCGCGGCGATCTGCTCGTCGATCACGGCCACGCTCGGGTGCCGTTCGGTGAAGCGGGACATCAGCTCCTGCCGCTTCTGCTGCAGTTCGAGCAGGCGCGTCTTCGCGTCGGCGGTCTGCGCGAGCGCGAGCTTCGCTTCCTCGGTGAGGTCCACCGTGCCGTGTTCGTTGCGCAGCTTCGTCAGGCGCGCTTCGGAATCGGTCAGCTGCTGCTTGAGCTGCGGCAACTGCGCGGTCAGGAACTCGAGCGACTGCGCGGCTTCCGCCGATTTCCGCTCGATGTTCTGCCGCACGTACTGGCGGCCGATCTCGTTCATCGTGTCGCTGACCCATTTCGGATCGGTGTCCTGCAGGCTGGCGACGACGACGTCCGACTGCTTCACGCGCTCCTGCACGTTGAGGCGGTCGCGGATGTCCTCGATCGTCTTCAGCCGCGAATTGCGGACCAGCACGAACGCGGCGCCGGGCTTCGCGGCGAGCGACGCGACCCGCAGCGTGATCGGCCCGCGCGGCGAGCGGAAATGCTCGAGCGTGCCGACCGTGCCCTCGACGGGTGCATCGAGATCGTCGCCTTCGAGCCGATAGCGCTTGCCGCCGAGGCTCGTCAGCGTGAACGCGTCGCCTTCATTCTTGCGCGGCACGTCGAACCGCGGCACGTCGATGCGCTCGCGGCCCCATGCGTAGCCGCCGAAGCCCGCCAGGCCGGGGTCGGACAGGCCGTCGCCGTGGCGCGCGATCCAGTCGCCGATCAACGGAAAGCGCTTCGGCTGAGCGTCGATGAACAGGTTGAGCGTGTCGACCGCGCGTTCGACGACGAGGCGCGACGCGAGGATCTGCTGCTCGGCGGCGGCCGACGACTTGACGTCGAACAGCGACGATACGTCGCCCAGCAACGACTTGGCGGCCGACGTGTCGGGGCTGTCCTCGACCTGGACCATGATGTTGGCTTCGAACACGGGCTTGCCGAGCATCGCGTACGCGAGGCCGGCGAACAGCATCACGCACGTGATGGTCGCGATCAGCCAGCGGCTTTCCAGCAGGATGTCGAGCACCGCGACGAAGTCGGTCTCGCTGCCGTCTTCGGCGGGTTGCTGCGGCGGGGCGGAGGGTTGGGTCATGGCAACGGTATGGGGCGTATGGGTTTCAGTGGGGCATCGACCAACGGCCGCTTCAGACGATACGCAGGCGCTTCGACCACTCGGACACGCCGAGCTCGATCAGTCGCGCGCAGCGCTCGAACACGAATCTGGGCTGGCGGTAAGGGTCGTGCACGTCGAAATCCGTGTACTCGCCGAGACGGAACACGCGTCCCCGCACGAACGGGAACTGGTTCTCGAGCGACGTGCGCTGTCGACGGTCCATCACGAGGATCAGCTCGGCGTCGGTACACAGCGAGCGGCCGATCTGCTGCGCGCGATGCGTCGACACGTCGAAGCCGCGCATCCGCATCACCTCCTGCGTGTACGGCGCGGCCGGCATGCCGACCAGCGCATTCAGGCCGGCGGACGCGACGCGCCGCCCGGGCATGGCCTGACGCAGCATCGCTTCGGCCATCGGGCTGCGGCAGATGTTGCCCTCGCAGACGATCAGGATGGATTCCATCATTTGGTCGCGATCGCCGCGGTCAGGCCGGCGTTGATGGCCGGCAGCAACAGGCTCAGCACGCGGCTGAAGCGGACGAGCCCGTTGCCGTCGACGTACACGACGTCCTTCGGCTTCAGCTGGAACTGATTCGCCAGCACCATCGCGACCGGCGAGCGCGCGTCGAGGTGATAGACCTGCGGCTGCTCGTCCTGCATCCCGCGCACCACGTAGAGTTGCGCGGCGTCGGCGGTGTTCGCGTTCAGGCTGCCGGCCTGCGCGATCGCCTCGCTCAGCGTCAGCCGGCCGTTGCGCATCGGCAGCGCCGTCACCGGCTTGTTGACCTCGCCCATCACGAACACGCCGCTCTCGTCGCGCGGCAGCACGCGCACGAGATCGCCGTTGCGCAGCACGATCTTCGACGGATTGCGTCCCTGCTCGGCCATCTCGGTCAGGTCGATCCGGCGCTCGACGCCGTCGCGCACCAGCACGATGCGGCTCTGGTCGGCCGCCGCCGAAAAGCCGCCGGCCCGCCCGATCGCGTCATACAGCGTCATCGGGATGTCGTTCACCGGCTGTGAACCCGGCGTATGCACCTCGCCCTCGATGTACACCTGCTTCGCGCGGAACGACGCGATCCGCACGGTGATCTGCGGATTCCTGAACGTCTTGTCGAGACGGCGCGTGAGCTGCGTCTGCACCTGCTCGGCCGTCAGGCCGGCCACCGTCAGGCGACCCGCGAAAGGAAACTGCAGCGTGCCGTCCTGGTCGACGACGAAACCCGGCGGCGCATCCGCCGCGCGCGGCGCGGCCTGCGCCGGCGCGCCGAGCGCCGCCGCGAGTTCGGGGTGGTCCCATACGGTGATCTGCAGCACGTCGCCGCGCCCGATGGTGTACGCATCCGGCGACGCGACGATATCGCGGGGTTCGCCGCGCGTACTGCGTTCGCTGTCGCGCATGCGCCGGATCAGCGACAGGTCGATGTTCGTGACCGGCACCGGCAGCGCGGCGCTTTCGGCCGGCGTGGCGCCGGTTTGCAGCGGAATCGACGCCGGCTGCTGCATGCGCATGCCCGGCGCGATGCCGCACGCACCGAGCAACGCGCACAGCGGCAGGATCATCACGAGCGGCCCGACACGCGACGGTCGGCGCGGCGCGCACGCGCGCGCCGACTCCATTTGACGCAACCTCTGCATTACAACCTCGCACTTTTTTAATTTGAAATTGCTCCGGTCGCCCCGCGTCGTGTCGACCGCGAGTACAGCACCCCTGTCGAGACCGGACATGCTTGCTGCCACTGCTGCTGAACCCTGCCACTGCGGCTGAACCCTGCCGCGCCTGCCGCCGTCACGCGCCGCCGCCGCGCATCCCTGGCGACGCGGGTGCGCGCGGCAGCGGCTAATACGCGCCCGAACCGCGCACCACCACGTTGATCGTCCGGAACAGGATGCCGATGTCGCGGCGCAACGACCATTCGCGCACGTAGGACACGTCGAGCGACACGCGCGTCGAATAGTCGGTGTCGTTGCGGCCGCTGACCTGCCAGAGGCCGGTCATGCCGGGTTTCGCCATCAGGTAGTAGCGCACGTCGTCGCCGTAGCGTTCGAGCTCGGCCTCGACGATCGGGCGCGGTCCGACCAGGCTCATGTCGCCCTTCAGCACGTTCAGCAGTTGCGGCAATTCGTCGAGACTCGTCTTGCGGAGCAAGCGGCCGATCGGCGTGATGCGCACGTCGTTCTTCAGCTTGAATTCGCGATCCCATTCCGCGCGGGCGTCGGCATCGCGCGCCAGCAGCGCCTTGAGCACCGCGTCGGCGTTCGTCACCATCGAGCGGAATTTCAGGCACTTGAACCGCCGGCCGTTGCGGCCGACGCGCTCGTGCCCGAAGATCGCCGGGCCGCCGTCGCGCCGCACGGTCCATGCGATGCCCAGCAATACCGGCGCCAGCATGACGAGCAGCAGCGACGCACCCACCAGGTCGAAGCCGCGCTTGACCATCCGCTTGATGCGCCCGACCGTCCGGTGGCCGATCTCGAGCTGGCCGCGCAGGTCCGCGTGTGCGATGGCCGCCGCACGCACCTGGTCGCCTGCGCGCTCGATCATCCCGAAGATCGCCAGTGTCAGCGCACGGAACGCGATCAGCCCGATCCCGCTGGCGAGCGTCCAGTACACGAACCACTCGCTCGACAGCACGTGCGCACGATGCAGCACGTACAACAGCGCGGTGCTCATGCCCTGCACGACGATCCATGCGAGCACCGTGCGGCCGAGCACGTGCAGCGCCGAGCGCGTGCGCGCGGCCTCATAGATCCCGCAGGCAGGAAATACCGACAACGCCAGCGCGGCGGCAAAGGCGACGAGCGCACCGTCGAACAGGGTTCCGCGCGCACCGCCGGTGGCACCGATCAACGCGGGAATGAACGCGCCCAGCACGATCAGCCCGATATCGGTCGCTCGATTGATCAACGAATTCATTGATATGAACTCCTAATTCATCATCCAACACCCGTTCGCGGTGCAGCGGTACATCACGCCTGCCACGCATGTCGTCCGGGGCCTGCGCCCGATCTCGCCGCGGCGGCGTGCCGCGGCTCAGCCGCATCACGCTCCGGCCGGATGCGAGGCGCGTGTCACGCGGCGCGCTCGTTGCAAAACCGTCGTTTCAACGTTTCCGCAGTGCATCATATTCGTCGCGACTCGCGCTTTTATCGCCTGCGTCCGAATTCGCCTTGTTGATGGCGGAACAAATCAAGGCCGATTCCGCGAGCGAATTATTCGATCCATTTCACGAATCGAGCGATGCATGTTCCATGCGCGAATAACGTGCACGCGCAACGATTCATGCTCGAATTTCAATCACATGGACGACACGTCGATTCAGGTCGATTTGCAATTCGGCGCGCCCTCTATTACCGGCGCATCGGGCAGCGCATGCATTGCCTGGCGCCGCCCCAACCTGCAAGCGAGCATCGGCCGGATCGAATCGACCGGATGCTCGCTCAATGAATAAAAAGGCCTGCGCAGTGTGCTCACGGCAACACGGCAGGCAAAATTCCGAGGAGTGCCGGGGTGCCGCCTCCTCGAAAGGCCAATCGATAACTTAATCAGTGGAAATACGTTTTGATCGACTCGTGTCGGACCGCGCCACGATTGTGGCTGAATCCGCCTTCGTCGCATGGAGACTGGCTTATATCCGGTATTTTTCGCGCACGAATAACGGCACTGTCATTCGGACGAAACATCCATTTCCGGATATTGATTTGAATTAACGAATGCAATTTTGACGATTGGCAGCGCACGGCGAATTGCGATCGCCGGAGCTAAGAGGGCGCGCCGCTCATCCAGTCGCCGAGATCCGATGCGTACAGCATGTCCGTCGAAGCGTCGCCGCCTTGTCGTGCTGCCGCCCGATATTCGGTCGGCGAAGTCTGCAGGTGCTGACGAAACAGTTTCGCCATCCGGTCGCCGCTGCCGAGGCCGGTGCGTCGTGCGACCTTGTCCGCCGGAAGATCGGTTTCGATCAGCATGCGGCACGCCTTTTCGAGGCGGATTCTCAACACGAACTCGGTGGGCGTGACGCCGATTTCGTTCTTGAAGCGCCGCAGGAAATTGCGCTCGCTCATCGCGGCGGCCTGCGCCGCGTCGGCAATCGAAATCCGGTTCTCGCTGTTCACGCGCAGATGATGCGCAGCCATCCTGATCAACGTGCTGGCGCGTGCGACCCGTGCGCCGAACAGCACGTCGGTCAGCTTGCGGTTCGCGCCGGACACCATGCACATCACGATTTCCTGCGCGATTTCGTAGCCCATGTCGACCCGCACGATCGACAACGCATCCGAGAACGGTCCATCGTCCTCGTCGCCGGCAGGCTCGCCGTCATCGCGTCCGACGGACGACGCGCCGCCGCCGTCCGCGGCCGGCGCGGCCTGCTCGACTTCCTTCTGCGCGAGATGAATCTGCGTCAGCAATTTGCGGCCGCCCTGGCTGCCGCGAACGACGCGCGCACGTTGATGCGCATGCTGGAGCCATGCGATCAACTGCTCGTCGAGCGCATCGATCCCGCCTTGACCGCTCAACACGAACATCGCGTGCACGGTGCTGGCTTCGAGCGTGCGAGCCGCCTCCGTCCAGATGCCGACACCCGACGACGAACGGACCGGGCCGCCATGCATGGAATACAGCCGCAATTCGTAACGGTCGACGAATGCGCCATCGCCGCGTCCAAGCTGATTGGCGAGTTCGAAAACGGCAGCCAGCTTCCCCATCTGCATGATGGAGAAACCCTCGAGCAACAGTACGATTACGCTTGCTCGTTGATGCCCGTCGCCGGCGCTTCTACCACGATTCACGCTTAACCCCGTCGATGAATGATTCGACACTGTTTGCATCTTTGCGGCCCTTTAACAATTTCTTACATTTGTTGTTTTCTGCGCCGCATCATAGGGGCGACCCTCGCCCGCCGATTTGCCACTGTCTGTTTTCGCCGTGTTGTTGTCGGAATCAATCAAGCCCGTGGTATGGCACTATTTATTCAGATTCTTCGCATCCAGCGGGAATGCATTCATCCAATTTCGCGAACAATTGACGTGCATCAACGCGCCGAAATTTAAATCGGGATAGCTCGGTCAGACTTCTCTCCTGATGAATGAAGAAAAGCCGGAATCGGTTTGAATGAGTCATCGGTTCCAGCTGGCACTGCCGGAACGGATGAAAGGACAGTATCGCGATGACAATGTGCGGACACTGTCCGGAATCGTTTCAATCGTGCATGGTCGGAGCCGCTCAGGTTCGAGTAAAGCCGGTCGGATACGGAGCGCGGTAACACGCGCTGGCGTGCCGCCGGGCCCGGAACCGGGCCCCACCCCGATCAATCGTGCATTCCGGCGGAATATTTACGTCGAAGCCGGATGCACCGGGCTTGAACGTGATGCGGGCGTCAGTCGACGGAATTGAGCGAGGTCGGTCCGGAGATCGCCGAACGCGAATCGGTGATGCCGCGTTTGCATCGTACACGCTTCGATTTCGCGCACACGTCCGACGCGAAAATTTTCATCAACATTAATGAAAATTACGACTATATGTCGTCTCGTATCGATGATGAAATACCGGTGTCATCGTCGAATCTTCCGATATAGCGCCGCGCAAACGTTGTCATCGAAACGCTTCTATCCATGAATTAATACATGGAATTATCAGAATTACCCGAGATTACTCGGGACGCGCATGCGAGCCGAATCCCTTGTCATATATCGAACGTGTCGGCAGGCATGCGTCACAAGAGATCTCGTCCGGCGTGCGCTCAAGCGGAAGCGGAAGCGGGAGCGGGAGCGGGAGCGGGAGCGGGAGCACATCCGGATCGAATCGTTTTCATGACCGTGGTGTTTCGGTCGGATGGGGAGACCGGTCGCGGGCTGACATGCGCGGCGCGCCGATGCGCCGCGCATGCATCAAACGCGCGTTTGAATTTGACGCGTTCGTGCGTCTGCGTGCGCGGCTCAGCGCGCAATCGAATTGGCAGCACTGCGAAAGATCAGCGGACGCTCGTCCTGCCGCCCGGCCCGCCGCGCGAACTGCACGGCCTGTTCGACCCGGCCGTGATGCGGTGACTTCGCGCAGACCGGATCGGCCAGCGCCGGATCGCCGGCCAGCAGGTACGCCTGGCAGCGGCACCCGCCATGATCCGTATGGCGCTCGTCGCAGGTGCGGCACGGGTCGCGCATCCAGCCGTCGCCGCGAAACGCGTTGAACGCGGCGCTGTCGTACCAGATCTCCTTCAGCGACCGGTCGCGCACGTTGGGCAATACGAGGCCGGGCAACCCGCGCGCGGCGTGGCACGGCAGCGCGGTGCCGTCCGGTGCGACGCCGAGAAACACCGAGCCCCAGCCGTTCATGCAGGCCTTGGGCCGCTGCTCGAAGTAGTCGGGCACGACGAACAGGATCTTGCACCGTTCGCCGACGAGCTTCCGGTAGCGGTTGACCGTTTCCTCCGCTTCGCGCAGCTGTTCGGCGGTCGGCATCAGCTGGTCGCGATTCAGCATCGCCCAGCCGTAATACTGGGTATTCGCGAGCTCGAGGAAATCCGCGCCGAGGTCGAGCGCCATCTCGATGATCTGGCCGACGTGCGGCAGGTTGTAGCGATGCAGCACGCAGTTCAGCACCATCGGATAGCCGTGCGACTTGATCAGCCGCCCGACGCCGCGCTTGAGATCGAAGGTGCGCGTGCTGGTCAGGAAGTCGTTCAGCTCGCGCGTCGAATCCTGCAGCGACAGCTGGATATGATCGAGCCCGGCCGCCTTGAGGCGGTCGATGCGCGCGGCATTCAGGCCCACGCCCGACGTGATCAGGTTGGTATAGAAACCCAGCGACCGCGCATGCTCGACCAGCACCTCCAGATCGCCGCGCTGCAGCGGCTCGCCGCCGGAGAAGCCGATCTGCGCGGCGCCGAGCGCGCGCGCGTCGCTGATCACCGTGCGCCACGCGTCGGTATCGAGCTCCGCGCCGTGCGTCGCGAAGTCGACGGGGTTGTAGCAGAACGCGCAGTGCAGCGGGCAGCGATAGGTGAGCTCGGCGAGCAGCCACAGCGGCGCGGACGGCCGGTTCGGAGGCGGTGTCAGGTCCATGTCAGTCGAGCCAGCCGCGCAGTCGCGCATGATCGAGGAAGCGATAGACGTCCGATGCGAGATCCGACGTGCTGAACAGCCGCTCGAGTTCGTCGATGATGTCGTCGAGCTCGCGCGTGCCGTCGCAGCGCGCGAGGATCTCGCCCGCGCTCGGGTTGAGCCGGACCATGCCTTCCGGATACAGGAGCACGTACGCATCCTGGGCCGCCTCCCACTGCAGGCGGTACATGCCCCTCAGCGAGGGGCGCAGCGGCACGCCGCTGACGACGTCGTTGGAGTTCATGCCGGATACGCCTTTTCAATCGCATCGAGAATCGACCACAGCACATCCAGCTTGAACGACAGGATGTCGAGCGCGCGCCGTTGCGCGTCCGGGGTCGTGAAATGGCTCAGCGTCACCGCGAGCCCGTGCTCGACGTCGCGCTGCGCGAGCGGCACGCGGCCGCGGAAATACTGCAGCCCGTCCGCCTCGATCCACGGATAGTGGGACGGCCAGCCCGCGAGCCGGTCGAGGTGGATCTGCGGCGCGAACATCTCGGTCAGCGACGAGCACACGGCTTCCTGCCACGGCGCGTGCCGCGCGAAATTGACGTAGGCGTCGACTGCGAAGCGCACGCCGGGCAGCACGTGCGCGAGCGACCACAGCGCCGCGCGCTCGATCCCGACCGCTTCGCCGAGCCGCGCCCACGCCTCGATCCCGCCTTCCTGGCCGCCGTGACCGTCGTGGTCGAGAATCCGCTCGACCCACAGCCGGCGCGTGTCGCGGTCCGGGCAATTGGACAGGATCGCCGCGTCCTTCAGCGGAATGCTGACCTGGTAGTAGAAGCGGTTCGCGACCCAGCCGCGGATCTGTGCCGGCGAGCACGCGCCGGCATTCAGGCGCCGGTTGAACGGATGATGGATGTGATAGCGCGATTCGAGCGCGCGCAGGCGCGCCTCGAACTCCTGCGCGCTCCAGGGCGTCGCGTGCAGCGCCGCGGCGGGAATCGGTGCGTTCATGGTCAAACCTCGAATTGCATGCCGTCGTGGGCGACCTCGATGCCGTGCTCGCGCAACTGCGCGCACTGCGCGGAACCGGGGTCGAGAATCGGATTCGTGTTGTTGATGTGCGTGAGGACCTTGCGCGTCTGCGCCGGCAACAGCCGAAGCCGGTCGATCATCCCCGGCCGCGCCGCGTCGCCGCACTGCGCGAGATGCCCCATCTCGGCCGCATGCTTCGACGACAGGCCGAGGTCGATCATCTCCGTGCCGGTCCAGAAGGTGCCGTCCACCAGCACGAGATCGGCGTCGCGCATCGCGGCGCGCGCGCCGTCGTCGACGTCGGCGAGCCCCGGCGCGTAGAACGCCTGCCGGCCGGTCTCCGTATCTTCGATCAGGAGTGCGATGTTGTCGCCCGGCACGCTCGCCTCCCGGCGCGGCGAATAAGGCGGCGGCTTGCTGTCGACCGGCACGGCGGTGAAGCGCAGGCCGCCGGCGCCCGCTATCGCGAACGGCTGGCCCGGCGCGATCGGGTGGACGTCGACACCGCAGTAGTGGCCGAGCAGCGGCACGAGCGGCAGCCCGGTCGACAGGTCGTCGAGCACCGGCGCGCTCGCGTACAGCGGCAGCGGCGCCGTGCGTTCGCGCAGCATCAGCAGGCCCGTCACGTGATCGATCTGCGCGTCGCACAGCACGACGGCGACGATCGCGCTGTCGCGGATCGCGCGGGCCGGCTGCAGGTCAGGGGCGGCGCGCAGCTGCGCGAGGATGTCCGGCGACGCATTCACCAGCACCCAGTCGATGCCGTCGCCGCTGACCGCGATCGACGATTGCGTGCGCGGCGCGATGCCGTCGGTGCCGGCCCGCGCGCGACGGCAGTTGCCGCAGTTGCAGTTCCATTGCGGCAGTCCGCCGCCGGCGCCCGAGCCGAGTATCTTGATCTTCATCTGCGTGTGCTCCCGGTGCCGCCCGCATCGTGTCCGTCGATGCGGGCGGCACTGCGCGCGTCGATCAGCGGTTGGCGATGTACATCGTGATTTCGAAGCCGAAACGCAGGTCGGTATAAGCCGGGGTGGTCCATTGCATGATGTGTCTCCTGGTTGAGTAGGTGAGTCGAAAAAACCGCATCGATCGAGCGGCCGATACCCATTCAGCAAGGAGCGTGCCGGGGCAGGACAGGCGTCGTGCAACGAGGTGCGCAGGCGTGCGGCAGCCGCCGGGTGCTCACCACACCGGCATTCTTACGATTTACATACACAAATATTTCAGGATCCGTCGAACGACGGTTCACTGCATGCGCGGCCGGTTGAGCAAGTGTTGAATCCTTGAACACCGGGTGTTGCAACCTGACACACCGGTGTGACAGTCGCGGCGGCCGTCAGGGTTCATCCGGCTCCAGCGCATCCGGCCCGGCGGCCGGCATCTTGCGATAGATCGTGTTGCGCGACACGCCGAGCGCGCGTGCGGCGGCGGACACATTGCCGCCATGACGCGCGAGCGCGGCCGCGATCGCGGATGCGGCCACGTCCTGCAGCCGCGCATCACCGGCCGCGGCTGCGCTCACGGTCGCGCTCGCGGGTGCTTCCGATGCAAGCGACGACGCACCGGCGCCCTGCACTTCCGGGCCGCCGTCGCGCCGCACGTCGTCGAAGAAATCGTCCGGCAAATGCTCGCAACGGATCTCGCAGTCGTCGTCGACCATCGCGGCCGCCGTCCGCAGCAAGTTCGCGAGCTGCCGGAAGTTGCCCGGCCACGCGCAGCGCTCGAACAGCGCCATCACGTCGGGCGCGACGCTCAGCGGCCGGCGGCCGGGCCCCGACAACGTCTCCCGCTGCAGCATCTTCTGGACGACCACCGCGAGGTCCGTGCGATCGCGCAGCGGCGGCAGGCGCACGACGAGGCCGTTGAGCCGGTAGTACAGGTCCTCGCGGAAGCGGTTCTGCGCGATCATGTCGCGCAGGTCGCGGTGCGTCGCGCAGATGATCGCGATGTCGACGCCGATCGCCTTCGTCGAGCCGAGCGGATTGACGATGCGCTCCTGCAGCACGCGCAGCAGCCGCACCTGCAGCGGATACGGCATGTCGCCGATTTCGTCGAGAAACAGCGTGCCGCCGTTGGCCTGCAGCAGCTTGCCGGTCGCGCCCTTGCGGCGTGCGCCGGTAAACGCGCCCTCCTCGTAGCCGAACAGCTCGGACTCGATCAGCGTTTCCGGAATCGACGCGCAGTTGACCGCGACGAACGGCCCGTCGCGGCGCGGCGAGTCGTTGTGGATCGCCTGCGCGAGCAGTTCCTTGCCGGTCCCGGTCTCGCCGGTGATCAGCACCGGAATGTCCTTGCCGATCACCTTGCGGACCTTCGCGATCACCGCCGCGACCTGCGGGTCGCCGGTGTCGAGATAGCTGAGCCGCGACAGGCTCGCCGCGGCCTGCGCGGCAGGCGGCCGCGCGGTGGGCGCGGCGCCGTCGTGCACTTCGGCAGGCCGGCTGCCCTCGGCCCGCAACGCGCGCCGGAACTGCACGCGCGCGCAGACCACCGCGCCGTTGCCGAGGTTCAGCGACACGTGCGGCTCGGTGCTCGCGCGCATCCGGTCGATCAGCTGCGCGCTCGTCACGTCGAACAGCGACGCGAGCGTATGCGCGCGCAGCGCGGCGAGCGGCATCCCGAGCTGGAACTGCGCGCTGCGGTTGGCCGACAGGAAGCGGCCGTCCGCGGTGAACGCGACGATCCCTTCCATCAACGTTCCGAGGAATTCGGGGCGGCCGTGGAACGACACCTGCAGCGTCTCCTGGAAGGTCGTCGTGAACAGGTGGTTCTCGATCATCTGCACCGACATCTTCGCGAGCGCCATCGTGTGCTGGTGATAGCTGCGGTGGTCGCCCGTCACGTCGAGCACGCCGATCGCGTCGCCGTACGGATCGAGAATGGGCACGCTCGAGCAGGTCAGGAAATGGTTCGCGGCCAGGAAGTGCTGGTCGCCGTGCACGACCATCGGACACAGCTCCGCGAGCGCGGTGCCGATCGCGTTGGTGCCCTGCCGGCTCTCCGCCCAGTTCGCGCCGGGGCGCAGCGCGACCCGTTCCGCGCGCCGCAGGAAATCGTCGTCGCCGATCGAATGCAGGATCAGCCCTTCCGCATCGGTCAGCGCGATCATGCTCTGCGTATTGACGATCTGCTCGTGCAGCGTCTCCATCACGGGCATCGCATGCACGCACAGCACGCGGTTCTGCTCGCGCTTGAGCGCCAGCGCGGCGCCGGACAGCAGGTCGTAGTCGGGACGTGCCGACGCCTGCAGGCCGAACGTCTCGGACCGCTCATGGGACTTCTGGATCGTCGGCGTCGGCCAGCCGGGCGCATGCGTGGCCCGTGCGTTGGCCGTCGGATGAACGTCATCGCGCATTGTCTCCTCCGGGGATCCTCCGGTCGGTGCCGGACTCTTTGTCCTTGATACAAGCAAACATCGGGCCACGACGGGATGCGCGCGCGGCCTTGTTTCGTTGCATCGCCGCCTGGCCGGAATTGAAAGGAAAATGAAATGACGACACCGGCATGCATTCGACGCGGCGTGCCGCGAGCATGGTCGACGTGATAGCGTGAAACGCACGCGTGCCGCTACCGAGACGAATCCCTATCTCCATCACTGGCGCGATTCTGGCTTCATACGATTCCAGCACGGCCGCTTCGCGCCGTCGCCTTTCCCTTGACTCCCGGCCGACATGACGCAATCACGCAGCCGCCTCTCCGCCTTCCCCATGCGCCGCCTGTCCCGCGATGCATGCACGATCGCGTGGACCGAAGCCGGCAACCCGCACGGCGATCCGGTCGTCGTGCTGCACGGCGGGCCCGGCAGCGGCAGCCGGCCGGCGGTGCTGCGCCTGTTCGACCTGACGCGCACGCGCGTCGTGCTGGTCGACCAGCGCGGCGCGGGCGCATCGACGCCGCGCGGCAGCCTGCGTCACAACAACACGATGCGGCTGATCGGCGATCTCGACGCGCTGCGCGCGCAGCTCGGCATCGCACGCTGGGGCGTCGTCGGCGGGTCGTGGGGCGCGGCGCTCGCGCTCGCCTACGCGGGACAGCATCCGTCGTGCGTCACCGGCGTCGTGCTGCGCGGGTTGTTCCTCACGTCGTCGCGCGAAGTGCGCGGCCTGTTCGTCGGTGCGCGCGCACGGGCGCCGCGGGCCTGGCAGCGCCTGACGGCCGCCGCCGGCACCGCGCGCGCCGATCGGCTGATCGCCTGCTGCGCGCGGCGTCTCCAGCCGGGCGCCGGCGCGGCACGGCAACGCGCGGTCGCGCTCGCCTGGAACGCGTATGAAGACGCGATCCTGACCGGTCGGCCCGCGCGCGGCAGGCGGCCGACACAACCCGCCATCGACCGGCTGATAGACAAATACCGGATCCAGGCGCACTACCTGCAACGCAACTGCTGGCTCGGCGAACGCCGCTTGCTGGCGCTGGCGCGACAGGCCGCGCAAGCCGGCGTGCCGTTGCACGCCGTGCACGGCACGCGCGACCGCGTGTGCCCGGTCGACAACGTCGATCGGCTCGCGCGCGCGGTGCCGGCCGCCGTGGTCGAGCGCGTGCCGGCCGGGCATCTCGCGAGCGACGATGCGCTCGCGCGTGGCGTCGCGCGCGCGGTGCGCCAGATTCCGACCGACACGGCAGGCGCGCCACCGCCCGTGGAGTCGCCCGCTCAGTCCCACGCATAGCGCGCGCCAATCCACGCGCCGCGCGGCGCACCCGGCCCGACGAACTGCTCGTCGACGGGGTTGAGCCCGTCGAACGAATGATTCGGACCGTTGAAGAAGTTCCGGCCGAGCATCCCGAAGCTCGCATGGCGCTTGTCGAGCAGGTTGGTCACCGACGCGAACAGCTGCAGATGCTTCGTGACCTGCCAGGTCGTGTCGAGGTCGATCAGGACATAGCCGGGCACCTTGCCGTTCATGTCCTGGTTGTTCTCGTCGCCGCGCGCGAACACGCCGCTGCGATACGTGATGTTGGTCCCGACATTCCATTTCGGCGTCGCCGCATAGTCGAGCCGCAGCTTCACGGTGCTCGACGGAATCCCGGGAATGCGGTCGCCGGAGCGGACGACGATGTTGCCGTGCGCATCGGCGCTCGAATTGCTCGCGCTGCTTTCGGTCCACGCCGAGCGGTAGCTGGCGTCGACATAGCTGTAGCTGACGCCGATGCCGACCGGCCCCAGCCGCGTATGGCCCGCGAGTTCGAAGCCTTGCCGGCGCGTCTTGCCGACGTTCTGGAAATAGCCGAGCGTGCTCGCGCCGCCGTTGCTGCTGATGAACTGGATGTCGTCGTCGAGCGTCGTGTCGTAGACGGCCGCACTCCACGTCGTCGCCTGGCCCACCCGGCCGCGCGCGCCCAGCTCGATCGTCTTCGCGATCACCGGCTTCAGCGCCGGGTCGGCGAGAAAGTCGTTCGGCAACGAGCACGGCGCGGCCGGATCGGCGCACGCGAGCTCGATCGCG
This sequence comes from Burkholderia sp. BCC1977, assembly GCF_905339595.1. NCBI lineage: Bacteria > Pseudomonadati > Pseudomonadota > Betaproteobacteria > Burkholderiales > Burkholderiaceae > Burkholderia > Burkholderia sp. BCC1977. Next base: position 62,337 of record NZ_CAJPGQ010000042.1, read on the forward strand.
GTCGGCGAGCGCATCCCTTCGTTGTACGTCGCATACGCGGTGAAGCCCGGCACCGGATTCCACGTGACGCCGACGGCCGGATTGAACCGCGAGAACGTGTGGCGCGCGGTGAGCAGCGGCTGCAGGCCGCTCACGTCCTCGATCGCCGCCCGCGACCAGTTGTAGCGTCCGGCCAGCGTCATCGACCATTGCCGCGTCAGCGCGAGCGTGTCGTCGAAGTAGACGCCGTAGTTCGCGTTGCGCGTCTTCGCGCGGGTCGTCTGCGTGAAGTCGCCGATGCCGACCGTCGCGCGCGTATCCGTGAACATCGCATCCTGCGACGCCTGCTCGAACCGCGAGTTCGCGAGATCGGCGGATGCACCCACGACGAACTGGTTGTCCATGCCGGCGAGCTTGCCGAGCAGCGTCAGCTGCAGGTTCGCGCCGTAGCTGTCGGTCGTGATCACCGAGCGGTCGTTGGTCGCCTGCACGGTGTCGGTGGCGCCGCTGTCGTCGACGCTGCCGAAATCGTCGTTCACGTTGCTGCTGATGTTGGTGTTGCGGTAGTGCCGGTAATAGACGTTGCCGCTGAGCTGCACGTGGTCGTTGAACGAATGGTCGCCCGACACGGTGACGTACGCGGCGCTGTTGCGGTTCAGGTCGGGATAGGTATAGGCCTGCGCGCGATTGTCGAGAAACGAACGCGGAATCGTCTGCGAGCCTTGCAGCGCATTATCCGCGCCGCCGGCCGAGATCGACAGCGTCGTATCGGCATCCGTGTAGCGCAGCTTGCCGAATCCCTGCCGCACGCGGCTCGCGTTGTGATCGGCCCAGCCGTTGTCGTTCGCGACGTTGCCCGTCACGTAGTAGTCGAGCTGGCTGCCGATGCGCCCGCCCTGCTCGATCTGCGCGGTCTTGCGTCCCCACGCGCCGACCGACACCTGCGCGGCACCGCCCGGGCTCGTCCTGCCGTTCTTCGTCGTGATCGCGAGCGCGCCGCCGAGCGTGTTGAGCCCGTAGGTCGGATTCGAGCCCGGGATCAGCTGCATCGTGTCGATCGCCGCCTGCGGGATGAGGTCCCAGTTCACGACGTCGCCGAACGGCTCGTTGACGCGCACGCCGTCGACGAACACCGACAGCCCCTGCGGCGTGCCGACGACCGGCGACGCGGTGAAGCCGCGGTAGTTCACATCCGTCTGGTACGGGTTGCCCTGCGCCTCGTTGATGTCGACGCTCGTGACGTTCTTCTCGAAGTAGTCGGTCAATACGCTGTCGTGCTGACGCGCGATGTCCTCGCCGCGAATCGTCTGGACGTTGGCCGGCACGCGCGACAGCGGTGTGCCGATCCCGAGCAGCGGCGTCGTGCCGACGACGACGACCGGCGCGAGCATCGGCGCATCGACACTGCCGGCCGGTTCGACCTGCGCCGACGCGGGCGTCAGCCAGCCGCCGAGCATGCCGCCGAAGCACAGCATGACGCCCGCGCGCCGGGCGGCGAGGCGGCGCTTCGCCCCATCGGTTTCATTCATCTCCATGTCTCCACATTTATTTTTATAACGTCGTTATATCGTTGTCCGTATCGATTAATTCGCGCTCGTCTCCGCCGACGTCGTTCGCTTCATCGCACCGGCCCGGCATCGCCGTCCGCCGTCGCGATCGCGACATGCGCGACACGCGCGCGTCCGATCGACGCGATGACGCCGGCCACGGTGCCGAACGACTCGTTGCGGTCCGCGTGCAGGCTGACGCTCGTCTGCGGATCGTGAAAAACACGGCGTGCCAGCGCGGCTTCGACCTCGGCCGGCGTGACCGGCGCGCCGTCGATCCGGATCGCGCCGGCGCGGCTGCCTTCGGCAGGTCGACGCGGATCGCATGCGTCATCAGCGGTGCGGCGACCATGAAGATCACCAGCAACACGAGGACGACGTCCACGAGCGGCGTCACGTTGATCTCGCCGAGCGGTTCGCCCGCGTCGGCTTCGCGGTCATCCGTCCTCATACGGCCGCCCGGCGCACGCCGCCCGCGTTGCTGGCCGCCGGCAACGCGGCGTGCACCGGCGCGTCGATCCGGAACCGGCGCTGTTCGGCCAGCGCGATCAGGTCCTGCCCGAACTCGTCGAGCCCGGCCGTCACGGTCTTGAGCCGCCGCAGGAACAGGTTGTAAGCCAGCACGGCCGGAATCGCGACGCCGATGCCGATCCCGGTCGCGACCAGCGCCTGGCCGATCGGCCCCGCGATCGCATCGATGCCGTTCGTGGCCGACGCCGTCATCGACTGCAACGTATGGACGATGCCGAACACGGTGCCGAACAGGCCAACGAACGGCGCGACGTTCGCAATCGACGCGAGCACGGTGAGCCCGCGCTCGAGCGGCCGTTGCTCGCGCCGGATCGCGCGCGCGAGCGTACGTTCGAGCAGGTCGCGGCGGTCCCACGCGACCAGCGTGGCCGGCGCGTCCGGATCGGGGGCGTCGAGATCGCGCAATGCGGTGCACACGGCGCGCTGCAGGCGTGCGTTCTGGCTGGCCGCCGCCTCGTCGTCCGTCGGCATCGACAGTGCCGTGCGATCGCCGCGGCCCGCGGCAAAGCGGCGGTTGCCGAGCGCGATGCGCGCAACCAGCAGCGCCTTGACGACGATCAGCGTCCACGTGAGCGCCGACAGCACCGCGAGGAGCGCAAACGCACCGACAACCGCGTAATGGATGTAATCAGACATGTCGGACTCCCTAGTTTCCGAGTTTGAACACGACCGGCACCCTGACCCAGCCGTCGATCGATGCCGTGCCGCGTTTCGCCGGCACGAAGCGCCAGTCCGTGACCGCCGCGACGGCCGCATCGTCGAGCGCGTCGTGTCCGCTGCTCGCCGACAGCAGGACCTGGTCGGGCCGGCCATTCGCGAGTACATGCACGTTCAGGATCGTGGTGCCTTCCCAGCCGCGCCGCTGCGCGACGTCCGGGTAATCGGGTGCCGGGTTGCGCAGGTAGGCCGCCGCGAAGCGCGGTGCGGTGACGGGTTCGCTTTCCGTTGACGATGGTGCGATCGGCGGCATGGTATCGGCCGATGCGTGTGCGGCGGCCGGCGCTGCCGGTTCCCGTACCGGCCCGGTTCGCTGAAATTCACCGTCCGGCTGCGCAACGGCGGCTGCGGCCGGGGGCTGGCGCGAAGAACTTGCGTGGTCGATCCGACGAGGCGCCGCCAGGTTCGGCTGAATCTCCCGATGCATGACTGTTTCGCGGAGCCCGGGCGAAGGCCCATGCACGGGAGGAACCGGTATTGCGCCATCCGTACGGCGCCGCTCGCCCGGTTCTGCAATCCGCGCGGATTCGCTCGCGTCCACCTCGACGGCGAGCGGACGGGGCGGCGTCGGGTGTGCAGCGGGCACCCACGCATGCCACAGCGCGACCGTGATGGCCGCATGGATGGCGACTACCGCCAGCGCGACGGCGTGCAACGGTTCGCGTGCGCGCGCGGCCTGCGACACCTCGATCGCCGCCGCATGCGGGCCGACCGGCGCGATGCCGCATGCGAGCGCGACCACGCGGCGGCGGTCGGTCCTGCGGTCGGCATCGGACGGAATCGGGACAGGCATGGCGGTTTCTCGCGGCGCGGAATCGTTGCCGGTTCGAACGGCAAGAAGCATGCCGACACCCGCATCGCCCGGCCGGCGCCAGTCGAAGCCACCACGCGTCGATACGCGACCGCACACTTGTTGCCGTTCGTGCCACCCCTGTTGCATCTGTGTCAAATTGGATCAACCGCCGGTGTTCAAGTCACCGCGTACGTGCTCGTCGTTCGGATCGAACGCGCCGCCGGAGGCACGCCGTCCATCGCATGCGTCCGTCGTACTGGACAGCAGCACGCTATCGACTCACACCGTCGTCGTCGACCGCCTTCCCTCCGCCACACATTTCTCCGTTCAGGCAGGCACTCGCGCATGACCGCCGCGATGCTCACGTCGGCTCACCGCACTGTCATGTTTCGCAACACCCGGCCCGCGGCTGTCCCCGAACGCAACACACACGGATCACCCGCACCGCGCCGCCCGCGTCGCCCCGGCACGCGCAATCCGCCGCTCCGCCTTGCGCGGCAAGGTGCGCGCCGCAGTGGCATGCGATTTGCGTGACTGGCTGCGCACTGGACCCGGATCCCCACCCCTGCCGGCCCGGCCAGGTGTTGGCCGCGGTGCGACCACAATGACTCAGGAGACAACCATGAAAAAACTCTCGGCTTCGACGAGCCGACTGGCAACGATCGGAATCGCGGCGGCAGCCGCGATCGCCTTGAATCCCGGCCTGGTGGACGCGGCCGCGGATTATCCGGCCGTCACGTACCAGCGGCTCACGGATGCGCAACGCGATCCGGGCTGGCTCACCTACTACCGCACGTACAGCGGCCAGGCGCATTCGCCGCTCAAGCAGATCGACGCGTCGAACGTGAAGCAGCTCACGCAGGCGTGGAGCTACAAGTTTCCGGCCGAGCTGAAGCAGGGTTTCGAGGCCACGCCGATCGTCAACGGCCGCTACCTGTTCGTGACCACGCCGAAGGACAACGTGTACGCGTTCGACGCGGCCACCGGCGCGCAGCTGTGGAAATACGAGCCGAAGCTCGGCGCGGAATCGTTCAAGACGGCCTGCTGCGACGTCGTGAACCGCGGCGTCGCGCTGTACGGCAAGAACGTCTACGTCGCGATGCTGAGCGGCGAGGTGGCCGCGCTCGATGCGCAGACCGGCGCACTCGTGTGGAAGAAGCAGATGTTCGAACCGGGGCTCGGCTACGCGTTCTCGCTCGCCCCGCTCGCGCTCGACGGCGCGATCGTGGTCGGCAGCTCGGGCGGCGAATACGGCGCACGCGGCTTCATCGCGGCGCTCAGCCCGAACGACGGCACGCTGCTGTGGAAGCGCTTCACGATCCCCGGCCAGGGCGAGAAGCACGCCGATACCTGGCCCGACGGGATGCAGGCGCACGGCGGCGCACCGGCCTGGCTGACCGGTACCTACGACGCAGCGACGCGCACGCTGTACTGGGGTGTCGGCAACCCGGGGCCGTGGCTCGCGGACCTGCGGCCGGGCGACAACCTGTACTCCGATTCGCTGCTCGCGCTGGATCCGAAGAACGGCGACCTCAAGTGGCACTACCAGTACACGAAGCACGACACCTGGGACTATGACGGCGTCAACACGCCGGTGCTCGCGACGATCAAGTACAAGGGCAAGGAACACGATGCGATCGTCCATGCGGACCGCAACGGCTACTTCCACGCGATCGACCGCGACACCGGCAAGCTGATCTATGCGGAGCCGTTCGTGAAGGCCACGTCGGTCACCGGCTACACGGAAGACGGCGCGCCGATCCAGGATCCCGCGAAGTACCCGAAGGTCGGCACGACGATCGACACGTGCCCGAGCTTCCTCGGCGGCAAGAACTGGTGGTCGATGTCGTACGACCCCGTGCGCCATCTCGCGATCGTCCCGGCGCTGCATGCGTGCATGAGCCTGTCGGGCAAGTCGGTCAACTACATGGAAGGCTTGCCTTATCTCGGCGAAGGCTTCGAGATCAAGCCCGAGCCGGGCAGCGAAGGCTACGGCGAACTCCAGGCGATCGACGTGAACACCGGCAAGAAGGTGTGGAGCCACTGGAGCAAGCTGCCGTGGAACGGCGGCGTCGCGACGACCGCGAGCGGCCTCGCGTTCAGCGGCTCTCTCGACGGCCACCTGTACGCGTTCGACGTCGCCAGCGGCAAGGTGCTGTGGGAGAGCCCGAAACTCGCGAGCGGGATCATCGCGCAGCCGTCGGTGTTCGAAGTCGACGGAAAGGAGTACGTAGCAGTGCTCGCCGGCTACGGCGGCGCCAATCCGATCTGGGGCGGCCCGATGGCCAAGGCGGCGGACGACGTGCCGCGCGGCGGCACGCTGTACGTGTTCGCCCTCGACCGCGGCTGATCGCTGCCGGTCGTCCGCATCGCACCCGCGCCGCCGGCGCGGGTGCCCCCCACTCTCCTCTTCAACCGGGCGTACGAACATGAACATCCGACTTTCCCGCCTCGCCGTGGCCTGTGCGCTCGCGGCAGGCACGGCGCTGACCCCGATGCTGTCCACGGCCGCGACGCCGGTGCGCATCTGCTCGCTGCCCGGTACGCCGACGGCCGCGCTCGACAAGGCCGTCGCCCGCGACGTGTTCCGCACGGCCGGCATCGCGGCGACGTTCGCCGCGCACGACGCCGGCGGCAGCGACGACGACGGCGTATCCGCGCACGAACTCGCCGGCATCCTCGAACGCGATTGCGACGTGCTCGCCGGCTTCCCGCGCTCGGCCATTGCCGACGCATCCGACACGAAGCTGCTGTTCTCGCAGGGCTACCTGCGCTCCGGCTACGTGAGCGTCACGCGCCGCGACGCCGGCACACCGGCGACCGGCCGGGAAATCGTCGCGGCGACCTACGCGAGCCCCGCGCAATTGATCGCGGTCCAGCAGAAGAACGCGCGCTTCGATCTCGAGAACACGTCCGAACAAACGGTCGACGCGGTCGCCCGCGGCCGCGCGCATCGCGCGATCGTCTGGTATCCGGCGGTCATCGCGTATCAGGCCGCGCATCCGAAACAGGCGTTCCGGATCGGCGCGACGTCGTCGCCGTATGCGGAGTGGCAGCTCACGTTCGCGTTCGCGCCGCGCTCGGCGGCGTTGCAGCAGCGGATCGACGCGGCGCTCACGCAGATGAAGCACAACGGCCGGCTCGCCGCGCTGACCCGCAAGTGGGCGCTGCCCGGCAGTGCGCTCGAAGCACACGAGTCGCACGCGCCGTCGCGCTTCCTCGACGGCGCGATCGCGGCCGGCGGCCGGCCCTCGGGTGGCCTCCTGCGCGCGCGCAACGTGCCCGCCGGCGGCGGCTTCATCCGCGTCGCCGCGAGCACCGGCGACCCGGCCCCTGCGTTCGACGCCGCCCAGGCCGCGCACGGCAAGGAACTCTATGGCAACGCATGCGCGAAATGCCACGGCGCCGACCTCGAAGGCAACACCGCGCCCGCGTTGAGCGGCCCGTCGTTCGCGCCGCTGTCGCATTCGCACCTGACGATCGGCGGCGTGTTCGGCTACATGGCGACCAACATGCCGGCGGACCAGCCCGGCAAGCTGAAGGACGAAGACTACGCGGACCTGATGGCCTTCCTGCTCGCATCGAACGGCTATGTCGCCGGCAAGAACACGCTGACGGCCGATACCGCACGCGCGTCGACCGCGCCGCTCGTCGCCGGTCCCGCGGCGCACAAGGACGCGAGCCAGTAACACCGGGCAAGCGGCTTCGCCACGCGACGCGGGCCGCCCCCTCCCCACGATTTCATCTTCACCAGGAAACGACCGTGACGTACCCGACCTCTCGCAGAACCTTCATCATCCACACCATCGGCCTGTGCGCGACGCTCGCCGCCGCACGCACGGCACGCGCGGCGCCGCCGCTCGTCGACGAGAACGACGCCGCCGCGAAGACGCTCGGCTATCGTGCGCATGCGTCCAGCGTCGACGCCGCGCAGTTCCCGAAATACCAGGCCGGCCAGCGCTGCACCAACTGCCGCTTCTACAAGGGCGAAGCGGCGGATGCCGCCGGCACGTGTCCGATGTTCGGCGGCAAGCTGGTCGCGGCGGACGGCTGGTGCAACGTGTATGCGAAGCGCGCGTGACGTGTCGCGCGACGGGCTGCCGGCGCGGCACGCACCGGTGCCCGCGGCCGGCATCGACGACGGCGCGCCGCCGCAGGCCGTCGCGCATCTGCACGCGCTGATCGCGACCGGCCTGTCGCGCGGCTTCGTCACGCACGGCGACATCATCGACGCGCTGTCCGACGACGATGCGAACGAAAGCGGCATCGATGCGGCCGCCACGGTGCTCGCGGAACTCGGCATCGCGGTGTGCGACAGCGCCGATACCGCGAGCGGCTGGACGCTCGAGCGCTACTTCCGGCCCGTGCCGCCCGCGCGTGCATGGGTCGACGGCGCCGGCACGCTCGCCGCGGCCGACCTGCTCGCGCCGCGCACGACCGACCCGGTCCGGCTGTACCTGCGCGAGATGGGCACGACGCCGCTTCTCACGCGCGACGAGGAATTCGCGTACGCGCAGCGGATCGAGCGCGGCCGCGCGGCGTCGGTCGCGGTGCTGTGCGGCGATCCCGCCGCGCTCGACGCGCTGGTGTCGATCCGCGCCGAGATCGCCGATTGCCGGACCGCCGCATCGACCTATGTGATCTTTCTCGCCGACGGCATGCACGACGATCGACCGTCCGGTAACGCCGATGCGGCCGCTTCGCCCGCCTCCACCGACGAGCCCGCTCGCGACGACGAGACCCCACCGGAGGATTCGGCCTGGCGCGACACCGTAGTGGCGCGGCTCGCACGCCTCGACGCGCTCGCGGACGGCATGCGCGCGGCGCTGGTGTCGGGCGGCACCGCTTCTGCCGCGTATCGCGCGCAAGTCCGCGCCGCAGCGGCGCTGCTCGGCACGCTGTGCCTGTCCGCCCGCGCACTCGAACGAATGAGCGAACCGTTGCGCCACCGTGCGCGCCGCCATCGCGCGCTACGGAGCCGGCTGGCGCGGATACTGGCCGACGTGGGCATCCCGCCGTCGTTCGCGCAGTCGACTGACGACGATCACGCCGGCTGGCTCGCGTCGTGCATTGCCGCGCATCCGGCCTGCGGGCCGACGCTGACGCGACGCGCGGCCGAGTTCGTCGACGCACGCGCCGCGATCGTGCGCGATGCCCCGGCGTCGGCACTGCCGCCCGGCGCGACCGCGTCGCTCGATGCACGGCTCGCCGCGATCGAGCGCGCGATGCAGCCGGCGAGGACGGGCCTGTTCGACGCGAACCTTCGGCTCGTCGTGTCGATCGCAAAGCGCTATCCCGACCGCGGGCTGCCGTTCGCGGACCTGATCCAGGAAGGCAACATCGGCCTGTTGAAGGCGATCGAGCGCTACGACTACCGGCGCGGCTTCCGGTTCTCGACCTACGCGACCTGGTGGATCCGGCAGGCGATCACGCACGCGCTCGCCGACCTCGGCCGCACGATCCGCGTGCCGACGCATACGGTCGACGCACTGAACAAGCTGACGCGCGTCGCGCGCGAGCATCGGCAACGCGCGGGCACGGCCGCGACGCCGGCCGAACTGGCCGTCCACATGGGCGAGCCGGTCGACCGGGTGCGCGACCTGATGGCGATCGTGAAGGAACCGCTGTCGGCCGACTTGCCGGTTTCGCCGGAAGGCGACATGACATTCGCCGACGTCGCGCCGGACCTGTCGTCGCCGTCGCCCGAAGACGCCGCCGGCGCCACCCAGTTGCGCACTACGATCGCGGCCGCGATCGACCGGCTGCCGCCGCGCGAGGCGATGGTCCTGCGACTGCGCTACGGGTTGCACACCGACGAAGGCTGCTCGCTGCGCGACATCGGCCGCCAGTTGAACCTGTCCGCCGAACGCGTGCGGCAGATCGAGGCGTCGGCGCTCGCGCGGCTTCGCGCATCCGACGCGCTCGGCATGCTCCGGTCGTTCATCGCATAGCACGGCGTCCGGCCGGCGGCGTGCACGTCGCGCATCGTGCGCCGTGTTGACACCTGCAACACCCGCTGCTGCATTTCGACGCAACACGCAGGTCGGCAAGAACGCCGAGCATTCCGCCTTTAAATGCTTTGCACTGCATATCGATCGACGAGACCCGCACAACGACGCGCACGCACGCCGTTCCGGCCGAATACCCCCACGATTGGCATGCAAGTTGCGTTTCAACAGTCAGGCCACCCCCTACGATTTCCATGGAGAACACCTTGACTGCCCTCGTATCGATCCTGCAGGAACGCCGAATCTTCGAACCGACGGCCGACACGCGCGAGCGCGCCACCCTTTCCGGCATGCCGGCCTACCGCGCGCTGGCCGCCGACGCCGAGCAGGATTACGAAGGCTTCTGGGGGCGACTCGCACGCGAGGGCCTCAGCTGGCACAAGCCGTTCACGAAGGTGCTCGACGAGCGCGACGCGCCGTTCTACA
>NZ_CAJPGQ010000043.1:0-70739 GCF_905339595.1 Burkholderia sp. BCC1977
GATTTGTCGCAGCCGCAGTGCAGCAAAATGGTGACGGGATGATGACTGCGGCGGCGTCGCAGCAGCGCTCGCGCGGTTTTTCGTCCGATTGATTGCGGTTGCGGTTGCGATTGCGATTGCGATGCGCCCCCGGTTTCGCCGGCGCGAATCACAGAGCAAGATTCAGGGCGCGACGGCCCGTGCCGATGTCTAGAGTAGGCACCATCTACACTAGAGAGTGCGAGGTTCAGATGAAAACCGCCTATCCGACCGACGATGCCCGCTGGGGCGCCGTGACCGCCCGCGATCCGCAGGCGGACGGCGCGTTCTTCTATGCCGTGCGCACGACCGGCGTGTTCTGCCGCCCGAGCTGCGCGTCGCGGCTGCCGCGGCGCGAGCATGTGTCCTTCTTTGGCAGTTCGGCCGACGCGCGCGCGGCCGGTTTTCGTCCGTGCAAGCGCTGCCAGCCGGAAGGTCTGCCGCGCGAGCTCGAGATCGTCAATCGTGCGTGCGCGGTGCTCGACGCGCATCCGGAGCGGCTCACGCTGCAGCAGCTGAGCGACGCCGTGCACGTGAGCCCGTTCCACCTGCAGCGGCTGTTCAAGCGCGTGGTCGGCGTGTCGCCGCGGCAGTACCAGGCCGCGCAGCGCGGCGCCGCCTTGCGCGAGGCGCTGCAAAGCGGGCAGCCGGTCACGCAGGCGGCCGTCGACGCGGGTTTCAATTCGCCGTCGCGGCTCTACGCATCGGTGCCGCGCGAACTGGGGATGGCGCCGTCCGCGTTCCGTCGCCAGGGGGCCGGCCTGCGGATCGACTATGCGACCGCGTCGACGCCGCTCGGCACGGTGCTCGTCGCCGCGACCGAACAGGGCATCTGCCGGATCGCGTTCGGCGACGCGCCGGCGTCGCTCGTCGGCGAACTGAAGGATGCGTTCGCGCGTGCCGAGCTGGTCGAAGCGCCGTCGCGGCTCGCGCCGTTCGTCGCGCAGATCCTTGCCTACCTGGACGGCACGCGGCACGCGTTCGACCTGCCGCTCGACATCGCGCCGACCGCGTTCCAGCAGCGCGTCTGGGAAGCGCTGACGCACATCCCGTACGGCGAAACGCGCAGCTACTCGGAGATCGCCGAGGCACTCGGCTCTCCGCGTGCGGTGCGGGCCGTTGCATCGGCCTGCGCGTCGAACCCGGTCGCGCTCGCGATCCCGTGCCACCGTGTCGTGCAGAAGGGCGGCGCGCTCGCCGGATATCGCTGGGGCGTGCGCCGCAAGGCGACGCTGCTCGCGTCCGAGGCGCGCCATGTGCGCGACGATGAAACCGAAGCCGTTGCGGAGGGCAACGCAGTTTGAGCATCGAACAAACCACGATTGTGCAGATCGAGGGCGGCGGCCAGGTGCCGCCGTCCGCGCAGATGGCGCTGCGCTTCAAGGCGCCGTACGACTGGGTGCGCGTGCTGCGCTTCTTCAGCGGACGCGCGATTCCGGGTGTCGAACAGGTCGTCGACGGCGTGTATCGCCGTATCGTCGACCTGCACGGCGACGCAGGCCGGCTCACCGTCACGAAGCATCCGCGCCGGCATTGCCTGATCGCGACGGTCGACGGGGCGGCCGCGCGGCATGTCGACGACGCCTTCGCGCGCCGCGTCGCGTCGATGTTCGACCTCGGCGCCGACCCGGCCGCGATCGGCGGCGGGCTCGCTTGCGACCCGTGGTTCGCGCCGCTCGTCGAGGCCGCGCCGGGGCTGCGTGTGCCGGGCGCCTGGTCGGGATTCGAACTCGCGGTGCGCGCGATCGTCGGCCAGCAGGTGAGCGTGAAGGCGGCGACGACCATCGTCGGCCGGCTCGTCCAGCGGGCCGGCGAGCGCGTCGCGCACGACGACGGCATGGCGGCGCCGGACGGTGTGCCCGCCTGGCGTTTTCCGACGCCGGACGCGCTCGCCGCCTGCGATCTGGAGAAAATCGGAATGCCCGGCAAGCGGGCCGCGGCGCTGACGGGCGTGGCGCGCGCGGTGGCGGCCGGCCACGTGCCGCTCGATCCCGCACAGGCGGACCTCGAGACGCTGCGTAGCGCGTGGCTCGACCTGCCCGGCATCGGCCCGTGGACCGTCGAATACATCGCGATGCGTGCGTGGCGCGACCCGGACGCCTGGCCGGCGTCCGATCTCGTGCTGATGCAGTCGATCGCCGCGCGCGATCCGTCGCTCGACCGGCTCGCGAGCCAGAAACGCCGCACCGAAGGCTGGCGGCCGTGGCGCGCGTATGCGGCGCTGCATCTGTGGAACGACGTGGCGGACCGGGCCGGCGGCGCGCGCGGCGGATGACGGTCGCCGTCGTTTGCCAGTGGGTGCGACCGGGCAGGGCCGCGCTGCAACCCGCAAAGGGCGCGGGGCCGGCAGCGATCGGTCGGTCGTCCTCACGGTTGAGACGCTTGACGGCGATCAAGCCGCTCCGGCGTCGGTCGCCCCCTGCGTATGGTCGGCTCGACCGCGACGGTGATGCATCGCGGGTCCGGTTGAACGGGTTGCACCCGGCCGCACCGTTGCGTGCACGGTTCACGTTCCTTCCGACGAATGTCGCGTGATCGTCGCGTTCGGCGGTGCCGACGGCGGTCGGCCGCGCGCGGGGCGATCATCGGCATCGGCCCGCCCGGCGGCCCGCCACGGCCGGCGCGCACCGCCCGGCGCCACCTCAAGCGCGTGTGACGGCGAGATGTTAAAGTGCCCGCTACCAACGAAGCGACCAATAATCCAGCCGGCCGTGCGGCATCCTGCGCGCGGCCGTCACGCACTTGCGTCTCCATGTCGAACACCATGACTCACCGCCAGTCCGAACTGCTGCTGAATCGTCTCGAAGCGCTGAGCTCGGGCCCGACGCGGCAGCATCTGCCCGACGGCCTGCGCGGCATCGAAAAGGAAAGCCTGCGCGTGACGCGCGACGGGATGATCGCGTTTACGCCGCATCCGCGCGCGCTCGGTTCGGCACTCACGCACCCGGCATTGACGACCGACTATTCCGAAGCGCTGATCGAACTGATCACGCCGGCGGAAGCCGACGCGTCGATCACGCTCGAACGTCTCGACGATCTGCACCGCTACGTGTATGCGTCGCTCGGCGACGAGATGCTGTGGAACGACTCGATGCCGGGCCTGCTGCCGGCCGACGATGAAATTCCGATCGCCGACTACGGCACGTCGAACATCGGCCGCCTGAAGACGGTGTACCGCCGCGGCCTCGCGTATCGCTACGGTCGCACGATGCAGTGCATCGCCGGCATTCACTACAACTACTCGCAGCACGAGGAAGTGTGGCGGCGCCTGCATGCGGAAGAGGGCTCGACGGCCACGCTGGTCGACTACCAGTCGGAGCGCTATCTCGCGCAGATCCGCAACTTCCGCCGCCGCAGCTGGCTCCTGATGTACCTGTTCGGCGCATCGCCCGCGCTCGACGCGAAATTCCTGCGCGGCAAGCCGCACAAGCTCGACGCGTTCGATGCCGATACGCTGTACCGGCCGTATGCGACGAGCCTGCGGATGAGCGACCTCGGCTATTCGAACACGACCGCGCAGGCCGCGCTGCACGTCGACTACAACACGCTGCCCGGCTATCTCGACGCGCTGTCGAAGGCCGTGAGCGAGGCGTATCCGCCGTACGAGGCGATCGGCACGCATCGCGACGGCGAGTGGATCCAGATCAACACGAACGTGCTGCAGATCGAGAACGAGTTCTACTCGACGATCCGGCCGAAGCGCGTCACGTATTCGGGCGAGCGTCCGCTGCATGCGCTCGCGTCGCGCGGCGTGCAGTACATCGAAGTGCGCTGCCTCGACATCGATCCGTTCGAGCCGACCGGCATCGCGCTGGAGACCGCGCGCTTCATCGACGCGTTCCTGCTCGCCTGCGCGCTCGACGAGAGCCCCGTGCTCGACTGCGACGCGTACAAGGAAGCGAATGCAAACTTCGGCAGCGTGACGATGGACGGGCGCAAGCCGGGGCTCACGCTGACGCGCGACGGTCAGCCGGTCACGCTGCAGGCCTGGGCGGACGACCTGATGGCCGATATCGAGACCGTCGGGCGCCGTCTCGACGAGATTCGCGGCGGAGACGAGCATGCGCGTGCGATCGCCGCGCAGCGCGAGAAGCTCGCCGATCCGGAGCGCACGCCGTCGGCGCGCGTGCTGCGCGAGATGCGCGAGAACGGACAGTCGTTCCTTGCGTTCGCGCTCGCGCACAGCGAAGCGCATGCCGCGCACTTCCGTGCGAACCCGCCTTCGGCGGAGACGATGCGCACCGAGCAGGCGCTCGCGGCGAAGTCGCTGGCCGAGCAGGCCGAGCTGGAAACGAAGGAGGCCGGATCGTTCGACGCGTTCGTCGCGGCCTATCGTGCGTATACGCTGAACCGCTTCAGCGTTTGACCGCCGGCAGCCCGCTGCCCGCTACATATCGCGCGGCGGGCAGGCCGGCTGCGGACCGGCTGCGGACCGGCCGGTGGCGCGTTCACGCGCGCGGCCCGGTTGCACCGGCTTCAGTGATGCGCGTACGTGTCGCGATCGACCACGTGCGGCAGCGCCGGCTTCCCCGATTCCCCATTCGCATGGCCGTCGCTGCCGTAGCCGGCCGCATCGCCGCGCGCCTGCGCGGCACGCTGCATGATCGCCTGCATGTTTTGCGGAAAGTCGGGACTGCTGGCGAGACTCGTCCGGTAACCGGCGGCCTGCAGTTCCACGAGTTCCTGGCGAACGTCCGCGCGCGTCAGCGTCGACGCGGCCTGGGCCTGCGCGGCGACAGCCGAGCCGAGCAGCAGTAACGTGCACGCCGCAAGTTTCATGGTCTTCATCGTGTTTGCTCCGTGAGGTATCCGGAGCCGCGTCTTTGTCGGCGCGGGCGGAATCGATGCAGCCAGTCTAGGCTTCGGACGCCAAACGAAACACCCCGCTCGTCGTCAGTCACCTTTGTCGCCTGAGCAACATTGCGCCGGCGGCTTGCTGGCGTGCGCGTCAGCGGGGCGCCAGCCGCCATTCGGCGTGCGGCGGAGGCTGCGTACCGGCGCCGCGCGCATCGGGCTTGCCCCCCCTTGTGCAAGCGCGATGCGCCTCCTAACCTTTTTTAAGCGACCGATCGGTTGGCGCCGCGGCATGGTTGCATGCGCAAGCGTCGGGCGATTTTCGCTGCCGTGGAACGCACGTTCGATATGGGACCGGAGTCACCGCCAAAGCGCTCACTCCGGTCGACAACGGAGACACGAGACACGATGAATCCCACCGCCGCCCTGCCGCCCGGCATCCTGTTCGCGCAGCCGTTGACGCCCGTCGCCAACTCGCTGTTCCTGTCGTTCCTCGTCGCCGTGATCCCGATCGCGATCGCGCTGATCGCGCTCGGCGTGCTGCGCCGGCCGGCGTGGCAGGCGTCGCTCGCCGGCCTCGTCGCCGGCCTCGCGGTCGCGATCGGCGCGTGGGGCATGCCGGCCGGCCTCGCGTTCAACGCGGTCGGCGCCGGCATGGCGCTCGCGGTCGTGCCGGTGATGTGGATCGTGTTCAACGCCTTGCTGCTGTACAACATCGCGGTGAAGTCGGGCCGCTTCGACCAGTTCCGGCAGTGGATGCTCGACAACCTGCCCGACGACCGCCGCCTCGTGCTGCTCGTCGTCGCGTTCTCGTTCGGCTGTCTGCTCGAAGGGATTTCCGGGTTCGGCACGCCGGTCGCGATCACCAGCGCGCTCCTGATCGCGCTCGGCTTCCCCGCGCTCGAAGCGCTCACCTACACGCTGCTGTTCAACACGGCACCGGTTGCGTTCGGCGCGCTCGGCGTGCCGATCACCGTGCTCGGCGCGGTCACGTCGCTGCCGCCCGCGACGCTCGGCGCGATGGTCGGCCGGCAACTGCCGTTCTTTGCGCTGCTGCTGCCGTTCTACGTGGTCGGCGCGTACGGCGGCCTGCGCTCGATCTCGAAGCTGTGGCCCGCGCTGCTCGTGTCGGGCGGCAGCTTCGCGATCGCGCAGTTCGTCACGTCGAACTTCCTCGGCTACCAGCTCACCGACGTGCTGTCGTCGCTCACGTCGCTGATCGTCACGATCGGCTTCCTGCAGGTGTGGAAGCCGCAGCCCGATCCGCAATACGCGCTCGCGCGCAGCATGCCCGCCACGGCGGGCGCCGCGCGCGCGGGCTTCGGCGGGTGGCTGCCGTGGATCGTCGTTTCGGTGATCGTGATCGTCTGGGTGCACGCGAACGTCGCGGCGATCGGCGACGTGAAGATCAAGTGGCCGGGCCTGCACAACACGGTGTTCGTGTCGCTGTATCACAAGCCGTATGCGGCGATCTGGGACTTCCAGCCGCTCGGCACCGGCACCGCGATCCTCCTGTCGGCGATCATCACGGCCATGCTCACGCGCACCGGCGTCGGCGCGTTCTTCGAATGCGTGGTCAAGACGTGGCGGCAGACCTGGATCGCGATCATCACGGTGATGATGATCGTCGGGCTCGCGTACCTGCTGAACTACTCGGGAATCAGCTACACGCTCGGCACCGGCGTCGCGTCGACCGGCGCGCTGTTCCCGCTCGTGTCGGCGTCGCTCGGCTGGATCGCGGTGTTCCTGTCCGGCAGCGACACGTCCGGCAATGCGCTGTTCGGCAACCTGCAGGTGGTCGCCGCGCGGCAGCTCGGCCTCGATCCGGTGCTGATGGCCGCGACCAACTCGTCGGGCGGCGTGATGGGCAAGATGATCTCGCCGCAGAACATCGCGACGGGCGTGTCGACGACCGACCTGAAGGGGCAGGAAGGCGTCGTGTTCGCGCGCACCTTCTGGCACAGCGTGATCCTCACGCTGCTGCTCGGCGTGCTCGTGTTCCTGCAGCAGCACGTGCTGACGTGGATGATCCCCGCGCTGCCGAAGTAACGCACGGCGGGAAGCGAGAAGGAAGGCACGAGGAAAACAACGAGGGAAGGCGCGGGAAAAGTGCTGGAATAGCGCCGGAAAAGCAACGGGAAGTGCGGGGACGTGCAGGGAAGGACGCGTAACCGGTGAACGCGCGGCGGCTCAGCGCGCGTTCACCTGCCGCGTCGTGTGCGTTGCGTCGTGCGTCGCGGTCTGCGTCGGCACGATGCACGCGAGGAACGCATCGATCGCCGGGCTCTGGCGGCGCGCCTTCAGGTAGTACACGTATTCGTCGATCGTCGTGTCGACGCCGCGCAGCGCGACGACGCGCAGGTCCGGGTGACGCTCGGCCTCGCCGCGCGGAAACAGGCTTCCGCCCACGCCATGCAGGATCGCCTCGCGGATCGCTTCGCGGCTGCCGATCTCGGCGGCCGACGTGGCCGCGACCCCGGCCGTCGCGAGGATCGTCTCCGTGCAGCGGCGCGTGACCGACCCTTCCTCGCGAATCAAGAGCCGCACGTCGGCGAGTTGCGCGGCGTCGATCGCGTCGAAGCGTGCGAGCGGATGGTCGCGATGCACGACCAGCACGAGCGGATCGGTCGAGATCACCTTGCGTTCGAGGCCGTCCGCGTCATTGCGCTGCGACGACACCGCGAGGTCGATGCGGAACTCATGCAGCGCCTGCAGGATTTCCTCGGAATTGCCGATCCGGCACGTGAGCGCGATCGACGGATGCGCGTTCGAGAAGCGGCCGACCGCGTCCATGATGTAGTACGGCCCCGTCGCGCCGATCCGCAGGTGTCCTTCGAACAGGCCGCCGACGTTGCGCAGCATGAGGTCGGCCTGCGCCTCGAGCGCGATCATCTTCTCGACGAGCGGCAGCAGCTCGATACCGGTCTCGGTGACCTCGAGCTTGCGGCCGCTGCGATAGAACAGCTCGACGCCGTACAGCTGCTCGACCTGCCGGATCTGCGCGGCGATCGTCGGCTGGCTCACGCCCAGGTGGCGCGCGGCGCGCGTGATGCTGCCCTGCCGGACGGTCGCGTGGAACGCCTTCAGCTGATCGAACACGACTCGGCTTCTCCCCCCTCTTCATCGCGCGTCAGCGTAGCGCATGCGTGTGTCGGCAACATGAAAGGCGCGTCGTGCGCCGCTTCGAAAAAAAGCTGGGGGTGACCGCAAGAAACCTGCTGGAACCGGTCACGGCCGGGACATGCCGGTGCGGAGTAATAGCGGCAACGCACCGACCGCCGGCCCCGCTCGACCGGCGCCACCTTACCGACACTCATCGACCCACAGGATCCTCTTCATGTCCGCCACCAATCGACGCGATTTCCTGCGCCTCGCCGCCCAGTCGGCCGGTGCGATGGCCGCCTACGCCGGCTTCCCGCCCGCGATCCGCAAGGCGCTCGCGATGCCGGCCGCCTATCGCACCGGCACGATCCGCGACGTCGAACACGTCGTGATCTTCATGCAGGAAAACCGCTCGTTCGACCATTACTTCGGCGGGCTGCGCGGCGTGCGCGGCTTCAACGACCCGCGCCCGCACCTGCTGCCGAGCGGCGCGCCGGTGTGGCAGCAGCCGCCGGCGTCGGTGTTCACGAAGAACTACCACTCGCGCGGGCTCGACCCGTCCGCGCCGTACGTGCTGCCGTTCTACCTCGACCCGAAGCAGACGACCGAATTCCAGCCGGGCACCAACCACGGCTGGAGCAGCGGCCACCTGTCCTGGAACAACGGCCAGTGGGACCAGTGGGTGAACCAGAAGCAGGACGTGCTGACGATGGGCTACCTGAGGCGCCAGGACCTCACGTACCACTACGCGCTCGCCGACGCGTTCACGATCTGCGATTCGTACTTCTGCTCCGCGCACGCCGATACGGCGCCGAACCGCATCTACCTGTGGACCGGCACGATCGACTCGCGCAACGTCTACGGCACGCAGCCGAACGGCCCCGGCATCGGCGAGCGCAACAACCTGAACGGCTACACGTGGACGACCTACGCGGAACGCCTCGAGAACGCGAAGATCAGCTGGAAGCTGTACCAGGGCGGCACGGGCATCCCGGGCGACCCGACCGACAACTACACCGACAACTCGCTGATGTTCTTCAAGCGCTTCCAGGTGAAGGAAGGCGCGAGCGGCCCGCTGGTCGACAAGGGCGCGTCGGACCACACGCTCGCCGAGCTGAAGGCCGACGTGCAGGCGAACCGGTTGCCGCAGGTGTCGTGGATCGTGTCGCCGTACAAGTACAGCGAGCACCCGCAGGCGTCGCCGACCGACGGCGCGTTCTACATCAACACGGTGCTCGAGGCGCTGACGTCGAACCCCGAGGTGTGGGCGAAGACGGTGTTCATCCTCAATTACGACGAGAACGACGGGCTGTTCGACCACGTCGTGCCGCCGGTGCCGCCGGTCACGAGCGGCGTGGGCGGCCAGGGCATCGTGTCGCCGAACCTGCTGTCGAACCTCGGCGACGAGCTGCTCGACCTGAACAAGTACCCGGGCGAGATGAGCCCGCTGGTGCCGGGCGCGGACCCGGGCGGCATCCAGCCGATCGGCCTGGGGCCGCGCGTGCCGCTGATCATCATCTCGCCGTGGACGAAGGGCGGCTGGGTCTGCTCGGAGACGTTCGACCACACGTCGGTGCTGCGTTTCCTCGAAGCGCGCTTCGGCGTGATGGAGCCGAACATCAGCGCGTGGCGCCGGTCGATCTGCGGCGACCTCACGTCGGCGTTCGACTTCTCCGCGCGGCCCGATACGCGCACGGTGAGCTTCACGGTGCCGCAGCACATCGCGACGGCCGGCCAGGCGTACCAGGTGCCCGCGCAGCAGTCGATGCCGGCGCAGGAGCCCGGCACGCGTCCGGCGCGGGCGCTGCCGTACGAGCTGTTCGTGCATGCCCGCGTGAACGGCCGCGACGACAGCGTGTCGCTCGATTTCGCGAACTCGGGTGACGCAGGCGCCGCGTTCTACGTGTACGACCGCCGCAATCCGGCGACGCCGCCGCGCCGCTATGCGGTGTCCGCGCACGACCGCTTCGCCGATACCTGGAGCACGTCGGCCGCGCGCGGCGACTACCATCTCGCCGCCTACGGCCCGAACGGCTATCTGAGCGAATTCCAGGGCAACACGCGGCTGGCCGCGGACGGCCGCCACGCGAACCCGGAAGCGAAGATCGGCTACGACGTGCGCAACCGCCACGTGTACCTGCAACTGCGCAACAGCGGCCGTGCGGCGTGCCGCGTGGTCGTCGACAACGCATACAGCCATGCGCAGGCGCGCAGCTACACGCTGGAGCCGGGCGAGCGCATCGAGGATCACTTCGAGCTGTCGTCGAGCCACGGCTGGTACGATCTGACGATCACCGCGACGACGCTGCGCGGCGGCGACGACAAGGTCGTGCGCCGCTTCGCGGGCCACGTCGAGACGGGCCGGCCGAGCCAGAGCGATCCGGGGCCGGTCAAGCAGACGGCCTGACGACTGGCCCGTGTCGTGCGGTCCGGCGTGCTCACGCCGGCCGCGCGATGCCGCCTGCCGGTTGCATTCCGGCACGTGGCATCGTTTTTTGGAAACTGAAAACTGTTGACAATATATCGGGCCGAGGGTATATAACGATCATTCGCCGACATGGCGCCCTCGTTTTCTTCCGCGGCTTCGCTGCCTGCCCGACCATGACTGTCCCGAACGCGCTCAACGCCATCGAACTCCTGCAAAGCCAGTCGCTCGCGATGATTGTCCAGGACATGCTCGAGCGCGCGATCGTCTCCGGCGAATATGCGCCGGGCGAGAAACTCAACGAAGTCGATATCGCGACCAAGCTGAACGTGTCGCGCGGCCCCGTGCGGGAAGCATTCCGCGCGCTCGAGCAGGCCGGGCTGCTGCGCAACGAGAAGAACCGCGGCGTGACGGTGCGCATCGTGCCGCTGCGCGAGGCCGAGGAGATCTACGAGGTGCGCGCGATGCTCGACGAGTCGGTCGCGCGCGCGCTCGCGAAGCGCATTTCGCCCGACACGCTGAAGGTGCTGAAGGGCATCATCCAGTCGATGAAGGACGCCGCCAAGACGCACGATGTCACGCGCTACACCGAGCTGAACGTGCAGTTCCACGACGCGATGGTGGTCGGCGTCGGCAATACGCACCTCACCGATACCTACCGCCGGCTCGTGCGCCAGCTCGGGCTGCTGCGCCAGGCCGCGATCGAGGCCGAGGAGGATGCGATCGCGGTGTCGGCGGCCGAGCACGACAAGATCGTGCAGGCGCTCGCGGGCGGCGACGAGGAGAAGGCCGTCGCACTGGTGCGCGAGCACGTCGCGCATGGCCTCGCGCGGATGCGCCGCACGCACGAGCAGGGGCTGCCCGCGACGGGCAAGGCGGCGCGCGAGAAAGCCGCGCGCGTGTAACCCGGCCGCACGGGCCGTTTCGCCAAAAGCCAAGGGACGCTTCGCAGCGTCCCTTTTTCGTTGGATCGCGACGTCGTCAGGTCAACGCGTCGTCACGCCTTGTCGGCCTTGCCTGCCGCGCTCGCGAATTTCGCGAGCCACGTGTCGACCAGCGCCGGGCGCCGGCTCTCGTCCTCCGCACGCTCCTTGCGGCGGATCGCATTGCGCACGACGTGCGCGCCCACATAGCGGAGCGGCTCCGGCGGGAAATGGCCGAGCGGGCCGCGCACGATCGGGCTGCGCGTCCACGCGTTGTCGAGGCCGAGCACCAGCGACGACAGGATCTGTCCGCCCATGTAGGTCGGCCCGACGCCGTTGCCCGAATAGCCGAAGCCGTAGAACACGTTCGGCGCGTCGTCGAGACGGCCGAAGAACGGGAAGCCGGTCACCGAGCGGTCCGACGGGCCGTTCCAGCTCGCGGTGACCGGCACGCCCGCGAGCGACGGGAAGAATTCGCGCAGGCTCTGCGTGAGCTGCGCCTCGTACGGCGAGCGCCGGTCGAACACCGGCGCGATGCGGCTGCGCCACGAGAACGTGTTGCCGCCCTTGCCGAGCATCAGCCGGCCGTCGGCGGTCGTGCGGTAGTAGTACACGAAGATCCGCGAATCGAGTACCGACACGCCATCGACGAGCCCGGTCCGCTCGAGCAGTTCCGGGCATTTCTCGGTGATGACCATATCGCTCGACACGACCGCAATCGTGCGTTCGAACTGCGGGAAGCGGCTCGCCATCCACGCGTTGATCGCGAACACCAGCTTGCCCGCCCGCACGCTGCCGGACGGCGTGCGCACGACGGCCGGCTGCCCCGGCGTGAAGTCGACGAGCGGCGTGCGCTCGTAGATCCGGATCCCCATGTCGCATGCGACGCGGCGCAGCCCGCGCACGAGCTTGCCCGGGTGCACGGTCGCGGCGATCGGCGAGTACACGCCGTCGAGATTGCGCGCGGAGCCCGAACGGCGCGCGACTTCGGCGGCCGGCAGCGGCTCGTAGCTGTGGATGCCGCACGCGGCGAGCGCGTCGAGCACCGGCGCGAGCGTGCCGACTTGCGCGCGCGACGTCGCGGTGTACAGCGTGCCGTCGAGCCGTAGCTCGGCATCGATGCGATGCGCACGGCAGAAGTCGGCGATGTGCTGGACGGCCGCCTCCGACGCCTTCACGAGCCGGATCGCCTCGGCTTCGCCGAACAGGCGGCGCAGCGTCAGGAATTTCGCGGACCACGTGAGCAGGCACCCGCCGTTGCGCCCGCTCGCGCCGGCACCGCACAGGTCGGCCTCGAGTATCGCGATGTCGAGTGCCGGGTTCTGCTGCTTCGCCTGGATCGCGGTCCAGAGCCCCGTGAAGCCGCCGCCGACGATACAGACGTCGGCCTGCGTCGCGCCCTGCAGCGCGGGGGCGAGATCGCCGTCGTTGAAGAGTGCTTGTTCGATCCAGAAGGGTCGCATCGGATGTCGTGCCGGTAAGGGTCGGGCGCCGTGCCGCGCACGGCGGGAAAAGAAAACGAAACCGCCGCACGGCGACGCGCGGCGGTGCGGCAGGACGCGTCGCGTCAGGCCGCCGCTTCGGCGGACACGCGGCGCACGCCCATTGCCTTCAGCGTGTCGGCGATCGCGGCGACCGCGCCCGGAATGCCGGCTTCGCCGAAGTGGCCGATGCAGCCGACGCGGAACGTGTCGACTTCCGTCAGCTTGCCCGGATACAGAATGTAGCCGCGCTTTTTGACCTCCTGATAAAACCGCTTGAAGTCGTAGTTCGGATCGTCCGGCGCATGGAACGTGACGATGATCGGCGCCTGGATCGCCGGATCGAGGAACGGCCGAAAGCCGAGCGCGCGCATCCCGTCGATCAGCGCGCGAGTGTTGCGCTGGTAGCGGCCGCCGCGCGCGGCGAGCCCGCCTTCGTCGACGTATTGCGCGACGGCCGCGTCGAGCGCCGCGACCACGTGCGTCGGCGGCGTGAAGCGCCATTGCGTCGTGCGCTGCATGTAGACCCACTGGTCGTACAGGTCCATCGCGAGCGAATGGCTGTTGCCTTCGCAGCGCTCGAGCGTGGTGCGCTTCGCGATCACGAAGCCGAGTCCCGGCACGCCTTCGAGACACTTGCCGGATGCCGCGATCACCGCGTCGAACGGCGTCGTGCGCGCGTCGATGTCGATCGCGCCGAACGAACTCATCGCGTCGACGATCAGCCCGCGGCCGTGTTTCGCGACGACCTGCGCGACGTCGTGCAGCGGGTTCAGCACGCCGGCGCCGGTTTCGCAGTGCACGAGCGCGACGTGCGTGATGGTCGGATCGGCGGCGAGCGCGCGCTCGACGTCGGCCGGATCGACGCGGCGATCCTCGCTGTAGTCGATCGTCGTGAGCGTGCGGCCGAGCACGCGGCAGATCTTCGCCAGGCGCTGGCAGTACGCGCCGTTGTTCGGCACGAGCACGTGGCCGTCGCGCGGCACGAGCGTGCCGATCGCCGCTTCGACCGAGAACGTGCCGCTGCCCTGCAGCGGCACGCATTCGTGCGTGCCTGCGCCGTGCACGATCTGCAGCAGCCGTTCGCGCAGCCGCGCGGTGATCGCGTTGAAGTCGCTGTCCCACGAACCCCAGTCGCGCAGCATCGCGTCGCGCGTGCGGTCCGAGGTCGTCAGGGGGCCGGGGGTGAGCAGGATGGGCTGGGTGGCGAGCGTCATGGTGTCTCCTTGGTGAAGTCGGGACGTCACGTGAATGCGGCGAAAGGATCAGCGGCGATGCGGGGCGCGCCAGGCCTGCGTGCGGCGCAACAGGCGATACGAGATGCAGGCGAACAGCACGCAGGCGAACGACGAGGTCGCGAGCACGAGCGTCGCCATCGCGGCGGCCGGGCCCATCTGGCCCGCGTCGTCGAGGTTCAGGATCGCGACGGAGGCGGGCTGCGTGTCCGGCGAGTACAGGAACGCGACGGCGGAGACCGTCGTCATCCCGTTGACGAACAGGTAGCGCGCGATCAGCAGGATCGCGGGCAGGCACACGGGCACGGTCACGCGCAGGAAGGTCTTGTAGAACGGCACCTTCAGCGACGCCGACACGGCCTCGAACTCGCTGTCGATCTGCCGCAGCGCGGTGACGGCGGTCAGGTGGCTCGACGCGTAGTAGTGGACGACCGTGACGATCGCGAGCAGCCACAGCGACCCGTACAGCCCGTTCAGCGGATTGCCGGGCGCGTTGAACAGGAAGATGTAGCTGATGCCGAGCACGAGGCCGGGCACGCCCATCGGCAAAATCGCGCACAGGCTGATGAAGCCGCGCAGCCAGCGTGCGCCGCGGGTCTTCTCGATCAGGTAGGCGCCGCCGAACACGACGACGGTGCCGCCGAGCGCGACCGTCGCGGCCATCCGCAGGCTGTTCTTGTACGCGTCGAAGATGCCGGCCCCGATCAGCCCCATCCGGTAGTGCTGCAGCCCGAGGCTCATCTGGTACGGCCAGAACTTCACGAACGACGCGAACACCGAGATGCCGACCACCGCGATGAAGAACGCGCACACCAATGCGCAGTACGCGAGCATCGCGGCGTCGAAGCCGCGCGACGGCTTCGGCTGGTACGGCGTCGAGCGCGCGCCGAGCTGCGACTGCTGGCGGCGGCGGATGAAGAAGTCGACGCCGAACGCGACGAGGGCGGGGCACAGCAGCATCAGGCTCACGACCGCGCTGCGGTTGAAGTCCTGCAGCCCGATGATCAGCTTGTAGATGTCGGTCGACAGCACGTTGTACGAACCGCCGATCACCACCGGCACGCCGAAGTCGTTGATGCACATCGTGAACGCCACCATCGTCGCGCTGATCAGCCCGTACTTCGCGCCGGGCAGCGTGATCGTGAAGAACTTGCGCGTGCGGCTCGTGCCCATCGCGTCGGCGGCCTCGTAGAGCCGGCCGTCCGCGAGCGACAGCGCGGTCACGAGGATCATCAGCACGTGCGGGAACGATGCGTACACCATGCTCAGCACGATGCCCGGCAGCCCGTAGATCGAATGGCCGTGCAGCAGCGGCTTGAGCAGCCCCGCGTTGCCGAACCAGTAGATGAACGACACGGCCGACAGCAGCGTCGGCGCGAGCAGCGGCAGCAGTGCGATCGTGCGCGCGGCGTTCTTCAGCGGCATGCACGAGCGCGTCAGCGCATACGCGAACGTGAACGCCATCGGCACGACGATCATCGTGACGAGCGCGCCGACCGTCAGCGAATGGAGCATCGAGCGCAGCACGCCGCTGTCCTCGAGATACTCGACGAAGTTGTGCGCGCCGACGAAACGGCCGTCCGCGTCGACGAAGCATTTCTGCACGACGAGCGCGAGCGGCAGCAGCAGGAACAGCGACATCAGCGCGGCCATCGCGACGAGCGCGAGCTGCGCGATGCGGTCGTGCCAGTGCGTGAGCTGCCGCACGTCGGCGGGGGCGGCCGCGCTGCGGCGGCGTTCGGTCAGGACGGTGCTCATTGCAGTCGCTCCTTCGCGCTCGGGAACACGCGGACATGCTCGCGATCGAGCGCGAGATCGATACGCGCGCCGGCCTGCACGCCGGTGCGGTCGACGTCGTGATACGACAGGTCGGCGACGATCTCCTGGCCGTCGAGCCCGTCGATCCGGAAGCTCACGCGGCAGAACGCGCCGAGGAATTCGAGCTTCTCGACGCGGCCGGCCAGCAGGTTGTCGGCCGTCTCGCCCGGCACGCGGATGCGCAGGTCCTCGGGCCGCACGTAGACCGACACGGCCGCGCCCTGGGCGGTGCCATGGCGGCAGTCGAAGCCGACGCCGCCCGCGCGCAGCGTGCCGTCCTGCGCGACTTCGGCGGGGATCGTGTTGACGCGGCCGATGAAGTCCGCGACGAACGGCGATGCGGGCTGGCGGTAGATTTCGAGCGGCGTGCCGATCTGCTCGATCACGCCGTGGTTCATCACGACGATCCGGTCGGCCATCGACAACGCTTCTTCCTGGTCGTGCGTGACCATGATCGTCGTCACGCCGAGCCGCTGCTGCAGCGCGCGGATCTCCTGGCGCAGCCGCACGCGCACGCGCGCGTCGAGCGCCGACAGCGGCTCGTCGAGCAGCAGCAGGCCGGGCGACGTCGCGAGCGCGCGCGCCAGCGCGATGCGCTGCTGCTGTCCGCCGGACAGCTGGCCCGGATGCTTGCGATGGCTGTCGGGCAGGCCGACCAGCGCGAGCAGCGTATGCACGCGCTCGTGGATCGCGTCGCGCTTCATCCTGCGGTTCACGAGCCCGTACGCGACGTTGTCGTAGACGGTGAGGTTCGGAAACAGCGCGTACGACTGGAACACGATCCCGTAGTCGCGCAGTTGCGGCGGCAGCCGCGAGATGTCGCGGCCGTCCTGCATGATGTGGCCGGCGCTTTGCGCCTCGAGCCCCGCGATGATCCGCAGCAGCGTGGTTTTCCCGCAGCCGGACGGCCCCAGGAAGCAGATCATCTCGCCCTTCATCACGCTCAGGTTGATGTCGGTGAGGACCTGTGTGTCGTTGTACCGCTTTTCGATGCGTTCTACGCTCAGATAGGGTGCCATGCACGCCTCCACGCTGAGGGCGGCCCGAAAGCGGGCCGGATACGACGAAGAAAAGGGATGCGGGGCGGCGCGTGGCGCGGCCCCGCCGCCGGTTGCGGCGCTATTGCCGGGTTATTGCTGTGCCTTCGCCCCGTAGCGCTTCTGCCAGGTATCGAGGATCGACTGGCGGTTCTTCGCGGACCACACGAAGTCGTTCTTCACGAGCATGTCCGCGTAGTTGTCGGGGATGCCGGCCAGCTTGCGCGCGACGCCCGGGTACGCGACGATCGCCCACCAGCGCGCGGTGATCTCGTTCGCGTCCTTGCTCGCCATGAAGTCGGCGAGCTTCTTCGCGGCGTCGGGCTGCTTGGTCGTCTTCATGATCGCCGTGCCTTCCATGTCCCAGCCGAGCCCTTCCTTCGGGAACACCAGGTCGATCGGCGCGCCCTGCGCCTGCAGTTCGTGGCCGCGGAACTCGAACGAGATGCCGATCGGGAATTCGCCGGTGCCGGCGAGCGTGCACGGCTTCGAACCCGAGTGCACGTACTGCGCGACGTTCTTGTCGAGCGCGTCCATGAACTTCCAGCCACGGTCGTCGCCGAAGGTCTGCAGCCACGCCGTGACGTCGAGATAGCCGGTGCCCGACGACACCGGGCTCGGCATCACGATCGCGCCCTTGTAGACCGGCTTCGTCAGGTCTTCCCACGAGGTCGGCTTCGGAATGTTCTTCGCCTGCGCGGCGACGCGGTTGTAGCAGATCGTCGCGCCCCACACGTCCATGCCGACCCAGTGCGGCGGCGTGTTCGCGTCGCTGTACTTGCGCGTGAGCTGGTCGAAGCCCTTCGGCGAATACGGCATCAGCATCCCCTGCAGGTCGAGCAGCGTGAGGCTCGACGCGGCGAGGCCGAGCACGACGTCCGCGCGCGGGTTGTTCTTCTCCGCGAGCAGCTTCGCGGTGACCGAGCCGGTCGAGTCGCGCACCCAGCGGATCTCGATATCGGGGTTCGCCTTCTCGAATGCGTCCTTGTAGGGCTTCATCGCCTCGTCTTCCAGCGCGGTGTAGACGAGCAGCGACGTCTTCGCGTGCGGCGCCGAGCGCGACCGCGGCGGCCAGCGCGACACGCGCCGCGCCCGTCGCCCATGCATTGAAACGCTTGTGTACCGGCACTTCGTTCATCTTCAGACCCCTTGACTGTGGCGCCGCGGCACGCGGCGGATGCGTGGAGACCAGCCCTCTTCATACTTCCTCGTGCTTCCGTCATTTGCTTTCTGTTCTCTGCATGTTGTTGACAATCTACAAATCATCAATTTTAATGTCAAGCATGGAAAACACCTCCTCGGCGCGGCGCGGGCGCCGACAGCTCAACCCCCTTCGAACCGAAAGGACTGAACGTCATGACTGAAACGCCTGTATCCGTGGAAGTGAACGGCCGCCGCTACAACTGGATGAGCCGCCCCGTGGTGGTGGTCTGCGTCGACGGCTGCGCCTATGAATATCTCGAGATGGCGGCCGAGGCCGGCGTCGCGCCGTTCCTGCGCACGCTGCTGAAGCCGGGCACGGCGCTCAAGGGCGAGTGCGTGGTGCCGAGCTTCACGAACCCGAACAACCTGTCGATTGTTACCGGCGTGCCGCCGGCGATCCACGGGATAAGCGGCAACTACTTCTACGATCGCGACACCGGTGCCGAGGTGCTGATGAACGATCCGAAGTACCTGGTCGCGCCCACCGTGCTCGCGACCTTCGCGGAACAGGGCGCGCGCGTCGCGGTCGTCACCGCGAAGGACAAGCTGCGCCGCCTGCTCGGCAAGGGGCTCAAGGGCATCTGTTTCTCGTCGGAGAAGGCCGACGAGGCGAGCCTCGAGGAAAACGGCATCGACGACGTGCTCGAGCTGGTCGGCAAGCCGGTGCCGAGCGTGTACAGCGCGGACCTGTCGGAATTCGTGTTCGCGGCCGGCGTGCGCCTGCTCGAGACGCGCCCGATCGACCTGATGTACCTGTCGACGACCGACTACGTGCAGCACAAGTGCGCGCCCGGTACCGACGGCGCGAACGCGTTCTACCAGATGATGGACACCTACCTGAAGCGGCTCGACGAGCTCGGCGCGATCGTCGCGATCACGGCCGACCACGGGATGAACGCGAAGCACGACGGCGAGACCGGCGAGCCGAACGTGATCTACCTGCAGGAGCTGTTCGACGAATGGCTCGGCCACGACGCGGCGCGCGTGATCCTGCCGATCACCGATCCGTACGTCGTGCACCACGGCGCGCTCGGCTCGTTCGCGACCGTCTACGTGCCGGCTTCAGCCGATGCCGACGCGCTGCGGGCGCGCCTCGCCGCGGTGGACGGCATCGAGGTCGTGCTGACGGGTGCCGAAGGCTGCGCGCGCTTCGAGTTGCCGCCCGACCGGATGGGCGACCTGATCGTGATCTCGAAGCAGGACGTCGTGCTCGGCACGCGTCGCATCAAGCACGACCTGTCGGGTCTCGACGTGCCGCTGCGCTCGCACGGCGGGATCTCCGAGCAGATCGTGCCGCTGATCTTCAGCAAGCCGGTCGCGACCGACGTCACGGGCCGCGCGCGGCTGCGCAACTTCGACATCATCGACATCGCGCTCAACCATCTGCAGTGACGCGTCCGCGTCCGCCAGGGAGACACTCATGAACGCCATTGCAGCATCGACGGCGGTTCGCGCGCTTCATCGTGAAGCACTGCGAATCGATGGTGAAAAGATTCATCGCGACGCGGTGATCGAGGTGCGCAACCCGTATGACGGCGCGCTCGTCGGCACCGTGCCGAAGGCGACGCTCGACGACGTGCGGCGCGCATTCGCGGTCGCGCGTGCCTACCGGCCGTCGCTCACGCGCCACGAGCGCGCGGCGATCCTGCGCCGCGCGGCCGACATCGTGCGTGCGCGCACCGCCGAGATCGCGGCGCTGATCACGGCCGAGGCCGGGTTGTGCATCAAGGATTCGACGTATGAAGCCGGGCGCGTGGCCGACGTGCTCACGTTCGGCGCGGGCGAAGTGCTGAAGGACGACGGGCAGATCTTCTCGTGCGATCTGACGCCGCACGGCAAGAAGCGCCGCGTGTACACGCAGCGCGAGCCGCTGCTCGGCGTGATTTCCGCGATCACGCCGTTCAACCATCCGATGAACCAGGTCGCGCACAAGGTGGTGCCGTCGGTCGCGACCAACAACCGGATCGTCGTGAAGCCGTCGGAGAAGGTGCCGCTGTCGTGCTATCTGTTCGCGGACATCCTGTATGAAGCCGGCCTGCCGCCGCAGATGCTGCAGGTGATTACCGGCGACCCGAAGGACATCGCGGACGAGCTGATCACGAACCCGGCGATCGACCTGATCACGTTCACCGGCGGCGTGTCGATCGGCAAGTCGATCGCGTCGCGGATGGGCTACCGGCGCGCGGTGCTCGAGCTCGGCGGCAACGATCCGATCATCGTGATGGAAGACGCCGATCTCGACGAGGCGAGCACGCTCGCCGTATCGGGCTCGTACAAGAACTCGGGGCAGCGCTGCACCGCGATCAAGCGGATGCTCGTGCACGAGGCGGTGGCCGATCGCTTCACCGAGCTGGTCGTCGAGAAAACCCGCGCTTGGGGCTACGGGAATCCGGCCGATCCGTCGGTCGACATGGGCACGGTGATCGACGAAGCGGCCGCGAAGTTCTGCGAGCAGCAGGTGAACGATGCGATCGCGCGCGGTGCGCGGCTCCTGGTCGGCAACGTGCGCGACGGCGCGCTGTATTCACCGACGGTCATCGATCGCGTGACGCCCGACATGCCGCTCGTGAAGTACGAGACCTTCGGGCCCGTGTCGCCGATCATGCGCTTTCGCGACATCGACGAGGCGATCCGGATGTCGAACAGCACCGACTATGCGTTGTCGTCGTCGGTCTGCACGAACCGCTTCGACAGCATCACGCGCTTCATCACGGAGCTGGAAGTCGGCAGCGTGAACGTGCGCGAGGTGCCGGGCTACCGGCTCGAACTGACGCCGTTCGGCGGCGTGAAGGACTCGGGCCTCGGCTACAAGGAAGGCGTGCAGGAAGCGATGAAGAGCTTCACGAATACGAAGACCTATTCGCTGCCGTGGTGAGCGGTGTGTGATGCGGACGCGCCGGCTCGACGGCCGGCGCGCGGAATGTCCCCTTGGCGGGATGCGGCCGCGACGGCCGCCAGGCGACGGTCAATCGTCGTCGTCGCGGTGATGTCGCCAGCCGCGATGCCAGCCGTTGTCGTGCCGGTAGCGGCGGTAGCGATATTCGCCGTAGTACGGGCCGTAATAGGCGGGCGCCGGCTCGTACACGACGGGCGGCGGCGTGTAGTAGACCGGCGGCGGAGCCTCGATCACCGGCCCCGGCACGCCGAAATACACGCCGATGTCGGCGTGCGCGAACGCGCTTGCCGACAGGCAGGCGGTCGCGATGCCGAGGGCACTGGACAACAGGATGCGTTTCATTTGCCGTTCACTCCGTTCGTGGGGGCAGGTCCCGCGAGCAACAGGTTCACCTGCTTTCATGGTACGTAGCGCATGCCGAATGGGTGATACCGCGGTGTCGCTTCTGTAACCGCCGGTAACGAATCGTCGGACGATTGCCGCGCCGCATCGCGGCGGATCTCATCCGAGGGATGAGCGTGGCGGGCCGGCGCGTTATTCGACGCGCTCATATCGTTAGCCGATTTGCGTTTTTGCCGGGCTTCGATGCGTCGGTAGAATTCGCGGACCGCTCGCGCGGCTGCTCGGGCCGGCGGGGCCACTCCCTTCCATCGTTCGGGGTCCGCACCATGAAATTCCTTCGCTCCATCCTGGTCGTCGCATTGCTGCAGGCCGTCGCGGCCGCGGGCGCGCTGGCTGCCGACGACCTGTCGCGGATCAAGTCGGCCGGCGTGTTCCGGGTCGGCACCGAAGGCACGTATGCGCCGTTCACGTATCACGACGCGTCGGGCCAGCTGACCGGCTTCGACGTCGACATCGCGAGCGCGATCGCGCAGCGGCTCGGCGTGAAGGCGGCGTTCGTCGAAGGCAAATGGGACGGGCTGATCGCGGGCCTCGACGTGAACCGCTACGACGCGGTCGTCAACGAGGTGTCGATCACCGATGCGCGCAAGGCGAAATACGATTTCTCGACGCCGTATATCACGTCGCACGCGGTGCTGATCGTGCGCGCGGACAACACGTCGATCCGCGCGTTCGACGACCTGAAGGGCAAGAAATCCGCGAACACGTTGACGAGCAATTTCGGCAAGCTCGCGGCCGCGCACGGCGCGGACGTGGTGCCCGTGCAGGGCTTCAACGAATCGATCGACCTGCTGAGTGCGGGGCGCGTCGACGCGACGATCAACGATTCCCTGTCGTACCTCGATTTCCGCAAGCACAAGCCCGACGCGAAACTGAAGATCGCGGCGACCGACTCGACCGGCGCCGGCGATGCATCGGGCGTGCTGCTGCGCAAGGGCAGCCCGGCACTGGTGGCCGCGATCGACCAGGCGCTCGCGGACATCAAGGCCGACGGCACCTACGCGAGGATCTCGCAGAAGTACTTCGGCCGCGACGTGTCGCAGCCGTGACGCGAGGCTGACCGATGCCGCCCTGGCTGCACCTGATGGCGGAATCGCTGCGGCCCCTGCGGGTGGCGGGGCTCGTGTTCACGGTTCCGCTCACGCTCGCGTCGTTCGCGATCGGCCTGCTGCTCGCGTTCGGCGCGGCGCTCGCGCGCCTGTTCGGGCCGCGCTGGGCGCAGGCCGGCGTCCGCTTCTACATCTGGCTGTTTCGCGGCTCGCCGCTGCTCGTGCAGCTGTTCGTGATCTTCTACGGGTTGCCGAACGTCGGCATCGTGCTCGATCCGCTGACCGCCGCGGTGATCGGCTTCTCGCTGAACGTCGGCGCGTACAACGCCGAGGTGATCCGCGGCGTGATCGAATCGATCCCGAAAGGGCAGTGGGAAGCCGCGTACTCGATGGCGATGACGCGTGCGCAGGCGCTGCGTCGCGCGATCCTGCCGCAGGCCGCGCGCGTCGCGCTGCCAGCGCTGTCGAATTCGTTCATTTCGCTCGTGAAGGACACGTCGCTCGCGGCCGTGCTGACCGTGCCCGAGATCTTCCAGGCCGCGCAGCGCATCGCGGCCGTCACCTACGAGCCGCTGATCCTCTATACCGAAGCCGCGCTGATCTATCTGCTGTTCAGCTCGGTGCTCGCGTCGCTGCAACACCGGCTCGAACTCCGTTTCGGCCGTCACGCGCTGTTCCACGCGGAGTTGCGATGATCCGCCTCGAATGCATCGACAAGTCGTTCGGCGCGCAGCGCGTGCTGAGCGGGATCGACCTCGCATTGCAGCCCGGCAGCGTGACCGCGTTGATCGGGCCGTCCGGCAGCGGCAAGAGCACGCTGCTGCGCTGCGTGAACCTGCTCGAAGTGCCGGAGACGGGCGCGCTCACGGTCGGCGACGCCCGTATCGATTTCGCGGCGGGGCGCCGCCCGTCGCGCGATCGCGTGTTCGCGGTGCGCCGTCAAACCGGCATGGTGTTCCAGAACTTCCAGTTGTTCCCGCACCTGAGCGTCGTGCAGAACGTGATGGAAGGGCTCGTGACCGTGCAGCGCTGGCCGCGCGAGCAGGCACGCGAACGGGCGCTCGCGTTGCTCGCCAAGGTCGGCATTGCGGACAAGGCCGACGCATGGCCCGCGACGCTGTCGGGCGGCCAGCAGCAGCGCGTGGCCATCGCTCGCGCGCTCGCGCCGTCGCCGCAGGTGCTGCTGTGCGACGAGCCGACGTCGGCGCTCGATCCCGAATTGTCAGTCGAGGTCGTCGAGGTGTTGCGCCAGCTCGCGCGCGAAGGCACGACGATGCTGATGGCGACGCACGACCTGCGCCTGGCCGCGTCGGTCGCGCACGATGCGGTGTTTCTCGCCGATGGCCGCGTCGTCGAGGCCGGCGCATCGCGCGAGCTGTTCGGGCGACCGCACGATCCGCGCACCGCGAAGTTCGTCGCGACGCTCGCGCAGGGCGTGCCGGCCTTCTGACGCGCGACGCCACGCGGCCGCGTTGGCGATCAAGCCTGTCCGTGTCCGTCGAGCACCGCGGCGACGATCGCTTCCGGCGCATCTTCCTGGACGAGGTGGCCCGCGCGCGGCACGCGGATCAGCTTGCCGCCCGCGATGCGATCGGCGAGCGCCTGCCCCTGTTCGAGCGGAATCCACGCGTCGTCCTCGCCCCACACGATGCGCACCGGAAAGTCCGGCGGTGCATAGCGGGCCTCGGCTTCTTCGATGTAGCGCTGGCGCATCTGCGCGATCTGTCGATAGAACGCCGGCTGGCCGGCCGGCGTGAGCCACGGCGAGCGGTAGATCGACAGCACGTCGTCGCTCAGCGGCCGTGCGGCCGCATTGCCGATATAGGCCGACACGAGTGCGTGATGCGCATACGCCGGCAGCCCGGTGAACGCGGCTTCGTGCTGCGCGACATGCCGCACGAACGGCGAGCCTTGTGGCGCGATCGCGACCGGGTTCACGAGCGTCAGGTCGGAATACGCTATGCCGTCGAGGAAATGCGTGCGCAGCACGGTCGCGCCGCCGTAGTCGTGCGCCAGCACGCGCGGACGGGAAATATGCCATGCGTCGAGCAGCGCGCCGAACAGCACGTTCTGCCGGCCGAGCGAGACGTCCGTGTCGGGCATGTCCGACTGGCCGTAGCCGAGCAGGTCGTAGAAGAACACGCGATGGCGTCGCGCGAGCCACGGCGCGATCCGGCGCCACACCTGCGATGAAAACGGCGTGCCGTGCACGAGCACGAGCGGCGGCCCTTCGCCGAGCGTGCCCCACGCGATCCGGTGACCTTCAAACATGAAGCGATTGGCGAGCTCGAGCATCGGCGCCTCCGTGCTAACCTGTTTAGGTGGTTAACAGGTTACGCCTGTTCATCCGGATATGAAACCGATAGGTGGAAATAAATGGTTACTCGACACGAGCCTGCGCGACTGGCGCATGCATGGGGCGCGGCCGATTTCGTCGGCGGCCATCCGGCGCTCGACTTCCTGAACACGGTGGCCGACACGGGCAAGACGCGCGACGAGGACAAGCTCGTCGACTGGGCGGCCGTGCGTGGCTGGGCCGGGAACTCGGGATTGCTGGTGGGGGCCGACCTGGCGCGGTTTCTGCATCATCCGCGGCAGGACGGCGCGGACGCACTCGCCGCGCTGCATGGTTTTCGCGAGGAGGCGTATGCGGCGCTCGCGCACCTGACGGCGGGCGAAGGCGGCAGCGCCGGCGCGCGCGCGGCGGAGCGGCTCGCCGAGGCGATTCGCGATGCGATCGGGCGCAGCACCTTCGACTCGGTCGATGGCCGCTTCGCGTGGCGCCCCGATGCGCGCGCCGCGTCGCGCTGGATCGACGCGGCGGCGCTCGGGTTCGAGCATCTGCTGCGCGGCGACGATTTCGCGCGTGTGCGGCAGTGCGGCCGATGTACGTGGTTCTTCGTCGATCGCGGCCGCGGCGTCGGGCGACGCTGGTGCGACATGCGCACGTGCGGGAACCGCGCGAAGGTGGAGGCGTTCAGGGAGCGGTGAGGCGGGCGCCGCGGCGTTGGCGGCCCGGCTCCGCATTCGTCATTCGACGAGTTCGTGCGACCGATGCTCGGGCCACAGCGCCCCGACGACGAACAGTCCGGCGATGAGGAACGGTGCGCCGATCGCGAACAGGATCGCCGTGAGCCCCCAGCGGTCCCAGAACCGGTCGATGACCGCGCGCTCGGGCGTGACGGGGTCGTACAGCACGTTGACCACCTCGCCTTCGAACAGCCCGGGATGCGATGAAGCCGAGCCTTGCGCGAACGTGACCGGGCGGCCGCTGTCGGTCGTGAACGCGACGCTCACCGAATAGAGCGACGTGCGGGTGCGGGACGAGCGTGCGGTTTCGGCGATCTCGACGACATGGCCGGTCGAGTGCGCGTAATGGCGGGCGATCTGCCACTGGCGCAGCCCGGCAGCACCGGCGCCGGCCAGGAAACCGGTGCCGATCGCGATCGGAATCAGCGCGATCGCGATGTTCCAGCGGCGCCGGGCCGTCGTGCGGGCGGCCGGTGCGGAAAGCGGGTCGGCTTGCCGGCCGCGGCGCTCGTGTGCGTACAGCAGGCTGGCGATCGCAAGGGACGCGACTGCGAGCAGTGCCGGCACCGCGACGGGAAACCAGCGTTGCGTGAAATCGTCGATCAGCGCGGGACGGTTCGGATGGGCCGGATCGACCAGGACGTCCACGCTTTCGCCGATGTCGTACGCCGGGACCACCGATGCGGTATTGCCGGCGACTTCACGTCGGCGACCGTCGTTCGCGAGGTAGGCGACGATCGGGCGGTAGGCACGCATCGCGTCGCTGTCCTGCACGATGCGCACGACCGTGCCCGGCGCGCGGACCAGATCGCCGGCCGCATGGCTCGCGGTGACGGCGAGCATGGCGGCGACCACGAGCAGCGCTACGCCGAGCGCGAGCGCGACGAGCGCGTCCTTACGCGGCATGGCCGGATCCGTGGTGTACGTCGTGCGACGCGGCCGGATGCGATCGGGGGGATGGCGCGACTCGACGTGCGCGCCGTTGTCGGCGTGACCATGCCCTCTGAATGGTCGCGTCTCGCTCACATGATTCCATGTTTGACGTCCCATGCTCTCTCAGTGCCGGCGGCGATACGGCGATCGCCGTCCCGGTCGTGTGATATTTGTCGGACGATTTTAGCGGAAAGTGTCTGGGCGAGGCATCAATGTGATGGCCTGTCGCGAGGAGGGGGAGAAGCCGGGCGGCGCCGGAAATGGAAAAAGGCCGGTCAGCTTGCGCTGACCGGCCTTTGGAATTCCTGGTGGGGCGTGAGTGACTCGAACACTCGACCTACGGATTAAGAGTCCGCTGCTCTACCAACTGAGCTAACGCCCCCAACAGAAGAAAGATTATGCCCGGCTATTTCAGCCTTGGCAAGCCCTTTCTGCGAATTTCCTCAAAATATTTCGTCACGGCTGCGGCGGCCGTCGGCGCGGTAACGAGCCATCGCAGTTGGCGCGCTCCCGGTATGATGACGTCCACACCCGTTGCGCGGCGGTCGCGCAACGTTTTCTGGACATTCGAAGATGGACGAAAACGCAGTCCGCGAATTGCTGGATCGCCTGCTGGCCCCGTGGGTCCGCTCGCTCGGTCTGGTTCCCGTATCGATCGGCGACGACAGCGTCACGATGCGCCTGCCGTTTTCCGGCGAATTCCGTCATTCGGGCGGCGTCATCTGCGGCCAGGTGTTCACGGCCGCGGCCGACACCGCGATGGTGGTCGCGATCTCGGCCGCGCTGGGCGAATTCCGGCCGATGACGACCGTATCGCTGAACACGAATTTCATGCGTCCGGTGCGCAAGGGCGATGTGCTCGTCACCGCGCGCGTGCTGCGGATGGGCCGCAACCTGGTATTCGGCGAAGTCGAGCTGTTCGACGAGGACGGCAAGATGGCCGTTCATGCGACGTCGACCTACGCGCTCGTCAGCTGAGCGGCGCGATGTTCGACCAGATCGTCTTCGCAGGTGGCGGCAATCGCTGCTGGTGGCAAGCCGGCTTCTGGGACGTCGCGCAGCCGGCGCTCGGCTTGCGCCCGCGCGTGATCGCCGGCATCTCAGCCGGCGCGGCGACTGCCTGCATGCTGTATACACGCGACGCCGAGTGGGTGATGCGCTATTACGAGGAAGCGCTGCGTCACAACCGCAAGAACGCGTACTGGGGCAATCTGTTCGGGCGCGAGCCCGTGTTTCCGCATTACCGGATCTACCGTCAGGCGCTGCTCGACATCTACGGCGAGCCGTTCCCGCAGCTTGCCGACGCGCCGGAGATTCGCATCGGCGTGTCGCACGTGCCGCGCTGGCTCGGCGCGCGCAGCGCGGTCGCTGCGGGTCTCGTCGCGTACAACATCGAAAAGTACGTGCGCAAGACGCTGCACCCGACGCTCGGGCGCACGCTCGGCTTCCGGCCCGAGTTCGTGCGCGCGCAGTCGTGTACGAGCGTCGAGGAGCTCGCCGACCTGATCCTGCAGTCGTCGTGCACACCGCCGTTCACGCCCGTGCTGCGCCGCGGCGGCCGGCCGGTGCTCGACGGCGGAATGGTCGACAACGTGCCGGTCGGCGCGCTCGACGCGTCGCCGGGCGACGTGCTGGTGCTCGTCACGCGGCTGTATCCGCGTCCGCAGATGTTCACGGTCGCGCACGGCGACCAGCGGCGGCTCTATGTACAGCCGTCGAGCAAGGTGCCGATTTCGAGCTGGGATTACACGAGTCCGTCGCAGATGCGGCATGCATACGACCTCGGACGGCGCGACGGCGAGCATTTCCTCACGCGCGTCGACGCGATGACGGGCGGCCGCGTGGCCGCCTGAAGGCGGGAACGGAGAAACGGGGCCGCGCGGCGAGCGCGGCCCGCGCCGGTCAGCGCACGCGGCGCGGCGTCAGCGCTTCCGGATTGACGACGCTCGACAGGTCGCCCTGGTCGAACGCGAGGATGTTCCGGAACGCCGCGCTGAAATAGAGCTCGTAGCTCTCGCGCTCGACGTAGCCGATGTGCGGCGTGCAGATCACGTTTTCCATCCGCAGCAGGCTGTAGCCCTGCAGGATCGGCTCGCTCTCGAACACGTCGATCGCGACCATCCCCGGACGGTTGTGCGACAGCGCGTTGACGAGCGCGTTTTCCTCGAGCAGCTCCGCGCGGCTCGTGTTGACGAGCAGCGACGTCGGCTTCATCCGCATCAGGTCTTCCTGCTTGACGATCCCGCGCGTGTCGTCGTGCATGCGCAGGTGCAGCGACAGCACGTCGCTCTGCTCGAACAGCGCTTCGCGGCTCTCGGCGGCCGTGTAGCCGTCGGCACGCGCGGCCTCGAGCGAATGTTCGCGGCCCCAGATCAGCACGTTCATCCCGAACGCCTTGCCGTAGCCGGCGACCAGCCGGCCGATCTTGCCGTAGCCCCAGATGCCGAGCGTCTGGCCGCGCAGCACCTGGCCGAGGCCGAAGTTCGGCGGCAGCGCCGACGTTTTCAGGCCCGACTGCTGCCAGGCACCCTGTTTCAGGTTCGCGACGTATTGCGGAATGCGGCGCTGGGCGGCCATCACGAGCGCCCAGGTCAGCTCGGCGGGCGCGACCGGCGAACCCGTGCCTTCGAGCACCGCGATGCCGCGGTCGGTACACGCTTCGAGGTCGATGTGGCTCGAGATGCGGCCGGTCTGGCTGATCATGCGCAGGTTCGGCAGCTTGGCGAGCAGTTGCGACGAAATCGGCGTGCGCTCGCGAATCAGCACGAGCGCTTCGACTTCCGCCAGGCGGCTCGCGAGTTGCCCCAGGCCGCGCACCGTGTTGTTGAAGACCTTCACGTCGTGCTCGGCAAGCATCTCGAAGCAGTTCAGCTTGCGGACGGCGTCCTGGTAGTCGTCGAGGATGGCAATTTTCATGGTCAGCGGGAGTCGCGCGTTGAAAGCGGCAGCGGCGGCGGCGCACGTCGCGCACCCGTCCCGCCCGGCCGGGGCCGACATGATGCTACGTCGGCGCACGTCGTGGTGTCTTTTTAACAGGTTGTTACGCTCCGCCGCAATCGGCGCCGGCCTGATCCGGCGCCGCTCCCGCCGGGTGGGGCGGGGTGCGCTGCTGTGTCGCATCAAACACGTCCTTCCTGATTCGGCCGCTTACCCGACGAGGTTCACCCAATTGTTGCTCCAATCAGAATAATTGGATCATCCATTCGCGATGAGTGAGGATTTTTGACTATTTTTATCGTCAACCCGGGCCTTGTTGAGCAACTCTGCATCATTTCCGCTGTCGTAGGAGAATTACGCATTTGCTTCAACTTTTTGAAGTTGTAACAGCGGCAGGAGTCGTTTATGGATCATTTGCAGTCGATGCGCGTGTTCGTCAAGGTTGCGGATCTCGGCAGTTTCGCGCGGGCCGCGAGTGCAATGGATATCTCCAACGCGGTCGCGACGCGTCACGTCGCCGATCTGGAAGGCCGGCTCGGCACGCGCTTGCTGAACCGCACCACGCGTAGCCTTTCGCTGACGGAGTCGGGCCAGGTCTATCTGGAGCGGGCGCGCCAGATTCTCGATGAGCTCGAGGATGTCGAACAGATGGTCGTCGCGCGCAATCACGAGCCGGTCGGCACGTTGCGCATCGTCGCGCCGGTCGTGTTCGGCCTGCACAACCTTGCCCCCGTCCTGCAGTCGTACACGGAGAATTTCCCGAAAGTCGTGCCGGACCTGACGCTGGTCGACCGCCAGGTCGATCTCGTCGAGGAAGGTTTCGACGTCGGCATCGTCGTCACGCGCCAGATGCGCAGCGCGAGCATCGTCACGCGCCGGCTGACCACGGGCTGCATGACCGTGTGCGCGACGCCGAGCTATCTGGAAAAGCACGGCGTGCCAACCCATCCGGAGCATCTCGCCGCGCACCCGGCGCTGAGCCTGCCGACCGAATACTGGGGCGACGAGCGCGTGTTCACGGGGCCGGACGGCGAAGTGCGCGTACGCCCGACCAACGTGATCGTCGCGAACAATACCGCGATGCTGCGCCAGTTCGCGCTGCTCGGGATGGGCGTCGCGATCCTGCCGAGCTACCTGATCGGCAGCGACATCGCGCGCGGCGCGCTGGTGCGGCTGCTGCCGGATTTCCGGCTGCCGCAGGTCGAGATCAACATCGCGTATCCGAGCCGGCGCCATCTGCCCGCGAAGGTGCGCACGTTCATCGACCACCTCGTCGAGTATTTCAGCCACTCGACCGACGCGATGATGGGCGAACAGTGGGCCGCGCAGGGTGCGGCGCCTGCGCCGATCGGCGTCGAGATGCGTGCCGAGCCGCCTGAATCGACCGACCCGAACCTGCAGCCGCGCCTTGCGCGTTCGTCGCGCGCACGTGTCGCGGTGCCGTCGCCGCTGTAACGACGCGGCGGCCGCGCACGGACACGGCCGGCACCAGGCACCAAGAAAAAACGCGGATCGAGCGATCGATCCGCGTTTTTTTATAGCCGTCTGACCGGCGTGCAACGGGCCGGGGGAAGCCCCCCGGCGGCCGGCGCGTTACGAGCCCGTCTTGCGCGCCGTCGTCTTGCGGGCGGCGGTCTTGCGGGCCGGTGCCGGTTTCTCGTCGGCGCCTTCCGTCACGGTTTCGGCATCCTTCGTCGCCGATTTTGCCGTCTTCTTCGCGGCAGCGGCCTTCGGCTCCTTCTTCTCGAACTCGAAACCGATCTTGCCGTCCGGCTGCTTCACGAGGAATGCCTTGAAGTTGCGGCCCGTGCGCGACGACTTGAAGTTCGGCAGCAGATCCGTCCGGCCGTCGGCCAGCAGCTTGGCCATCTGCTCGCGCGTGATTTCCTGCTGCAGGATCACCTTGCCCGAACGGAAGTCGCAGGTCTTCGGATTCGCGACCGAGTGCTCGCACACATAGCTCATCCCGTGCTCGAATACGCGGCCCTTGCACTTCGGGCACGCGCCGACCGGTTCCTGCGCGGAGAAGTCGGGCGCTTCGCCTTCCTCGCCGCCCTGGTCCTGGCCGAAGTCGAACTCGAGCTTGTAGTTCTTCGTTTCGTCGTCGAACGAGAGCTTCAGGATCGCCGAGAACGGACGGCCCATCTTGCTGCGGAAGCCGGACAGCGGGCCGATGGTCTTCTCGCGCAGCAGTTCCTCGACTTCCGCGATCTCGAACTGCCGGCTGCCCGGAATCTTCGAGATCGAGAACTCGCACTTCGTGCACGCGAAGCGACGGTAGTTTTCCTTCACCTGGCCGCCGCAGTTCGGGCACGGCGTCTCGAGCGTCGCGTAATCGCCGGGGATCGTGTCGGAATCGTATTCCTTCGCGCGCTTGACGATCTGCTGCGTCATGCGGGCGATTTCCTGCATGAACGCGTCGCGCCCGAGGTTGCCGCGCTCCATCTGCGACAGCTTGTATTCCCATTCGCCGGTGAGCTCGGGCGCGGTCAGTTCCTTCACGCCGAGCCCGCGCAGCAGCGTCATCAGCTGGAATGCCTTCGCGGTCGGGATCAGCTCGCGGCCTTCGCGCACGAGATACTTCTCGCCGAGCAGGCCTTCGATGATCGCCGCGCGCGTCGCCGGCGTGCCGAGGCCCTTCGCGGCCATCGCCTCGCGCAGCTCGTCGTCCTCGACGAGCTTGCCCGCACCTTCCATCGCGGACAGCAGCGTCGCTTCCGAGTAGCGCGCGGGCGGCTTCGTCACGAGCGCGACAGCGGCGATCTCGTCCGTCTTCACCTTCTCGTCCTTCTGCACCGGCACGAGGTTCGCGTCCGCGCCTTCGGCGTCGCGGCCGTACACCTGCAGCCAGCCCGGCTCGACGAGCACCTTGCCTTCGGTCTTGAAGTGGTGGCCGGCGACCTCGGTGATCCGCGTCGTGACGCGGAATTCGGCGGCCGGGAAGAACACCGCGAGGAAGCGCTTCACGACCATGTCGTACAGCTTCTGCTCCGGCTCGGACAGCGACTTCGGCGCCTGCAGCGTCGGGATGATGGCGAAGTGGTCGCTGATCTTCGAGTTGTCGAAGATCCGCTTGTTCGGCTTCACCCAGCCCTTGTCGAGCACCTGCTTCGCATGCGGCAGGTAGTTGTGGCTCTCCTTGAGCATCTCGAGCGTGGACTGCACCGTCGAAATGTAGTCTTCCGGCAGCGCGCGCGCGTCGGTAC
The DNA here is from genome assembly GCF_905339595.1 of Burkholderia sp. BCC1977. NCBI lineage: Bacteria > Pseudomonadati > Pseudomonadota > Betaproteobacteria > Burkholderiales > Burkholderiaceae > Burkholderia > Burkholderia sp. BCC1977. Next base: position 32,490 of record NZ_CAJPGQ010000043.1, read on the forward strand.
GCGGGTACGTCAGCACCTTGTGCTTTTCATACAGCGCCTGCGCGAGACCGAGCGTGTTCTTCGCGGAGAAGCCGAAGCGGCTGTTCGCCTCGCGCTGCAGGCTCGTCAGGTCGAACAGCAGCGGCGACAGCTGGGTCGACGGCTTCGATTCCTCGGACACCGTGCCGACGTGGTCGCGGCACGCGGCGACGATGGTTTCGGCGGCCGGCAGGCTCCACAGGCGGGAGTCGCGCCTTTCCGGATCGAATTCGTCGCGCTTGAATTTCGGGTCGAACCACTTGCCTTCGTAGAAGCCGCCCGCGCATGCGAACTCGGCCTTTACTTCCCAGTAGTCGCGCGGGATGAAGCGGCGGATTTTCTCTTCACGTTCGACGACGATCGACAGCGTTGGCGTCTGAACGCGGCCGACGGTCGTCAGGAAGAAGCCGCCGCCCTTGCTGTTGAAGGCGGTCATCGCGCGCGTGCCGTTGATCCCGACGAGCCAGTCGGCTTCCGAGCGGCAGCGAGCAGCGTCGGCGAGCGGCTGCATGTCCGTGTCGCTGCGCAGATGCGCGAAACCGTCGCGGATCGCCTGGGGCGTCATCGACTGCAGCCACAGGCGCTGGACCGGCTGCTTCGCCTTCGCGTGCTGCACGATCAGGCGGAAAATCAGCTCGCCCTCGCGCCCCGCGTCACATGCGTTGATCAGGCGGTCGATGTCCTTGCGCTTCATCAGCTTGGTCAGGACTTTCAGGCGCGACTCGCTTTTTGCGATCGGGTTCAGGTCGAAATGCGGGGGGATGACGGGCAGATGAGCGAAGCTCCATTTCCCGCGCTTGACCTCGTACTCTTCCGGGGCGGCGATTTCCAGCAGGTGGCCGACCGCGGACGACAGGACGAATTCGTCGCTCTCGAAGTATTCGTCATGCTTGGTAAAGCCGCCCAAAGCGCGCGCGATGTCGTTCGCGACAGAAGGCTTTTCCGCAATGATCAGTGCTTTGGACATGACAGATGTGTGTTGGTAGACCGGGTTCGCCGGCGTGGGTCCCTTTTACGACGGCTTTATAGCACAGGCCGTGGCGACGGCGGCTCGGCGTGCAAAAAGCGGCCCATCATAGAGGGGGGCCGCAACGGCGGCAAGCGCCCGGTGCGGCGGCACGCGCAACGGCGCGAAAAGCCGCCCGACCGGTGCGCGGTTCACGCCTCGACGTTCAGGATGTTGCGCAATTTCGGTGCGTGCGGCGCGCCGGGCACGGCGCTCAGGTCGGTGAGCATCCGTTCGACGATCGCCGCGTGCGGCAGCACCGTGCCGAAGAAGCGCGCGGTGTTCGCGTCCTCGATCAGGATCGTCGGGAAATTCTCGACGTCGAGATCGTCGAGCCGGTCGGCATGGGTTTCGATGTCGATCCACGCGAAGCAAGCGTCGGGATGGGTGTCGGCGAGCTGGTCGAAGGCCGTCCGGTAGTCGCGGCAGGTGCCGCACCACTCGGCGCACAGGCAGGCGACCAGCAGCGTGTCGGGATCGGCGAGGCGCTCGGCGATCCGATCGGCGTCGGTGTCGAGATTCAGCGCGGGCATGGAATTCCTTGGGTAGCGTCGGCGGCACGGCCGCTCCTATGCGGGGGACTGTAGCATGCCGGGCGCGGGTGGGGTGGGCGCCGCGTCAAGCCGCGCGAAGCGTCCGCCGGGCATGCTCGCGACGCGGCCGGCCAGTTCGAGCGCGAGCAGCGCGCGGTGCAGTACGTCGTCGGGCAGGCCGCTCTGTTCCGCGAGCCACTCGTAAGTAACGGGGCCGTATCCCAGTGCGGCGAGCACGGACCGTTCGGCCGGGTTGTCGGGTGGCGCGCCTTCGTTTCCGGCCGATGCAGCGGACGGAACGGCGGAATCCGTTTTCCCGGCGGGCTCGCCGGTGCGTCGCTTTGCGGAGTCGGCTGTTTCGCCGTTATCGGGGAGCGAACCTGAATTTTCCGTAGCGCGGGTCGCGTGAGCTGCCGGTTCGCCCAGCCCGTATTCCTCGAGCACGTCGAGCGGCGTCGCGGTGAGCTTCGCGCCGTCGCGGATCAGCGCGTGGCAGCCCTGCGCAAGCGGCGCATGGATCGAGCCCGGCATCGCGAACACGTCGCGGCCCAGCTCGTTCGCGAGCCGCGCGGTGATCAGCGAGCCGGAGCGCGGCGCGGCTTCGACGACGAGCGCGCCGAGCGCGAGCGCGGCGATCAGGCGGTTGCGCTGGGGGAAATGCGACGCCCGCGCGGGCGTGCCGAGCGGCCATTCGGACAGGATCGCGCCGCGTGCGGCGATTTCGTGCGCAAGCGTGCGGTGCCGCGCGGGATAGACGAGATCGGCGCCCGTCGCGATCACCGCGACCGTGCCGGCGCGGCCGTCGAGCCCGCCGCGATGCGCGGCGCCGTCGATGCCGAGCGCAAGGCCGGAGACGATCGCGAGGCCCGCGTCGGACAGCGCACGCGCGAAGCGCGTGGCGTCGGCAAGCCCTTGCGGCGTCGCATGGCGGCTGCCGACCACGGCGAGCCCGCGTGCGTGCAGCAGGTCGAGCCGGCCCTTTACATATAGCAGCGGCGGCGGATCGTGCAGGTCGCGCAGCCGTGGCGGATAGACCGGATCGTTGAGCGTGACGATCGCGTTGCCCGGCGCATCGAGCCATGCGAGCGCGGCGTCGGTGCGCGCGTCGAGGTCGTCCCGTTCGCTGGCGCGCACCGCCCGCGCGGCGGCGGCACTGCTCGCCGCGCCGATGGCCTGGTCGGACGCGCGCAGCAGCGCCGCCGGCGAGCCGAATGCATCCAGTAGCGCGTGCAGCACGGCGGGTGCGAGGCCCGGCGCATGCGCGACCTGCAGCCACGCGCGCAACGCGGAGGTCGTCAGCGCTTGCGGCGACATGAGGTCCCCCTCGAATGCGGCGGCCAGCGGACCGCGTGGCGCCATGATAAAATTTTCATCATCCGAAATACTCGACAGGGCCGCGCGCACGAGCGCCCGGCCAATTGCAGGAGGCATGACCTGCGGCGTTGATTTGCCGCGCGTCCGCCTCATCTTCATTGCATCCCGACGGCGGCGCCAGCCGGCCGGATGGCCGACGCGGCGCGCCGCTCCACCGAATACCGAACACCATGGCTTTGCTGAACATTCTTCATTACCCCGACAAGCGGCTGCACAAGGTCGCCAAGCCCGTCGACAAGGTCGACGACCGGATCCGCAAGCTCGTCGCCGACATGGCCGAAACCATGTACGCCGCGCCGGGCATCGGCCTCGCGGCGACGCAGGTCGACGTGCACGAGCGCGTGATCGTGATCGACATCTCCGAGGAGAAGAACGAACTGCGCGCGTTCATCAACCCCGAGATCACCTGGTCGAGCGACGCGAAGCAGGTCTACGAGGAGGGCTGCCTGTCGGTGCCCGGGATCTACGACGAAGTCGAGCGCCCCGACCACGTGCGCGTGCGTGCGCTCAACGAGCATGGCGAGACCTTCGAGCTCGACTGCGAGGGCCTCCTGGCCGTGTGCGTGCAGCACGAAATGGATCACCTGATGGGGCGTGTGTTCGTCGAATACCTGTCGCCGCTGAAGCAGACCCGCATCAAGACGAAGATGAAGAAACTCGAACGCGCGATGTAACGCGTGCTCGACCAGCCCTCCCGAACGCTCTCATGACCCATACGTTGCGCGTGATCTTTGCCGGCACGCCGGAATTTGCCGCGGCTGCGCTCGCCGCGATCCACGAGGCCGGTTTTCCGGTGCCGCTCGTGCTCACCCAGCCCGATCGCCCCGCCGGGCGCGGGATGAAACTGCAGGCGAGCGCCGTGAAGCGCTATGCCGTCGAGCACGGGATGCCCGTCGCGCAGCCGCCGTCGCTGCGCCGCGCGGGCAAGTACCCGGCGGAAGCGGCCGACGCGATCGAGCTGCTGCGCACGACCCCGCACGACGTGATGGTGGTTGCCGCATACGGCCTGCTGCTGCCGCAGGAAGTGCTCGACATTCCGCGCGCCGGCTGCATCAACATTCACGGGTCGCTGCTGCCGCGCTGGCGCGGCGCCGCGCCGATCCACCGCGCGATCGAGGCCGGCGACGCCGAGACGGGCGTCACGCTGATGCAGATGGACGTCGGCCTCGACACCGGCGCGATGATCGAGGAGGCGCGCGTCGCGATCGCGCCCGACGACACGACCGCCACGCTGCACGACCGGCTGGCCGCCGACGGCGCGCGGCTGATCGTCGACGCGCTGGTGCGGCTCGAGCGCGACGGCACGCTGCCCGCCACGCCGCAACCGGCCGACGGCGTGACCTATGCGGAAAAGATCGGCAAGCACGAAGCGGCGCTCGACTGGCGCAAGCCGGCCGACGTGCTCGCGCGCCAGGTGCGCGCGTTCGACCCGTTCCCGGGTGGCGTCGCAACGCTCGACGGCGCGGCAATCAAGCTGTGGGCGGCCGAACCGGTGGCGGCGCGCGGCACGATTGCCGACATGGCGCCCGGCACGATCGTCGAGGCCGCGCCGGAAGGCGTGGTCGTCGCCTGCGGCAGCGGCGCGCTGCGCGTCACGCAATTGCAGAAGCCGGGTGGCAAGCGGCTGCCCGCGCGCGAATTCCTGGCCGGCTCGCCGCTCGTCGCGGGCCAGCGCTTCGCGTTGCCCGACGCGGCCTGAGCGTCATTCGACCCGACATGCCGGCCGCACGCAATCGGCCGGATGGCCGAGTCGCGCGGCGCGGCGGGCGCGCGTAGAATTTCCCTGCGCTTTCCGGTTTCGAGGTTCTCATGCTTGGCATCACCCATTTCGGCTTCTTCGTGCTCGCGGTTTTCCTGCTGAACGTCACGCCCGGCCCCGACACGGCGTACATCGTCGGCCGCAGCGTCGCGCAGGGCCGCGGCGCGGGGCTGATGTCGGCGCTCGGCATCTCGACCGGCTGCTGCGTTCATGCGCTCGCGTGCGCATTCGGCCTGACCGCGCTGCTCGCGGCGTCGGCCGCCGCATTCACGGTGATCAAGCTGGTCGGTGCCGCTTACCTGATCTACCTCGGCGTGCGCATGATCGTCACGAAGCAGGCTGCCGCGCCGGCAGGCGCCGAGGCGGCGCAGGCCACGGCCGCGAAGCCGCTGCGTCAGCTGTTCATGCAGGGTTTCTGGACCAACGTGCTGAACCCGAAGGTCGTGCTGTTCTTCGTGTCGTTCTTCCCGCAGTTCGTGTCGGCCGACAGCCGGCACAAGGCGCTGGCGTTCCTGGTCCTCGGTTCGGTGTTCGTCGTGATGAGCACCGTCTGGACCTGCATCGTCGCGTGGGTCGCGGGCAGCGTCACGCAGCGTTTTTCCGGCAAGCCGGGCGTCAAGAAGTGGCTCGACCGTACGGTCGGCAGCGCGTTCGTCGGCCTCGGGCTGCGGCTCGCGGCGGCGCAACGCTGAAATTGAATTTTTCCGGCAAGACCTTATCTAACAAATCGCTTACAATTTTCCGCCATGCACGATGATGTGCGGCGGGTCCCCTGACGGATAAGGAGTGGGTATGTTCAATTGGGTCAAAACGGCGATGCTGATGGCCGCGATCACGGCCCTGTTCATCGTGATCGGCGGCATGATCGGCGGCTCGCGCGGCATGACGATCGCGCTGTTGTTCGCGCTCGGCATGAATTTCTTCTCGTACTGGTTCTCCGACAAGATGGTGCTGCGCATGTACAACGCGCAGGAAGTCGACGAGAACACGGCGCCGCAGTTCTACCGGATGGTGCGCGAGCTCGCCACGCGCGCGAACCTGCCGATGCCGCGTGTCTACCTGATCAACGAGGACGCGCCGAACGCGTTCGCCACGGGCCGCAACCCCGAGCACGCGGCGGTCGCCGCGACGACGGGCATCCTGCGCGTGCTGTCCGAGCGCGAGATGCGCGGCGTGATGGCGCACGAGCTCGCGCACGTGAAGCACCGCGACATCCTGATCTCGACGATCACCGCGACGATGGCGGGCGCGATTTCGGCGCTGGCCAACTTCGCGATGTTCTTCGGCGGTCGCGACGAAAACGGCCGTCCGACCAACCCGATCGCGGGGATCGCGGTCGCGCTGCTCGCGCCGATCGCCGGTGCGCTGATCCAGATGGCGATCTCGCGGGCGCGTGAATTCGAGGCCGACCGCGGCGGCGCGCAGATCTCCGGCGATCCGCAGTCGCTCGCCACCGCGCTCGACAAGATCCATCGCTATGCGGCCGGCATCCCGTTCCAGGCGGCCGAAGCGCATCCGGCCACCGCGCAGATGATGATCATGAACCCGCTGCACGGCGGCGGCCTGCAGAACCTGTTCTCCACGCACCCGGCGACCGAGGAGCGCATCGCGCGCCTGATGGAGATGGCGCGTACCGGCCGCTTCGACTAAGTCGCGCAGCGCTCGACACATCGCCCCGCATGCTCCGCGCTGCGGGGTGTTTCATTTCTGCATCCCGTAAAGGGGCCGCATGGCCTCACGCTACAATGCGCGGTTTGGAATCGCGGCGGCCACGCGGCCGCGGGTTCCCGCCGCTCGCGGCGTCCGTTTGCCGATTTTGCTCCGATGACACGAACCCGTTCCTCCGCTCAGTCTTCCTCCGGCCGCCCTGCGCGCCTGTCCGCGTTGCATCTCGCGCCCGATTCGCTGGGCTTCGCGCTCGATGCGGCCGCACAGGCAGTCGATGCGGTGCGGCGCGGCACCGCGCTGCCGGCGGCACTGGCCGCGGTGTTCGCGCAGATGCCGGCCGGCACGCAGGCGCTCGCGCGCGGCGCCACGCAGGACGTCGCGTACCGGACGATGCGTCGTCTCGGCAGCGCGGACTGGCTGATCGGCCGGCTCGTCAGCAAGGCGCCGCCCGCGCACGTGCATGCGGTGCTCGCCGGCGCGCTCGCGCTGCTGCTCGATCCGGAGGAGGCGGCTGCGTATCCGGCATTCACGATCGTCGACCAGGCCGTCACCGTGATCGGCTCACGTCGCGAGTATGCGTTCGCGAAGGGGCTGGTCAACGCGGTGCTGCGGCGTTTCCAGCGTGAGCGCGCCGCGCTCGTCGCGGCGCTGCAGGACGATCCGGTCGCGTGCTGGAATTACCGTACCTGGTGGGTCGATGCGGTGAAGCGCGCGTGGCCGGACGCATGGCAGGCGATCCTCGCGGCCGGCGAGCGCCAGGGGCCGCTGACGCTGCGCGTGAACGCGCGCCGCGCGACCGTCGACGCGTATCTCGACACGCTGCGCGCGAACGGGATCGACGCGACCGCGATCGGCCGCCATGCGGTGCGGCTCGCGTCGGCGCTGCCGGTCGATCGCATTCCGGGCTTCGCCGACGGCGTCGTGTCGGTGCAGGACGCCGGCGCGCAGCTCGCGGCCGAATGGCTCGGTGTGCGTGACGGCATGCGCGTGCTCGACGCGTGCGCGGCACCGGGCGGCAAGACCGGCCATATCCTCGAGCTGGCCGACGTGGATGTCGTCGCACTCGAAAGCGACGCGACCCGCGCGGCGCGCATCGGCGAGAACCTCGCGCGCCTGTCGCTCGCGGCGGACGTGCGCGTCGGCGACGCGGGCGCACCGGACGCGTGGTACGACGGCCGTCCGTTCGACCGCATCCTGGCCGACGTGCCGTGCTCGGCGTCCGGCATCGTGCGCCGTCATCCCGACATCCGCTGGCTGCGCCGCGAAGCCGACATCGCCGCGCTCGTCGCGGAACAGCGCCGCATCCTGACGGCGTTGTGGCCGCTCGTGAAGCCGGGCGGCGAACTGCTCTACGTGACCTGCTCGATCTTCCCCGAGGAGGGCGAGTTGCAGGCCCGCTGGTTTGAAGCGGCCTGTGAAGATGCGGTACGATTGGACGCGCCCGGCCAACTGCTGCCGGGCGGCGTGCACGGCGGGGCGGCCGGCGCACGCGACCAGAACACCGATCACGACGGATTTTTCTACGCGCGGTTTCAGAAACGGTGACGATCAAACACCTTTTTCCACTTCGGCTCGCGGCTGTCCTGCTGGTCGCGTTCGCGCTGTGCCTGACTGTCGTTCGGCCGGCGCGCGCCGAGTCGATCGCCGTGCAGCGCGCCTCGCTGCAGGCTGACGGAAGCGGCTGGAGCCTCGATGCCCGCTTCGATTTCGAGCTGAATCCGAACCTCGAGGATGCCGTCAACAAGGGCATCCCGCTTTACTTCACGACCGACTTCGAACTGGGCCGCGCGCGCTGGTACTGGTTCGACGAGCAGCCGGTGTCGGTGTCGCAGACGATCCGCCTGTCGTTCCAGCCGCTCACGCGCGAGTACCGCGTGTCGACGGGCGGGCTGCAACTCGGCTTCCCGTCGCTGAAAGACGCGCTCGCGGTGGTCCGGCACATCACGTCGTGGCACGTGATCGACCGCAACCAGGTGCGCACCGGCGAAACCTATACGGCCTCGGTGCGCATGCAACTCGATACGGCGCTGATGCCGAAGCCGTTCCAGGTCGACGCGGTGAACAACCGCGACTGGACGCTCGGGTCGGACTGGAAGCGCTTTACTTTCACGGTGACCGAACGTGCTAAATAAAGTGCGCCGCGCGGCCAGCGGGAAGAGCCTCCTCGTTCGCGTGATCGTCTCGACCGTCGCGATCACCGCACTGCTGCTGCTCGTGCTGCTCGCGGCCGCGAGCGCGAACACCGAATTCTTCGATCGCTACTACTCGTGGCTGTACGCGATGAACATCATCGTCGCGCTCGTGTTCCTGCTGGTGGTGCTCGGGCTGATCGGGATGATCGTCGTGCGCCTGAGGAAGGGCAAGTTCGGCACGCGGCTGCTCGCGAAGCTCGCGGTGTTCTTCGCGCTCGTCGGCGTGGTGCCGGGCGGGATCATCTACATCGTGTCGTACCAGTTCGTGTCGCGCAGTATCGAGTCGTGGTTCGACGTGAACGTCGAGACCGCGCTGACGGCCGGCCTGAACCTCGGCCGCGGGATGCTCGACGCGTCGCTGTCCGACCTGCAGACGAAGGCGCGGCTGATGTCCGACCAGCTCGCGAGCGTCGATGCGAACACCAACGGCACGACGCTCACGCTCCTGCGCCTGCGCGACCAGTTCGGCGTGCAGGACGCGACGATCGTCGAGCCGAGCCGCGGCGCCTCCGGTGCGGCGCCCGACCTGCACATCGTCGCGCAGGCGTCGGGCAATTTCGCCGCGCTGATTCCGGACGACCTGCCGACCCCGCTGATGCTGAGCCAGGCGCGCGAACACGGCGCGTACGCGGCGATCGAGGGCGAGGTCGACGGCGACCCGCGCGCGCATGGCGCGAAGGGTGCATTGCGGCTGCGTGTCGTGCGGCCGATTCCCGACGCGACGACGTCGCTGCTGCAGCCGGCGGAGCGGTTCCTCCAGCTCACGCAGCCGGTGCCGCCCACGCTCGCGCACAACGCGGACGCGGTGCAGCGCGCGTATCGCGAGTACCAGGAAAAATCGCTCGGCCGCACGGGGCTGCGCAAGATGTACATCGGCACGCTGACGCTCGCGCTGTTCCTCGCGACATTCATCGCGATGATGCTCGCGCTCGCGCTCGGCCAGCAGCTCGCGCGGCCGCTGTTCCTGCTCGCGCAGGGCACGAAGGAGATCACGGAAGGCGACTACACGCCGAAGCGCGAGATCAAGTCGCGCGACGAGCTCGGCTTCCTCACGCAGTCGTTCAATGCGATGACGCGCCAGCTGTCCGAGGCGCGGCTCGCGGTCGAGAAGAACCGGGTCGCGCTCGAGCATTCGAAGACGTATCTCGAGAGCATCCTCGCGAACCTGACCGCCGGCGTGTTCGTGCTCGATCGCCAGTTCCGGCTGACGACGGCCAACCGCGGCGCCGAGCGGATCTTCCGGCAGCCGTTCAGCTCGATGATCGGCGCGGCGCTCGACCGGATCGGCGTCGTGGCGGAATTCGGCGCGATGGTGCGCAAGGCGTTCGCCGATCGCGAAGCGGCTTCCGACGGCGGCAGCGGCGATCGCGGCCACTGGCAGCAGCAGTTCGCGGTCGAAGTGCCGGGCGAGGCCGATCCGCTGACCTTGCTCGTGCGCGGCACGCGCCTCGTGTCGACGGTCGAGGGCGAGGCCGACGATCCGCAGACGTCCGGCTACGTCGTCGTGTTCGACGACATCTCCGACGTGATTTCCGCGCAGCGTTCGGTCGCGTGGGGCGAGGTCGCGCGGCGGCTCGCGCACGAGATCAAGAACCCGCTGACGCCGATCCAGCTGTCGGCCGAGCGGCTGCAGATGAAGCTGTCCGACAAGCTCGCGCCGCCCGATGCGGACGTGCTCAAGCGCGGCGCGACGATGATCGTCAACCAGGTGGCCGCGATGAAGCGGATGGTCGACGACTTCCGCGAATATGCGCGCACGCCGCCGGCGGTGCTGGCGAACCTGCAGTTGAGCGAACTGGCGAGCGAGGTGCTCGGGCTGTATGGTGTCGGCGAAGGCAAGAGCGCGATCGTCGCCGAACTCGCGCCGTCGCTGCCGGTGATCCGCGGCGACGCGACGCAACTGCGCCAGGTGATTCACAACCTGCTGCAGAACGCGCAGGATTCGGTCGCGGAAGTCGCGCATCCGCGTGTGTTGATCGAAACCAAGACAGTAGAATATGGCGACCCCGACGCCGAGGGCAAAACGCGCGTCGCGGTCCGTCTGACCGTGTCCGACAACGGGCCCGGTTTTCCGGCACGCATCCTGACCCGTGCGTTCGAGCCTTACGTGACGACGAAGGCGAAGGGCACGGGACTCGGGTTGGCCACGGTCAAGAAAATCGTCGACGAGCACGGCGCGCGGATCGATCTGCGCAATCGCATGCACGGCGAGACCGTCGAGGGTGCGCAGGTGTCGATCCTGTTCCTGCAGATGGCGAGCGATACGCCAGGCGCCGAATCCGGCGCGCAGGGCGGGACGGCTCCCGCTAAGACAAAAGCAAGTGTGCAGACAAAGGCAGCGTAAATGGCAACCATCCTGGTGGTAGATGATGAAATGGGCATCCGGGAATTGCTCTCGGAGATCCTCAGCGATGAAGGACACGTCGTCGAGGCGGCGGAGAACGCGCAGGCCGCGCGGGAATACCGTCTGAATCAGGCGCCCGATCTCGTGCTGCTCGATATCTGGATGCCCGATACCGACGGCGTCACGCTGCTCAAGGAATGGGCGGCGCAGGGCCTGTTGACGATGCCCGTGATCATGATGTCCGGGCACGCGACGATCGACACGGCCGTCGAGGCGACGAAGATCGGCGCGCTCGATTTCCTCGAGAAGCCGATCGCACTGCAGAAGCTGCTGAAGTCCGTCGAGCACGGTCTCGCGCGCGGCGCGGCACCGGTATCCGTCAACGCGGCGGCGAAGGGCGGCGCCGGCCAGGCCTCGGGCACGGCGGCGGTCGCATCCGCGGCCGCGCTGCCGACGCTCGGCGACGACATGGCCGCGGCGCTCGGCCTCGCGGGCCAGACGGCCGCGATTCCGTTCGACATCCCGTTGCGCGAAGCGCGCGACGCGTTCGAGCGCGCGTACTTCGAATATCACCTCGCGCGCGAGAACGGCAGCATGACGCGCGTCGCGGAGAAGACGGGCCTCGAGCGCACGCACCTGTATCGCAAGCTCAAGCAGCTCGGCGTCGAGCTCGGCAAGAAGCCGTCGGAAGGCGCCGCGTAAAATATTTCGCGAAAACTTCGTGAAAATACTTGCACAAGTGATGAGGGCTGGATATACTTTCTCTTCTTCGTTGGCCCGGTAGCTCAGTTGGTAGAGCAGCGGATTGAAAATCCGCGTGTCGATGGTTCGATTCCGTCCCAGGCCACCAGCAGTTCCAACCCCAAGAATCGGAAGGTTCTTGGGGTTTTTCGTTTGTGGTGGGTTTGCGTGGCATTGGCGGCGTACCCGGCAGCATTCGCCGGGGCGTGATAAAATCCGTGCCCGCTCAATGACTTAGCGCATCGGTTCATGCGCACGGCAAGGCTGCCCGCAGGCGCCGCCGTGATGCGCGGCAACGATGCCGCGCGATGGGCGGTATAAGCGCTCCGCCGCGTTCGCGGCCGACCGCGCTGCCTATACTGGTCGAGCCGGCGCAGGCCGGCACGCGTCGGGCCGCCCGGCGGCAGCCGGCCCCGGGGCGCAGCGCGACGCGAGCCTACACATTCACGGAGTATCACGGTGATTCGGACAGACGCTAAAGACGGCGCGCTCGTGTTGTTTTCCGGCGGGCAGGACTCGGCCACGTGCGTGGCCTGGGCCCTCGAACGCTACCAGACGGTCGAGACGCTCGGCTTCGACTACGGCCAGCGTCACCGCGTCGAACTCGAATGCCGCGAAGGCGTGCGCGATGCGCTGAAGCATCAGTTTCCCGCCTGGACGGACCGCCTCGGCGACGATCACATGATCGACCTGTCGGTGCTCGGCGCGATCAGCGATACCGCGATGACGCGCACGATCGAGATCGAGACCGCGGCGAACGGCTTGCCGAACACGTTCGTGCCGGGCCGCAACCTGCTGTTCATGACGATCGCGGCCGCGATTGCCTATCGCCGCGGCTTGCGCGTGCTGGTCGGCGGGATGTGCGAGACGGATTTCTCGGGCTACCCCGACTGCCGCGACGACACGATGAAGGCGCTGCAGGTCGCGCTGAACCTCGGGATGGACACGCGCGTCGTGCTCGAGACGCCGCTGATGTGGCTGGACAAGGCGCAGACCTGGCAACTCGCCGAGCAACTCGGCGGCGAGGCGCTCGTCGAGCTGATCCGCGTCGAGACGCACACGTGTTACGTGGGCGAGCGCGCGGAACTGCACGACTGGGGCTTCGGCTGCGGCGAATGCCCGGCCTGCAAGCTGCGCAAGCGCGGCTACGAGGCCTATCTGAAGGGCGAACGCGTGACCGAAGCGCCGCTGTGACGCGGGTGCGCCGGGAGCGCTGGATGGATAACGGATTCTGATCGACAACGAGCGGCGCGAGCCGGACGAAGCACGATGACTTACGCGGTCAAGGAAATTTTCTACACGTTGCAGGGCGAGGGCGCGAACGCCGGCCGTCCGGCCGTGTTCTGCCGGTTCGCCGGCTGCAATCTGTGGTCGGGCCGCGAAGAGGATCGTGCGGACGCCGTTTGCCGCTTCTGCGATACGGACTTCGTCGGCACCGACGGCGAGAACGGCGGCAAGTTCAAGGATGCCGACGCCCTCGTCGCGACGATCGCCGGCCTGTGGCCGGAAGGCGAAGCGAACCGCTTCGTCGTCTGCACGGGCGGCGAGCCGATGCTGCAGCTCGACCAGCCGCTCGTCGACGCGCTGCACGCGGCGGGCTTCGAGATCGCGATCGAGACCAACGGCTCGCTGCCGGTGCTCGAAACGATCGACTGGATCTGCGTGAGCCCGAAGGCCGACGCACCGCTCGTCGTCACCAAGGGCAACGAGCTGAAGGTCGTGATTCCGCAGGACAACCAGCGGCTGGCCGAGTACGCGAAGCTCGATTTCGAGTATTTTCTCGTGCAGCCGATGGACGGCCCGTCGCGCGACATCAACACGAAGCTCGCGATCGACTGGTGCAAGCGGCATCCGCAGTGGCGGCTGTCGATGCAGACCCACAAATATCTGAACATTCCCTGAGCCACGGCTTTTGACATCGTGCTGATTACCCGAAAACTCGAATTCGACGCGGGCCACCGCATTCCCGATCACCGCAGCCAGTGCCGGAACCTGCACGGCCATCGCTACGTGCTCGAAGTCACGCTGCGCGGCGATCTCGTCGATACCGAGGGGGCGCCCGACCGCGGCATGGTGATGGATTTCGCCGACGTGAAGGCGCTCGCGGTCGAGCACCTCGTCAACAAGTGGGATCACGCGTTCCTGGTCTACGCACGCGACGAAGTCGTGCGCTCGTTCCTCGAGCAGATGGCCGACCACAAGACGGTCGTGATCGACCGGATCCCGACCGTCGAGAATCTCGCGGCGATCGCGTTCGACATCCTCGCGAACGTGTACGACGCGCATTACGGCGTGAACCTGCGCCTGGAGCGCGTGCGCCTGTACGAAACGCCGAACTGCTGGGCCGACGTCGAGCGCCAGCCCGGCCGCTGATCCTGCCTTTCCGGCAGCCCCGCCAGCCGGCGCGGGCTGCCTGCCACCGCGCCGTGCGGCGTCGTCCGGCGCGGCTCCCTGCCTGTTCCCACATTCCGCGTAACGCCGCGCTATGATCGTTGCGTGGCACCGGAAAACGCATCCGTGCGCCGTCGCGCGGCCCGCGCTGTCAGATCGGCCGCCCGCGGCCGACTGACGTTCCAGGGCCCGGCCCGGTGCCGCCGAGCATGGCGGCCCGGCATGTCGCGCCCGCTTCGCCTGTTGCTTGTCCCGTTCGATTGCCGTTCCGTCCAGGAGGCCGTATCGATGAGCACGCTCACCAATTCCCTCAAACAACGCCTGCACGACGGCGACGAGCCGCTGTACGGCCTGTGGCTGTCGCTCGGCTGCGAATCGGCCGCGGAAGCGCTCGCGCACGCCGGCTACGACTGGCTCTGCATCGACATGGAGCACGCGCCGAACGACAGCCGCGACGTCGCGTCGCAACTGCGCGCGCTGGCCGCCGCGCACCTGCCGAGCGAGCCCGTCGTGCGCGTGCCGGGGCGCGAGCCGTGGCTCGTGAAGCGCGCGCTCGACGCCGGCGCGCGCACGCTGATGTTCCCGTGCATCGAGACGCCCGACGAGGCCGCGCACGCGGTGCGGCTCACGCGTTTCCCGTCGCCGGATTCCCCCGACGGGCTGCGCGGCGCCGCCGGGATGGTGCGCGCGGCGGCGTACGGCATGCGCCGCGATTACCTGCAGACGGCGAACGCGCAGGTCGCGGTGATCGTGCAGATCGAATCGGCGCGCGGCATCGACGAAGTCGAGCGGATCGCCGCGACGCCGGGCGTCGACTGCCTGTTCATCGGCCCGGCCGATCTGGCGGCGAGCCTCGGGCATCTCGGCGACAGCCGCCATCCGGACGTCGAATCCGCGATGGCGCGCGTGCTCGCGGCCGGCAAGCGGGCCGGCGTGGCGGTCGGCATCTTCGCGAGCGATACCGCAACCGCGCGTCAGTATCGCGAGGCCGGCTACCGGATGATCACGCTGTCGGCCGACGTCAGCTGGCTGCTGCGCGCGACGCGTCAGGCGCTGCAGGAGGTACGGTCATGAACGGCGGCGACGGCGCGGGGCCCGCACGTGCGCGGCGTACGATCGGCGTACGCGGGCGGATCGGCGCGATGCTCGGGCTGTGGGCCGTATGCGTCGCGGCGGTTGCGCAGAATGCGCCGCACGCGAAGCCGGACCCGGCGCGCGAGACGCAATCCGCGGTGGCCGACTACAACGCGGGCGACTATCGCGCGGCGCTGGTGCAGTTCCACGATGCGGCCGAACGCGGCGACCGGCTCGCGCAGTTCAACTACGCGATGATGCTGCTCACCGGCGTCGGCGTGACCGCGAACGTCGACGAAGGGTTGCGCTGGCTGAAGCGGGCGGCCGACGCGAACATGTCGCATGCGCAGTACGTGTACGGGCGGATGTTCGACGACGGCGAGTTCGTCGCGCGCAATCCGGCCGAAGCGCACCGCTGGTTCCTGCGCGCGGCGAAGCAGGGGCACGTGCAGGCCGAGCTGTCGCTCGCGAACCAGTTCCTCGACGGGCGCGGCACGCCGCGCGACAACCGGCAGGCGTTCGCGTGGTACAAGCAGGCGGCCGACGCGGGCGAGCCGACCGCACAGTACGTGACCGCATCGTTCTACGAGCGCGGCGGCGACGGTGTCACGCAGAACCTGAACATCGCGCGTGCGTATTACGCGGCCGCGGCCGCGCAGGGCGACGAGACGGCCGAGCTGAAATTCAGGGAGCTGAGTGCGCGGCTCAAGGCGCAGGAGCCTGCATCGGGCGCCGGTGCCGACCACGCGAGCCCGCGCGCGACGCCGCAGTGAGCGGGCAGTCCCCGCTGCATTCGACCTGCCCGACGAAAAACGGCGCCCGCGGCGCCGTTTTTCGTTGCTGCGACTGCTTGCGACTGCTAGCCGCCGCTGCGGCAGCGTGCCGTGCCGCGGCGTCAGCTCTTCATCAGCCGCCGCTGTCGCCCGACGCTCATGATCATGCCGATCGCGACGCCGAGCGTCGCGAGTGCGGTGCCGCCGTAACTCATGAACGGCAACGGCACGCCGACGACGGGCAGCACGCCGCTCACCATCCCGATGTTGACGAACGCATAAACGAAGAACGCGAGCGTGAGCGAGCCCGCGAGCAGCCGGCCGAACAGCGTCGCGCCCTGCGCGGCGATGTAGAGCCCGCGCGCGATCAGCGCCATGTACAGCGTCAGCAGCACGAGGCCGCCGGCGAGCCCCCATTCTTCCGAGAACACCGCGAAGATGAAGTCGGTGTGCTTCTCCGGAATGAATTCGAGGTGGGCCTGCGTGCCCTTCAGGTAGCCCTTGCCGAGCACGCCGCCCGAGCCGATCGCGATCACGGCCTGGATCGTGTGGAAGCCCTTGCCGAGCGGGTCGGAGGTCGGGTCGAGCAGCGTGCACACGCGGTGCTTCTGGTAGTCGTGCATCAGCGGCCACTGCACTTCGGGCTGGCAGATGCGCTCTTCGAACACGGCGATCGAACCGACCGCGATCACGCCCGCGACGAGCACCGGCACGATCAGCTTGAACGACAGGCCGGCGAGGTAGATCACGAAGAAGCCGGCCGCGAACACCAGCAGGCCGGTGCCGAGGTCGGGCTGCTTCGCGATCAGGCCGACCGGCACCAGCAGGATCCCGAACGCGGCGATGAAGTCGTACCAGCGCAGCCCGCCTTCGCGGCGCTGGTAGTACCACGCGAGCATCAGCGGTGTCGCGATCTTGAGGATTTCCGACGGCTGGATCACGACGCCGACGTTCAGCCAGCGCTTCGCCCCCTTCTTGGTCATCCCGAACAGCGCGACCGCGATCAGCAGCGCGACCCCGAACGTATAGAGCGGGACCGCGAAACGCATCAGTGTCGTCGGCGGAATGTTGGCGATCACCCACATCAGCACGAACGTCAGCAGGATGTTGCGCAACTGGTCCTCGACGCGGCCCGGCATGTCGATCGCCGCGCTGTACAGCGTGACGATACCGACGCACAGCAGCAGGAACACGATGAGGGCGAGCGGGCGATCGAAGCCCGCGAACATCTGCTTGATCTTGTCGAGCCAGGCGCGCTTGTCGAATTGCATGCCTTTCTCCGTTAATGAGCGGTGCCGACGTTCACCGCTTTCGCGGAGGCCGTGGCACGGAAGTTGTCGTCGCGCGGCGCGGTGGCGAGCGGCTGCGCGTCGCTGGCGGGCCGGCGCGGCCGGTGCGGGCGCCGGATCGGCGGCAGGCTCGCGGCCATCGGCGCGGCGGCGCTCGCGTTGGTCGGCGGTGCCGCGCTCGCCGCATCGGGCGCCGACGCGGCGTCCGCCGCACTGGCTGCAGTCGGCACGACCGGCTGCGGCAGCGCGGTGAAGCCGGCCGCGATGGCGGTGGCCTTCGACGTGTCGCCGATCACGGGCGCGTTCACCGGCTCGGTCGCCGACGCGGCGGCGGCCACGGCCGCGGCCTCGTTCTTCGGGTTCTGGCGCTCGACCAGGTAGTAGTCGAGCACGCGGCGCGCGATCGGGCCCGCGGCCTGCGCGCCCCAGCCGCCGTTCTCGACGACCAGCGCAACGGCGATCTGCGGATGGTCGACCGGCGCGTACGCGATGAACAGCGCGTGGTCGCGCAGGTGCTCGGCGAGCAGGTGGCCCTTGTAGTTCGAGCCCTGCAGCGAGAACACCTGCGCGGTACCGGTCTTGCCGGCCGCGAGGTACGGCGCGCCGCGGAACACCTTGTACGCGGTGCCGGACGGGTTCTCGATCACGTTCTCCATCCCGCGCTTCACGACGTCGATGTCGGCCTGCTTGAGCGGGATCGTTTCGCTTTCCTTCGGCACGGTCAGGTGGCGCGCGCGCGAGATCGGATCCTCGACTTCCTTCACGAGGTGCGGCTTCATCACGACGCCGTTGTTCGCGAGCGTCGCGGTGGCATGCGCGAGTTGCAGGATGGTGTACGAGTTGTAGCCCTGGCCGATCCCGAGGCTGATCGTCTCGCCGTCGAACCACTTCTGCTGCGCGGCCTTCTTGAACGCCTTCTTCTTCCAGTCGGTCGACGGCAGGATCCCGCGCGCCTCGCCCTGGATGTCGATGCCGGTGATCTGGCCGAAGCCGAACGGCTTCATGAAGTTCGCGATCGCGTTCACGCCGAGGTCGCGCGCGAGCATGTAGAAGTAGGTGTCGTTCGACACCATGATCGCCTTGTTCATGTCGACCCAGCCCTGGCCCGAGCGCACGTCGTTGCGGAACGTGTGGCCGCCGAACGTGAAGTAGCCGGGATCCTGGAAGCCCCAGCCCGGCGTGCGCTTGCCGAGCGTCAGGCCGGCCAGCGCCATGAACGGCTTGTACGTCGAGCCGGGCGGGTAGGTGCCGTGCAGCGGGCGGTTCAGGAGCGGCTTGTCGGGCGAGTTGTTCAGCTCGTCCCAGGTCTGCTGGTCGATGCCGTCGACGAACGAGTTCGGGTCGAAGCTCGGCGACGACACGAACGCGAGCACGTCGCCCGTCTTCGGCTCGATCGCGACGAGCGCGCCGCGCTTGCCGGCGAACGCCTGCTCGGCGACCTGCTGCAGCGCGATGTCGAGCGACAGCACGAGGTTGTTGCCGGGCGTCGCCTGCGTGCGCGACAGCGTGCGCACCGGCCGGCCGCCGGCCGTCACCTCGACTTCCTCGAAGCCCGTGAGGCCGTGCAGCTCGGTTTCGTAGCTCTGCTCGACGCCGATCTTGCCGATGTAGTCGGTGCCCTTGTAGTTGTTCGCGTCGCGGCGCGGATCGTAGTGTTCCTGGTCGCTGTCGTTGTCGTCGCTCATCGCGTCGATGCGATCCTGGTCGCGCTTCGAGATCCGGCCGATGTAGCCGATCACGTGCGCGGCCGTCATGCCGAGCGGGTACTGGCGGAACAGCCGCGCGCGCACGTCGACGCCGGGGAAGCGGAAGCGCTGCGCGGTGAAGCGCGCGACTTCCGCGTCGGTGAGGCGCGTGCGGATCGGCAGGCTCTCGAAGTTCTTCGAGTCTTCCTGCAGCTTCTTGAAGCGGCGGCGGTCGCGCGCGTCGATCGGGATGATCCCGGACAGCTTGTCGATCGTGTTGTCGAGCGTGTCGTCGAGCTTCGACGGCGTGATCTCGAGCGTGTAGGCCGAATAGTTCTTCGCGAGGACCACGCCGTTGCGGTCGGTGATGATCCCGCGGTTCGGCACGATCGGCGCGACCGAGATGCGGTTTTCCTCGGCCTGCAGCGCGTACTTGCCGTGCTGCATCAGCTGCAGGTAGAAGAAACGGCTCGCGAGCAGCCCGAAGCAGACGAACACGAACACGCCCGCCGCCGCGACGCGCAGGCGGAACTTCGAGAGCTGCTGTTGGGTGTCGTTGAATTCGGTCATGCGGTTAGGATCGATCTGGCCCGTGCGCGGCGAACGTGCGCGGGCGAGGAGCCGCCCCGGAGCGCGGCGAGCGGGCGTGGGGGCGGCGGGTATTCAAGGTCGGTCCGGCTCAGATGGGGCGCGTATCGTCCGGGTCGACCGGGCGGCGTTGCGGCATCAGCAGCAGGTGGCTCGCGATCGGCCACAGCGCGGCCTCGACGAAGCCGTCCACCAGATAGCGCCAGCCGGGAAACGCGGCGCCCATCACGAGGCGGATCACGAACGGCACCAGCTGCGCGACGACGAGCAGCGGCGTGACGTACAGCACCTGCACGCCGATCGGCATCCACAGCACGCGGCGGTGGATCGTGATCGCGCCGTACGACAGCAGCGTATAGGCGAGCGCGTGCTCGCCGAGCAGCCCCGCGTCATGCACGTCCATCAGGATGCCGAGCGCGAACGCGACGCCCATCCCGACCTTGCGCGGCTGGTGGATGTTCCAGAACAGCAGCACGAGCGCGACGAAGTCGGGCACGCCGGGCAGGCGGCCCCACGGCATCAGGTTCAGCAGGAATGCGGCGGCGAGGCTGAAGACGATGAAGTACGGGTTGACCGGCTGCAGGATGTATTGCGGACGGTTCATCGCTGGGCTCCTGGTTGCCCGGCGGCGGGCTTCGCGGGCGCGGCGGCGGGCTTGGCCGGAGTAGCCGGCGCTGCCGGCGCGGGTTTCGCGCCGGGCGCGGCCGCGGCGGCCGGCTTCGCGTTCGGGTCGGCCTTCTCGGCCTTGTCGCCCTTCGCGGCGGCCTTGGCGCCCTTCTTGCCCTTCGCGTTCTTGTCGGCGGCCGGCTCGGGCTCGGCCGGGCGCGGCGGGACGTCATTCTGGTAATGCAGCACGAGCATCTGGCGCGCGCCGCGCACGGCGGCGACCGGTGCGCAGGTCACGCGCGCGAATGCGGTATCGGCGAGCTTGTCGACGCGCACGACCTTCGCGACCGGCAGGCCCGGCGGATAGACGCCGTCGAGGCCGCTCGTGACGAGCTCGTCGCCCGCGACGAGGTCCGAGCTCGTCGGCACGAAGCGCAGGTCGAGCGAATCGCCCTTCGGCGTGCCGTAGATCACGCTGCGCAGGCCGGTGCGCAGCACCTGCACGGGAATCGCGAGATCGCGGTCGGTGATCAGCGTGACTTCAGCCTGCAGCGGGAACACGCGCGTGACCTGGCCGACCACGCCGTCCTCGCTGACGACCGGCGCGCCGTTCTGGATGCCCTGCTGCGAACCCTGCCCGATCACGATCTTCTGCGTGAACGGGTCGCTGGTGTCGTACTGGATCTCGACCGGCGTCGATTGCGTCGCGATGTGCTGGCGCAGCTCGAGCACCGCGCGCAGATGCGTGTTTTCCTGCGCGAGCACCGCGGCCTGGTTGGCCTGCGTGGACAGTTGAAGGTTGCGCTTGCGCAGCGCGTCGTTCTCGTGGCGCAGCGAGGCACCGGTGACGGCGATGTCGGCCGCGCCCATGAACAGGTCGCGCGGCACGAGCGCCGCGCGCTGCAGCGGGTACAGCACGGTGCCGAGCACGCCGCGGACGATTTCGAGCGTGCTGAAACGCGCGTCCGATACGAGGAGCGCGATGGCGAGGGCGACGAAGAAGATCAGCCGCGCGAGCGCGGGCGGACCTTGCTTGAAGAGGGGCGGCGGACTGTATTCCATGGTCGGCGCCGGGCGCGTGGTGATCGGTTAAATAATGCTCAGACGCGCAAACGGCGTGGCGGTTCGTTCTGAACGAGCGATCCGGCCACGCCGCGGGTGCGTCATATCAAACGGGACTGCTTAGGCGATCACTCGTACGAGAAGATGCTGCCCAGCTTGTCCATGCGTTCGAGCGCCATGCCCGAACCGCGTACGACGCAGGTGAGCGGATCTTCGGCGACGAGCACCGGCAGGCCGGTTTCTTCCGCGAGCAGGCGATCGAGGTCGCGCAGCAGTGCGCCGCCGCCCGTCAGCATCATCCCGCGCTCGGCGATGTCGGCGCCGAGTTCCGGCGGCGTCTGCTCGAGGGCGATCTTCACCGACGACACGATCTGGTTCAGCGGATCGGTCAGCGCTTCGAGGATTTCGTTGCTGGAGATCGTGAAGCTGCGCGGAATGCCTTCCGACAGGTTGCGGCCCTTCACTTCCATTTCCTTGACTTCGGAGCCCGGGAACGCGGAGCCGATCTCCTTCTTGATCGCCTCGGCGGTCTGTTCGCCGATCAGCATCCCGTAGTTGCGGCGGATGTAGTTGACGATCGCCTCGTCGAACTTGTCGCCGCCGACGCGCACCGAGCCCTTATAGACGATGCCGCCGAGCGAGATCACGCCGACTTCGGTCGTGCCGCCGCCGATGTCGACGACCATCGAGCCCGTGGCTTCCGACACCGGCAGGCCCGCGCCGATCGCGGCCGCCATCGGCTCCTCGATCAGGTAGACCTGCGATGCGCCGGCGCCGTGCGCGGCTTCCTTGATCGCGCGGCGCTCGACCTGGGTCGAGCCGCACGGCACGCAGATGATGATGCGCGGCGACGGCGAGAACATGCGCGACTCGTGCGCCGTCTTGATGAACTGCTTGATCATCTGCTCGGTGACGGTGAAGTCGGCGATCACGCCGTCCTTCATCGGGCGGATCGCCTCGATGTTGCCCGGCACCTTGCCGAGCATCTGCTTGGCTTCCTTGCCGACCGCCTGGATCGTCTTCTTGCCGTTGGGGCCGCCTTCCTGGCGGATCGACACGACCGACGGCTCATCGAGCACGATGCCCTTGCCGCGCATGTAGATCAGGGTGTTTGCGGTGCCGAGGTCGATCGCCAGATCGTTGGAGAAGTAGCTGCGCAAAAAACCGAACATTCAGAATCCTGTTTCGCTCTGGGCCGGCCCTGCATAGCGAGCGCTGAGGGCGGCAGCGGAAAAAATAACAGCCTCGGGAAGCGTGGCGGAAGCGGCCGCCGCGGCGCACGAAGCTGCGAGTGATGTCTACCGGGGATCGCACGAAGCACGCACGGCTTGCCGAAGCGGGGCGAAACGGTGCGGGAAAAGGCTGCCGGGTTTGGGTCGAACGCGTAATGATACCTTATAATTTCACGGTATTTGAATCGAAACGGACGGTATTTTTGCCGCTTCGGCCCCGATTTTTGAGGGTGGGATCGCACCCTCCAACCCCCCGCCGCAGCGCGGTTTTTGATGCGCTGCGCAGCCTTGTTTTTCCGGTGATCGCATGGCCCTGACCCTGACCGATGTGAAACGCATCGCGCACCTGGCGCGACTCGAAATGGCCGACGCCGACGCCGAGCATACGCTCGGCCAGCTCAATGAATTCTTCGGCCTCGTCGAGCAGATGCAGGCGGTCGATACCGCCGGCATCGCGCCGCTCGCCCACCCGATCGAACAGATCCAGGAAGTCGCGCAGCGCCTGCGCGACGACGCCGTGACGGAAGTCGTCGATCGCGACGACAACCAGCGTCCGGCGCCGGCCGTCCAGGACGGCCTCTATCTCGTGCCGAAGGTGATCGAGTAAGCATTCGATGAGAAGCGCGCCGGCCGGCTTGCGCCGCGCGCCACCCAGAATTCCCAGGAAAACCACTCAATGCACGCAAAAAGCCTGACCGAACTGCGCGCCGCGCTCGCCGCCAAGGAATGCTCGGCCGTCGAGCTCGCGCAGCTGTACCTGAAACGGATCGACGCGGCACGCGACCTGAACGCGTTCGTCCATGTCGACGCCGACCTCACCCTTGCACAGGCGAAGGCCGCCGACGCCGAGCTCGCGCGCGGCGCGGGCGGCGCGCTGACCGGCCTGCCGATCGCGCACAAGGACGTGTTCGTCACGCGCGGCTGGCGCTCGACCGCCGGCTCGAAGATGCTCGCGAACTACGAGAGCCCGTTCGACGCGACCGTCGTCGCCCGCCTGCAGGCGGCCGGCATGGTCACGCTCGGCAAGACCAACATGGACGAGTTCGCGATGGGCTCGTCCAACGAGAATTCGGCGTTCGGCGCGGTGAAGAACCCGTGGGACACCCACGCGGTGCCGGGCGGCAGCTCGGGCGGCAGCTCGGCGGCCGTCGCCGCGCGCCTCGCGCCGGCCGCGACCGGCACCGACACCGGCGGCTCGATCCGCCAGCCCGCGTCGTTCGCGGGCGTGACGGGGATCAAGCCGACCTACGGCCGCGTGTCGCGCTACGGGATGATCGCGTTCGCGTCGTCGCTCGACCAGGGCGGCCCGATGGCGCAGAGCGCGTCCGACTGCGCGCTGCTGCTGAACGCGATGGCCGGCTTCGACGAGCGCGACTCGACGAGCCTCGAGCGCGACGACGAGGATTTCACGCGCCACCTCGGCCAGCCGTGGGCGGCCGGCAACGACGCGGGCAAGCCGCTCGCGGGGCTGCGCATCGGCCTGCCGAACGAGTATTTCGGTGACGGCCTCGCCGACGACGTGCGCGCGTCGATCGACGCGGCGCTCAAGCAATATGAAGCGCTCGGCGCGACGCTCGTGCCCGTGTCGCTGCCGAAGACGGAGCTGTCGATTCCCGTGTACTACGTGATCGCGCCGGCCGAGGCGTCGTCGAACCTGTCGCGTTTCGACGGCGTGCGCTTCGGCCACCGCGCCGCGCAGTACGGCGACCTGCTCGACATGTACAAGAAGTCGCGCGCCGAGGGCTTCGGGCCTGAAGTGAAGCGCCGGATTCTCGTCGGCACCTACGTGCTGTCGCACGGCTATTACGACGCGTACTACCTGCAGGCGCAGAAGATCCGCCGCATCATCGCGAACGATTTCCAGGAAGCGTTCAAGTCCTGCGACGTGATCATGGGCCCGGCGTCGCCGACGGTCGCATGGGATCTCGGCGCGAAGGGCGACGATCCGGTGCAGATGTATCTCGCGGATATCTACACGCTGTCGGTGAGCCTCGCCGGCCTGCCCGGCATGAGCGTGCCGTGCGGCTTCGGCGCCGGCGCGAACGCGCAGCGTCCGGTCGGTCTGCAGATCATCGGCAACTATTTCAACGAAGCCCGGATGCTGCAGGTCGCCGACGCGTTCCAGCGCGCGACCGACTGGCACAAGCAAGTTCCGGCAGGGGTGGGGAATGAGCCCCCACGCTCACTTTGTTCGCTGCCCCCCGAGGGGGCGCATGCCTCCCTTGAGGCGGCTCGGCGGGAGGCATGAATATGGCTACTCAATGGGAAGTCGTCATCGGTCTCGAGACGCACGCGCAACTGTCGACCGTCTCGAAGATTTTCTCGGGCGCGTCGACGCAGTTCGGCGCCGAGCCGAACACGCAGGCCTGCCCGGTCGACCTGGCGCTGCCGGGCGTGCTGCCGGTGTTGAACCGCGGCGCGGTCGAGCGTGCGATCCGCTTCGGCCTCGCGATCGGTTCGACCATCGCGCCGCGCAGCATCTTCGCGCGCAAGAATTATTTCTACCCCGATCTGCCGAAGGGCTATCAGATCAGCCAGTACGAGATTCCGGTCGTGCAGGGCGGCCAGATCACGATCCAGGTGCCCGCCAACGAAAAGGCCGGCAAGGAAGCGTACGAGAAGACGGTCAACCTGACCCGCGCGCACCTCGAGGAAGATGCGGGCAAGTCGCTGCATGAAGACTTCGCCGGGATGACCGGGATCGACCTGAACCGCGCGGGCACGCCGCTGCTCGAGATCGTCACCGAGCCGGAAATGCGCAGCGCGGCCGAGGCCGTGGCCTATGCGAAGGCGCTGCACGCGCTCGTCGTGTGGCTCGGCATCTGCGACGGCAACATGCAGGAAGGCTCGTTCCGCTGCGACGCGAACGTGTCGGTGCGTCCGGTCGGCCAGGAGAAGTTCGGCACGCGCGCCGAGATCAAGAACCTGAACTCGTTCCGGTTCCTCGAGGAAGCGATCAACTACGAAGTGCGCCGCCAGATCGAGCTGATCGAGGACGGCGGCGAAGTCGTGCAGGAAACGCGCCTCTACGATCCGGACAAGCGCGAGACGCGTTCGATGCGCAGCAAGGAAGACGCGCACGACTACCGCTACTTCCCCGACCCCGACCTGATGCCGCTCGTGATCGGCCGGGACTGGGTCGAGCGCGTGCAGGCCGGGATGCCCGAGCTGCCGGCCGCGATGCAGCAGCGCTTCGCCGAGCAGTACGGCGTGTCCGCGTACGACGCGGGCGTGCTGACGTCGAGCAAGGCGATGGCCGCGTACTTCGAGGCCGTGGTCGCGAAGGCCGGCGCGGCGAACGCGAAGATCGCCGCGAACTGGCTGATGGGCGACGTATCGTCGCAGCTGAACCGCGACGGCATCGAGATCGACGCGATTCCGGTCTCGGCCGCGCAGCTCGCGCTCGTGCTGCAGCGCATCGCCGACGGCACGATCTCGAACAAGATCGCGAAGGAAATCTTCGCGACGATCTGGGACGAGAAGGCGACCGACGAAGGCGCGGCCGACCGCATCATCGACGCGAAGGGCCTGAAGCAGATCTCCGACACCGGCGCGCTGGAAGCGATCATCGACGAGGTGCTCGCGGCGAACGCGAAGTCGGTCGAGGAATTCCGTGCGGGCAAGGAAAAGGCGTTCAACGCGCTGATCGGCCAGGCGATGAAGGCGACCAAGGGCAAGGCCAACCCGCAGCAGGTCAACGAGCTGCTGAAGAAGAAACTCGGCTGAACATGGCCGCGCGCCTGAACCGCGCCTGACGACGGGCCGCCGCCGAACCTGTTCGGGGCGGCCCGTCGTTTTGGTGCATGCGTTATCGTGTGCGCGTGTGCATCGCACCGTCCAACGGAGGAACGAATGGCGAAACAACCGTCGCTCGACGATTTCCGCGTGCCGTACAGCACGCACGAGAAGGAAGCTGCCGCATTCAGGCTCGATGCGTTCGATCCGGCCGCGAAGCCGTTCTCGTCGGGGTCGAAGGACGCCGACCGCGAACGGCTGTCGGCCGTGTCGACCGAGCTCGACGTCCAGCAGGAGCGCCTGCACACGCAGCAGAAGAAACGCGTGCTGCTCGTGCTGCAGGGGATGGACACCAGCGGCAAGGACGGCACCGTGCGCGCGGTGTTTCGCGAGGTCGATCCGCTCGGCCTGCGCGTCGTGTCGTTCAAGGCGCCGACGCCGATCGAGGCCGCGCACGACTTCCTGTGGCGCGTGCATGCGCAGGTGCCGGCCGCGGGCGAGCTCGCGATCTTCAACCGCAGCCACTACGAAGACGTGCTCGTGCCGCGCGTGCTCGACGCGATCGACAGCCAGGAATGCGAGCGCCGCTACCGGCAGATCCGCGATTTCGAGACGATGCTGGTCGAGAACGGCACGACGATCGTCAAGTGCTTCCTGCACATCTCGAAGGACGAGCAGCGCGAGCGGCTGCAGGCGCGCATCGACGATCCGACCAAGCACTGGAAGTTCGACATCTCCGATCTCGACGCGCGCAAGCATTGGGACGCGTACCAGTCGGCATACCGCGATGCGCTCGCCGCGACGTCGGCCGAGCATGCGCCGTGGTACGTGATTCCGGCGAACTCGAAGACGCACCGCAACGTGATGATCGCCGAGCTGCTGCTGCGCACGATGACCGACATGAAGCTCGAATTCCCGCCGCCGAAGCCGGAGCTCGAAGGTGTCAAGATCCGCTAGGCTGCGAACCTGTAAAAACATCGAACTGAACTGAACAACGGAACCCGACATGATGCGAGTGATTACCGCCAACCTGAACGGCATCCGCTCCGCCGCGAAGAAGGGCTTCTTCGAATGGCTCGGCGAACAGAACGCCGACTGCGTGTGCGTGCAGGAAATCAAGGTATCGGCCGACGATCTGCCGGCCGAATTCGTCGAGCCGCACGGCTTCAGGAGCTATTTCCACCACGCCGAGAAGAAGGGCTACAGCGGCGCGGGCGTGTACAGCCGCCACGAGCCCGATGACGTGATCATCGGCTTCGGCAGCGAAGAGTTCGATTCGGAAGGGCGTTACGTCGAGGCGCGCTACGGCAAGCTGTCGGTCGTGTCGGTGTACGTGCCGTCCGGCTCGAGCGGCGAAGAGCGCCAGCAGGCGAAGTACCGCTTCATGGACGCGTTCATGCCGCATCTCGCCGAGCTGAAGAAGAAGCGCGAGGTGATCCTGTGCGGCGACGTGAACATCGTGCACAAGGAAATCGACATCAAGAACTGGAAGAGCAACCAGAAGAACTCGGGCTGCCTGCCGGAAGAGCGCGCGTGGCTCACGCAGCTGTTCGACGACGTCGGCTACGTCGACGTGTTCCGCACGCTCGACCCGCGCGCCGAGCAGTACACGTGGTGGAGCAACCGCGGCCAGGCGTACGCGAAGAACGTCGGGTGGCGGATCGATTACCAGATCGCGACGCCGGGCGTAGCCGGCACCGCGAAAAGCACGTCGATCTTCAAGGACATCAAGTTCAGCGATCACGCGCCGCTGACGGTGGATTACGACTACAAGAAGTGAGCGCCGGCGCGACGCGGTGCGCGTCGCTGTCGAGTCGTCCGGTCGCCGGATGCAAAACGGGCCGCATGTCGAACATGCGGCCCGTTTCGTTTGGCGCACCGGTTACTGCTTGATCGACGCCATGTCGATCACGAACCGGTACTTCACGTCGCTCTTCAGTATCCGCTCGTAGGCGGCATTGATCTGCTGCATCGGAATCGTTTCGATATCCGACGTGATCCCGTGCTCCGCGCAGAAGTCGAGCATTTCCTGCGTTTCCGCGATCCCGCCGATCAGCGAACCCGCGAGGCGGCGGCGCTTGAAGATCAGGTTGAACACCTGCGGCGACGGATGGTCGTGCTCCGGCGCGCCGACGAGCGTCATCGTGCCGTCGCGCTTCAGCAGGTGCAGGAACGGGTTCAGGTCGTGCTGCGCGGCGACCGTGTTCAGGATGAAGTCGAAGCTGTTCAGGTGCGCGTTCATCTGCGCTTCGTCCTTCGAGATCACGACTTCATGCGCGCCGAGCCGCTTGCCGTCCTCGATCTTCGACGGCGACGTCGTAAACAGCACGACGTGCGCACCCATCGCGCGCGCAAGCTTCACGCCCATGTGGCCGAGCCCGCCGAGGCCGACGATCCCGACCTTCTTGCCGGGGCCGACGTTCCACTGGCGCAGCGGCGAATAGGTCGTGATCCCCGCGCACAGCAGCGGCGCGGCGCCGGCCGGGTCGAGCGTCTCGGGCACGCGCAGCACGAATGCCTCGTCGACGACGAGCTGCGTCGAATAGCCGCCGTACGTGACGTCGCCGGTCACGCGGTCCTGGCCGTTGTAGGTGCCGACGAAGCCGTTCTCGCAATACTGCTCGAGGCCTTCCGCGCAGCTCGGGCAGGTGCGGCACGAATCGACGAGACAGCCGACGCCGACCAGCTCGCCGACCTTGAAGCGCGACACCTGCGGGCCGGTCGCGGTCACGCGGCCGACGATTTCATGGCCCGGCACGACCGGGTAGATCGTGTTGCGCCATTCGTTGCGGGCCTGGTGCAGGTCCGAGTGGCAGACGCCGCAGTAAAGCACCTCGATCTGGACGTCGAGGTCGCGCAGCGCGCGGCGCTGGAATTCGAACGGGGTGAGCGGCGAGCGCGCGTCGGTCGCCGCGTAAGCGTAGGTTGTGCTCATGCAGGGGGCTCCTTGTCCGGGAAAAACATCCGGCGAATCAGACTGCCGCCGCATCATGTGGCGACGCGGCGAGACAGGTGCCCATCGTAAGGAACGGGCCGCGTCCGCGATATACACGAAGGTCTCGAAGATTTGCCTATTCCTCTCGAATTGCACGCGAACGGCCGTCAAAATGCTTTCAAGGTGCTAAATTGCGAGCCTGATTCTCTTGCCGGACAGGACGACGCCGATGAGCTTCCAGCCCCTTTTCGACGACTCGGGCGACCGTGTGCGGCGCCGCATGATCGAGCTGCATGCGTGCCTCGCGCCGAACGAGGGCGATACGCCGGCGGCGCTCGACGGCGTGCGCCTGATCCGCGTGAGCCGCCCCGTGCCGCGCATGCCGGTGCTGTACGAACCGAGCATCATCGTCGTGTGCCAGGGCCGCAAGCTCGGCTATCTCGGCGACCGTTCGTTCGTCTACGACGCGCAGCAGTATCTCGTGCTGTCGGTGCCGCTGCCGTTCGAATGCGAGACCTTCGCGAGCATGGACGAGCCGTTTCTCGCGATCTCGATCCGCGTCGATCTGGCGGTGATCGCCGAGCTCGCGATCCTGCTCGACGAGACGCTGGGTGCCGCGGTCAGCGAGCCGCACGGCGTCTATTCGACGCCGCTCGATGCGCCGCTCGCCGACGCGGTGGTGCGGCTGCTCGAAGTGCTCGCGTCGCCGCACGACACGTGCGTGCTCGGGCCGGCGATCATGCGCGAGATCGCCTACCGCGTGCTGACGGGCGCGCAAGGCGACGCGATTCGCGCAGCGCTCGTCCAGCAACATCATTTCGGCCGCATCGCGAAGGCGCTGCGGCGCATCCATGCGGACCTGAAGGCCGATCTCGACGTCGAGACGCTCGCGCGCGAGGCCGGGATGAGCCTCGCGGTGTTCCACGCGCAGTTCAAGCACGTGACGGCGACATCGCCGATGCAGTATGTGAAGGCGGCGCGCCTGCACCAGGCGCGGTTGATGATGGTGCAGGACGGCGTCGGGGCGGGTGCGGCGGCGGCGCGGGTCGGCTACGCGAGCGCGTCGCAGTTCAGCCGCGAGTTCAAGCGGCTGTTCGGCCGCAGCCCGGGAGACGAAGTGCGCTGGATGCGCGAAAGCGGCAGCCGGCCGGTCGAGTCGGAAGCCGGCGCGTAGCGCCTGGCGTCACGTGCCGGCGATTCCCGGCGGGGAAGGCGCCGAATGCCGCGCTCAGCGCCGCACGACCTTGCGCCGCTGCGCGCTGATGCCGGCATAGTCGGGCAACGCGTCGACGCGTTTGGCCGTCGCCTTCGCATACAGCGGCATCAGGTCCGGCAGGCGGTTCAGCAGGTCCTGCCGCCGCGCGGCGCTGTACGGATGCATGTAGATGAAGCCCGACGTCTTGTTCGCGCGCGTCGCCGCGGCGAGCTTGTCCCACAGCGTGATCGCCGCGCGCGGATCGAAGCCCGCGCGGGCGGCGATGTCGCCGCCGATCACGTCGGCTTCGGTTTCGTCGGTCGGGTCGTAGCGCAGCGTCTGCAGGCGTTCGCCGAGGTTCAGCGCCTGCGGCAGCGGATCGCCGACGCCGAACAGCGGCGGCAGCGTCGCCGCGCGCAGCGACGTTTGCGACGTCGCGCTGAAATTGCTGCGCGCGTGTTCGCGCAACGCGTGCGCGATGCCGTGTGCGATCAGCACGCCGAACTCGTCGTCGTTCAGGCGGACCCGATCGAGCAGCCCGCCGTACACGAGCACCTTGCCGCCCGGCAGGCAGGTGATGCGGATGTCGCGCGAGCGGATCGCATTGACGTCCCACGCCCAGTTCTTCACGCGATCGTTCCACTTCACCGAATACGGCGCGAGCTTCATGACGATCGCGCGCAGCCGCTTCACGCGCGGCTGGTTCGCGGGCAGCAGGCGGTCGCTGTCGGCGGCCGCCTGGACGATCTGCGCGTATTCGTTCGCGGTGAGTTGTTCGAGCAGCGGCGGCGGGATCAGCGTGCGGAACGCGATCGCGTTGCCGTAGCGAACCTGCTGCGGCGCCGGCGTATAGGCCTTCGCGGGCACGGCCGCACCGGTCGGCTGCGCGGCTTCGGCGGCAGACGGCGGAGCGGGGGCGGCCGGCGTGGACGGCGCCGCGACCGCAGTGGCCGGCGCGGAGCCGGCCGCACCGGCGTCGGCCGCCTGCGTGATTCCCGCCGCGCCGAGCGTCGCGATGCCGACGCTCAGCGCGGCGGCGGCGCGTGCCGCGCGATGCAGGCGGTCATTGCGCACGGCTGGCCTCGCCGTTGCGCGCGGTGCCGTTCCACGGCGCGATCTTGAACAGCAGCAGCATGCCGGGGATCGCGAGCGCGGTGCACACGATGAAGTAGTCGAACCAGCCGATCTTCGCGACGATGAAGCCGCTCGCGGCCGACGCGAGCGTGCGCGGCACGGACGCGAGGCTCGTGAACAGCGCGAACTGCGTGGCCGTGTAGCGCGGGTCGGTGGTGCTCGCGATATACGCGACGAACGCGGCCATCGTCAGGCCGGTCGTGAAGGTTTCGACGCCGTAGACGATCGCGAGCGCGACCGTCATCGGGCTGAATTGCGGCGTGACGACGATCCCGAACACCGACAGCGCCGCCGCGATCGCGTGGCTCGTCGAGACCGTGAAGTCGTACAGCATCGCGAGCACGGGCGAGCCGGGGCCGAGTTGCGCGAGCCACGCGAAGCCGAGCGTCGACACCATCTGCAGCGCGCCGAAGATCCACAGCCCGCGGCCGATCCCGATCTTCACGAGCCAGACGCCGCCGATGATGCCGCCGGCGACGCTCGCGACGAGCGCGGTGGTTTTCGCGACGATGCCGATCTCGGTGCGCGTGAAGCCGATGTCGAGGAAGAACGACGTCGACAGCGTGGTCGCCATCGTGTCGCCGATCTTGAACAGGAAGATGAACGCGATGACGAGCAGCGCGCCGGTCCAGCCGTCACGCTGGATGAATTCGCGGAACGGCAGCACGATCGCGTCGCGCAGGTTGCGCGGCGGCGCGCCGACCACCTCGGGCTCGCGCACGAGCAGCGTCATCAGGATGCCCGGCAGCATGAACGCGCCGGTGATCGCGAACACGACGTCCCACGGCATGTGGTCGGACAGGATCAGCGCCAGCGAGCCGGGGATCAGCGCGGCGAGCTTGTACGCGTTCACGTGCACCGCATTGCCGAGGCCCTGCTCGGTGTCGCGCAGCAGTTCGCGGCGATAGGCGTCGATCACGATGTCCGAGCTTGCGCCGAAGAACGCGACGAGCGTCGTGAGCGCGGCGACCGTCCAGATCGAGTCGCGCGGCGACACGAAGCCGAGCGCGGCGATCGCGCCGGCGACCAGCACCTGCGTGAGCAGCATCCAGCCGCGCCGGCGGCCCGGCCGCCAGCCGGGCAGGCGCGGGATGAAGCGGTCCATCAGCGGCGCCCACAGGAATTTCCACGTATACGGGAACTGGATCAGCGCGAACAGGCCGATTTCCTTCAGGTTCACGCCCTCGGAGCGCAGCCATGCCTGCACGAGGTAGACGAGCGTGAACAGGGGCAGCCCCGACGTGAAGCCCAGGAACACGCAGATCAGCATGTGCGTGTTCAGATAGGCGCGCCAGCCGGGGTGATCCTCGTGAGCGGTGAGTGCGGGCGCCTCGTGTGGCGTTTTGGACATGGACAGGAACTGGGTAGCGTTGACTGATGGCGGCGGCGGCGCAGGCAGCGCGGACGGCGCAGGCGGGGCGGCCGCACGCGTGTGCGGGCCGGATCATCCGTCAACGGCCCCCGGCTCAGCTGCGCTTGACGCGGTAGACAGCAAGACTACCACGCCAGTTCGCTCCCCATCGAATCGGCTGGCCTTCGTGCAGCACGATGCGGTCGAGGATCGTGACGCCGACTTCGGGCGCGAGCGCCTCGAAATCCTTGATCGTCAGCACCCGGACGTTCGGCGTGTTGTGCCACTGGTAAGGCAGCGACTTCGACACCGGCATCCGGCCGCGCAGCACCGACAGCCGGTGCGCCCAGTAGCCGAAGTTCGGGAACGACACGATGCATTCGCGCCCGACGCGCGCGGTTTCGCGCAGGATCGCGGCCGTCTGGTGGATCGTCTGCAGGGTTTGCGACAGGATCGCGAAATCGAAGCTGTGATCCTCGAACAGCCGCAGGCCGTCCTCGAGGTTCTGCTGGATCACGTTGATGCCGTTCTTCGCGCTCGCGAGCACGCCCGCGTCGTTCAGTTCGATCCCGTAGCCGGACACGTCCAGCTCTTCCGACAGCAGCGACAGCAGCGAGCCGTCGCCGCAGCCGAGGTCGAGCACGGTCGCGCGCGGTTCGACCCAGCGGGCGATCGCACGGAAGTCCGCGCGTGCGGACAGGGAATTCAGCGCTTGCTGGTTCATGCGCCCACCTCGTTGGCGATTCGTTCGTAATACGCGCGAATCAGGTTGTGATAGCGCGCGTCGTCGAGCAGGAACGCGTCGTGGCCGTGCGGCGCGTCGATTTCCGCGTAGCTGACCGTGCGCTTGTTGTCGAGCAGCGCCTTGACGATCTCGCGCGAACGCGCCGGCGCGAAGCGCCAGTCGGTCGAGAAGCTCGCGATCAGGTATTTCGCCTGCGTGTGCGCGAGCGCGGCCGTCAGGTTGCCGTCGAACGCCTTCGCCGGGTCGAAGTAGTCGAGCGCGCGCGTGATCAGCAGGTACGTGTTCGCGTCGAAGTAGTCGGCGAACTTGTCGCCCTGGTAGCGCAGGTACGACTCGACCTCGAATTCGACGTCGAAGCTGAAGTTGTACGCGTCGAGCGCGCCGTCCGCGCGGCGCAGCGCGCGGCCGAATTTCTCGGCCATGTCGTCGTCGGACAGGTACGTGATGTGGCCGATCATCCGCGCGACGCGCAGGCCGCGCTTCGGTTTCACGCCGTGCGCGTAATAGTCGCCGCCGTGGAAGTCGGGGTCGGACAGGATCGCCGAGCGCGCGACCTCGTTGAACGCGATGTTCTGCGCGGACAGCTTCGGCGTCGACGCGATATCGATGCAGTGCGCGACGCGTTCCGGATACATCAGGCTCCAGGCGAGCGCCTGCATCCCGCCGAGGCTGCCGCCCATCACCGCGGCGAAGCGCTCGATGCCGAACGCGTCGGCGACGCGCGCCTGCGCATGCACCCAGTCCTCCACGGTGACCACCGGGAAGCGCGCGCCGTACGGCGTGCCGGTCGACGCATCGATGCTCATCGGGCCGGTCGAGCCGAAGCACGAGCCGAGGTTGTTCACGCCGATCACGAAGAAGCGGTTGGTGTCGAGCGGCTTGCCCGGCCCGACCATGTTGTCCCACCAGCCGGTGCTGCGCGGATCGTCCGCGTAGACGCCGGCGACGTGGTGCGACGCGTTGAGCGCGTGGCAGACGAGCACCGCGTTCGAGCGCGCGGCGTTGAGCTCGCCGTACGTCTCGACGACGAGCTGATAGTTGCCGAGCACGCTGCCGCTTTGCAAGCGCAGCGGTTCGGCGAAGTGCATGGTCTGTGGAGCGACGATGCCGATCGATTCCATTCGTTCCGCCTTATGACTGGGCGGCTAAATGGTGTCGGCGAGGCGCGGAGGCGAAGGTGCGCGGCTGACGACCTCTTTAGCCGCATTTGTAGTGAACCGCCGGGACCAGGACGCATGGACGCATCAAGGCTCCGGCCGGTTCGCGCGCCCGCAATCGAGTCAGCAAATCGGCGCGCTCCGACCTGCCGCCCAAGAGGCGGCAGTCGGCAAAGTATAGCGGATTTTCCAGCCGGGCGAGCGGTCCGGAAGACCACGTTCAAACGGGGTGCCGACGCATGCCGTCTGGCGCGATTGCCCCGCGAAACGCGCGATCGCCACAGCTTTTTAATACAGGAAATATCGAATTGTTTGATGCCTGGCGCGACCGGGTAAATCCTTCAAATCCTGTAACGTTTATTCAAAATAAAAGTGAATTCGTACGAGTTCTAAAATTATTTTCACATATTTAGTTTTTGTCCTGTTTTTGGGATGAGGGCATGCCAATAGAGTTTCAACCAGCTTTCAGTATCCGGTTGAAACGCGCGATTTCGCAGCGCTGTCGGCATGATCTTCGACCTGTGTTCATGCGATTTCTCAAGATGTACGTTTCGCATTTCTTTCCGGAAAGCCGTAAGCGTTGAGCTACTTGTCACCGCTCTCGCCGAGTCGTCGCATCGATATGGCTGTGTAAAGCCGATGCGTGTCGCGGAGAGGTTTTACCAAAGGAAAAAGTTCGTATGAACAAGTCGTATCGTGTCGTGTGGAACGCCTCGACCAGCACTTGGTGCGCGGCATCGGAAATTGCACGTGGGCGCTCGAAATCATCGCGCTCCGCGAAATCGAAAATCGCGGCGGCCACCGCGCTCGTTGTTGCCTCGATGGGATCCGCGTACGCGGACGAAGTCGACGCAGCAGACCCGACGCTCGACGATCGGATCCATCTGACCGGCGTCGAGCAGGATAACCCGCAATCGCTCAAGCGCAGCGGTCCCGATACCCGGGCAGTCGTGCCCGACAACAGCGCATACGTGAAGATCAATGCGAAGGGCGACGGTTCGGATAATGCGTCGTCGATGGGCACGAATTCGATCGCGATCGGTGCCAGCGCGAGCACGCGCCCGTCGGGGACGGGCATCGGCGGCGCGGTGGCGATCGGCAATGCGGCGACGGCGTCGAGCAACAACGTCGCGTTCGGCGCCAATGCGGCGGCATTGGGGGAAGAAGGGGCGATCGCCCTGGGGGCCGGCGCGAATGCGGCTGGCAAGTCGTCGATCGCGCTCGGCAACGAGGCACAGGGGACCGGTTGGGGCGCCTATGCGCTGGGCCGGAAGGCGAAGGCGACGGCGGAATCCGCGCTGGCGATCGGCGATTCGTCGATGGCGACGCGCAAAGGCACGATGGCGATCGGTTCGCAGGCAGCGGCCGCAGCAGAAAACGCGATCGCGATCGGTCAGGGCGCGGCGGCGCGCGGCGCCGAATCCCTGGCACTCGGTTCGTACTCGGAAGCCGACCGGGACCAGACGCTCTCGGTGGGCACCGCCGGCTTCGAGCGCCAGATCGTCAACGTCGGCCGCGGCACGCAGGCGACCGACGCCGTCAACGTCTCGCAGCTCAAGGGCGTGACTGAAGCGCTGGGCGGCAACGCTGGCGTCGACACCACCGGCAACATCAAGAAGCCGACCTACACGATCGGCAGCAAGACCTACGACAACGTCGGTGATGCGCTGCAGGCCGCCTCCACGTCGGGCGGCGGGGCGGCGAACGCGGTCGAGTACGACACCGACGCGAAGACTTCGGTGACCCTCGGCGGCACGGGCTCGGCCGCGGTCAAGCTCACCAACGTGCGCGCGGCCACGCTGTCGGCGAACAGCACGGACGCCGTCAACGGTGCGCAGCTGTTTGCGACCAACAACCGCGTGACCAACGTCGAGCAGTCGCTGAACGATAGCGGCCTGATCGATCCGTCGACGGGCGAGTCGCTCGCGGTCGTGTACAAGGATGCGACGAAGAGCACCGTTTCGCTGGGCGGCACGGGCGGCACGGTCGTCACGAACGTGAAGGCCGGCAAGGTCGCATCGGCCAGCAAGGACGCCGTGAACGGCGGTCAGCTGTACGACGTGTCGTCGAGCGTCGCCTCCGCACTCGGCGGCGAAACCACCGTCAATACGGACGGCACCCTTTCGACGCCGACCTACAAGGTCGGCGACAAGACCTACACCAACGTCGGCGATGCGCTGCAGGCCGCGGCTGCGTCGGGCGGCGCCGGCGCCGGCGGCGACGATGCGAACGCCGTGCATTATGACGGCACGAACAAGTCGAGCGTGACGCTGGGCGGCACGACTGCAACGAAGGCGGTTGCGCTGAAGAACGTCGCGACGGGCACGGACGCCACCGATGCGGTCAACGTGGCCCAGCTCCAGGGCGGCCTGAGCGACGTCAAGGACGAGATCAAGAAGGACCTCGGCGACGGCACGCTCAACATGAAGTACATCAAGGTCAATGCCTCGGGCATGCAGGCCAATGCGCTGGGCAAGAACAGCGTGGCGATCGGCTCGCAGGCGAATGCGACGAACGTCGATACGCTGGCGATCGGTTCGGGCGCCCGGGCGTCGGGCATGAACTCGATCGCAATCGGTGTCAACTCGGTCGCCTCGGGTGCCAATACCGTGTCGATAGGTGACTTGGGTGCGACGCGCCGGATCGTCAATGTCAGCGAGGGCGTCGACGATACCGATGCCGTCAACATGAAGCAGTTGACCAACGCGATGCACACCGCCAATACGCAGTTCGACAAGAAGATGACGCGGATGACGCGTGACGTCGAATCGAAGCCGGGCAGCTTTGTCGCGATCGAAGGGTTGGGTGCGGACGGCAGCTTGCCGAACATTGCATCGATGAACGGCCGCGATCCGAATATGGGTACGGCTGCTGCCATCGGCGTGGCGAGTGGTGCCGGCGGGATCAATGCGATCGCGGTTGGTCTGCAGGCGGTCGCGAGTTCGGACCACGCGGTGGCGATCGGCAGTATCGCCCAGACCGGGGTCGAGCAGCCGTATTCGGTCGCGATGGGCAGCATGGTCACGACGAATGGTGCCGGCGCGCTGGCAATCGGTTCTCGCGCGAAGGCCAACGCCGATAACGCGGTGGCGGTCGGCAATAACGGCGTGGTAGCCGTGGGCAAGAGCTCGATCGCGATCGGCGACAAGGCAATGACGACGGCGGGTACCGTTAACAGTATTGCGATGGGCAAGTCTGCGAACGTCGCGCAAAACGTCACGGATGCTATTGCACTGGGTGCCAACGCGAGTGTGGCGTCGGGCAATAGCGGTGGCATCGCACTGGGCGCCAATTCTGTCGCCGATCGAGGCAATGCACTTTCCGTCGGGTCGAACTCGATGCAGCGTCAGATCGTCAATGTCGCGAAGGGCACGAAAAGCAATGATGCGGTGAACGTGAGCCAGTTGACGGGCGTGACCAACGCGCTCGGCGGCGGCGCGAGTGTCGACACGGATGGCACCATCAAGGCGCCGACGTACACGGTTGGCGACACGACGTACAACAACGTCGGCGATGCGCTGGACGCAATGGCGAAGAACAGCGGCGGTTCGGATCCTAACGCGGTCGCATACGACACCGATACGAAGGACAAGGTGACGCTGGCCGGCGCGGCCGGCACGACGCTGACGAACGTGAAGGCCGGCGCACTGTCGGCGACAAGCA
>NZ_CAJPGQ010000044.1:0-70661 GCF_905339595.1 Burkholderia sp. BCC1977
CCCACCGCCCGGCGTTGCCGTCGGCGAAACGTCGGCCGCCATCTTTGCCGAATTTCGATAACACGTCGTTTAATGACTCTCTAGCATCGATTCTCAGTCGCGCGGGCCGGCAGGCCGGCGCCTTTCAGGAGAATCCGATGAAAGCAGAGT
Source organism: Burkholderia sp. BCC1977 (assembly GCF_905339595.1). NCBI lineage: Bacteria > Pseudomonadati > Pseudomonadota > Betaproteobacteria > Burkholderiales > Burkholderiaceae > Burkholderia > Burkholderia sp. BCC1977. The sequence goes on from NZ_CAJPGQ010000044.1 coordinate 151, forward strand.
CGAATGGCCGGCCCGTCGCCGGCGCCAAGTCGTCCGGCCAGCCCGCGCTGCAGCAGACGCTCGGGACCTGGCAACTGTGGGGCATCGCGGTCGGCCTCGTGATTTCAGGCGAATACTTCGGCTGGAGCTACGGCTGGGCGAGCGCCGGCACGCTGGGTTTCGTCGTCACCGCGATGTTCGTCGCGGCGATGTACACCACCTTCATCTTCAGCTTCACCGAACTGACGACGTCGATCCCGCACGCGGGCGGCCCGTTCGCGTATGCGCGCCGCGCGTTCGGCCCGGCGGGCGGCTATCTTGCCGGCGCCGCGACGCTCGTCGAGTTCGTGTTCGCGCCGCCCGCGATCGCGCTCGCGATCGGCGCGTACCTGCACGTGCAGTTTCCGGGTCTCGAACCGAAACACGCGGCAATGGGCGCGTATCTCGTGTTCATGGCGCTGAACATCGTCGGCGTGCAGATCGCCGCGACGTTCGAGCTGGTCGTCACGCTGTTCGCGATCTTCGAGCTGCTGGTGTTCATGGGCGTCGTGTCGCCGGGCTTCGCGTGGAGCAACTTCATGAAGGGCGGCTGGTCGGGCGCCGATCACTTCAGCGTCGGCGCATTCCACGGCATGTTCGCGGCGATCCCGTTCGCGATCTGGTTCTTCCTCGCGATCGAAGGCGTCGCGATGGCCGCCGAGGAGGCGAAGAACCCGAAGCGCTCGATCCCGATCGCCTATGTGGCCGGCATCCTGACGCTCGTCACGCTCGCGATCGGCGTGATGGTGTTCGCCGGCGGCGCGGGCGACTGGACCAAGCTCGCGAACATCAACGACCCGCTGCCGCAGGCGATGAAGTACATCGTCGGCGCGAACAGCGGCTGGATGCACATGCTCGTGTGGCTCGGGCTGTTCGGGCTGGTCGCGTCGTTCCACGGGATCATCCTCGGCTATTCGCGCCAGATCTTCGCGCTGGCCCGCGAAGGCTATCTGCCGGAGTGGCTCGGGAAGGTGCATCCGCGCTTCAAGACGCCGCATCGCGCGATTCTCGCGGGCGGCGTGGTCGGGATCGCCGCGATCTACAGCGACGAGCTGATCCAGTTCGGCGGCCAGACGCTCACCGCGAACATCGTGACGATGTCGGTGTTCGGCGCGATCGTGATGTATATCGTAAGCATGGCGGCGCTGTTCAAGCTGCGCCGTTCGCAGCCGAACATGGCGCGGCCGTTCCGCGCGCCGCTGTACCCGTTCTTCCCGGCGTTCGCGATCGTTGCGGCCCTGATTTGCCTCGCGACGATGGTGTATTTCAACGGGCTGGTGGCGATGGTGTTCGTCGCGTTCCTCGCGCTCGGCTACGCGTACTTCCTCGCGACCCGTTCGCAGCGCGCGAGCGCGCCGGCCGACGTGCTGCTCGAGGAATGAGGATGGCGAACCCGAACGGCCGTTCGTGACGGCATCCGGCGCGCCCCGTCGAACGGGCGCGCCTTCGGCATTCGGCCAGGATGGGCAAGGACTGGCAAGGAGATTCGAACGATGTCCCATACCGAGACGATCGGCCCGCGCACGTACCGCTTCGCGGACCTGAAAACGCTGCTCGCGAAGGCGAGCCCGCTGCGCTCCGGCGACCAGCTCGCCGGCGTCGCGGCGGCGAGCGAGGAGGAGCGCGTCGCCGCGAAGATCGCGCTCGCGGGCGTGCCGCTGAAGGCGTTCCTGAACGAAGCGGTGATTCCGTACGAGCACGACGAGGTCACGCGCCTGATCCTCGACGATCACGACGCGGCCGCGTTCGCGGAAATCTCGCACCTCACCGTCGGTGACTTCCGCAACTGGCTGCTGTCGCCGGCGGCCGACGGCGCCGCGCTCGAACGGATCGCGCCGGGCCTCACGCCCGAGATGGTCGCGGCCGTGTCGAAGCTGATGCGCAACCAGGACCTGATCGCGGCCGCGAGGAAGCGCCGCGTCGTCACGCGCTTTCGCAACACGGTCGGGCTGGCCGGCCGGATGTCGGTGCGGCTGCAGCCGAACCATCCGACCGACGACGTGAAGGGCATCGCCGCGTCGATGCTCGACGGGCTGATGTACGGCTGCGGCGACGCGATGATCGGCATCAATCCGGCCACCGACAGCCTCGCGGCGATCGTGAAGCTGCTCGCGATGATCGACGGGTTCCGCGAACGCTACGGCGTGCCGACGCAGTCGTGCGTGCTCACCCACGTGACCAACACGATCGCGGCGATCGAGAAGGGCGCGCCGGTCGACCTGGTGTTCCAGTCGATCGCGGGCACCGAGAAGGCGAACGCGAGCTTCGGCATTTCGCTCGCGCTGCTCGGCGAGGCGCGCGAGGCCGCGTTGTCGCTCAAGCGCGGCACCGTCGGCGATAACCTGATGTATTTCGAGACGGGGCAAGGCAGCGCGCTGTCGGCGAACGCGCACTTCGGCGTCGACCAGCAGACCTGCGAGGTGCGCGCGTATGCGGTCGCGCGCAAGTTCGATCCGTTCCTCGTGAACACGGTGGTCGGCTTCATCGGGCCCGAATACCTGTACGACGGCAAGCAGATCATCCGCGCGGGGCTCGAGGATCACTTCTGCGGCAAGCTGCTCGGCGTGCCGATGGGCTGCGACATCTGCTACACGAATCACGCGGAAGCCGACCAGGACGACATGGACACGCTGCTGACGCTGCTGGGGGCGGCCGGCATCAACTTCATCATGGGGATTCCGGGCGCGGACGACGTGATGCTGAACTACCAGAGCACGTCGTTTCACGACCAGCTCTACGTGCGCGAGGTGCTCGGCCTGCGCCGCGCGCCCGAGTTCGAGGAGTGGCTGGAGACGATGGAGATCGCCGACGCGCACGGTGCGCTGCGCGCCGCGAGCGCGCGCGTGCCGCTGCTCGCGGGCGCGAACGACTGGATGGGGATTTCGGCATGAGCGACGCCGTCGAAAAGAACCCGTGGGCGCAGCTGAAGTCGTTCACGAACGCGCGGATCGCGCTCGGCCGCGCGGGCAGCAGCCTGCCGACCGCGCCGCTGCTCGCGTTCAACCTGTCGCACGCGCAGGCGCGCGACGCCGTGCACCAGCCGCTCGACGCGGACGCGCTGCGCCGCGAGATCGACGCGGCCGGCTTCGCGACGCTCGGCGTGCAGAGCGCGGCGCCCGATCGTCAGCACTATCTGCGCCGGCCGGACCTCGGCCGCAAGCTGTCGGACGACGGACGCGCGCTGCTGGCGGGCTACGGCGCGGCGCTCGACGACGCGCCGGAGGTCGTGTTCGTGGTCGGCGACGGGCTGTCGGCGTTCGCGGCCGCAAAGCAGGCGCTGCCGCTGCTGCAGGCCGTGTGCCCGCGGCTCGCCGCGGACGGCTGGCGGATCGGCCCGGTGGTGGTCGCGACGCAGGCGCGCGTCGCGCTCGGCGACGAGATCGGCGAGCTGCTGCGCGCGCAGGTCGTCGCGATGCTGATCGGCGAACGGCCGGGGCTCAGCTCGCCGGACAGCCTCGGCGTGTACCTGACCTGGGCGCCGAAGGTCGGCTGCCACGACGCGCTGCGCAACTGCATCTCGAACGTGCGGCCCGAAGGGCTGCCGCATGCCGCCGCCGCGCACAAGCTGCATTACCTGATGACGCATGCGCGCCGGCTTGGCCTCACGGGCGTCGGGCTGAAGGACGACAGCGATGCGCTGTTGCCGCAGGCGGAAGCGGAGCGGATCGGCGCGGAGTGATGCGAAGTGATGCGGAGTGTCGGCACGACCGCTCCGCTCCGCTACGTGAACAGCCGCTCGCACAGAAAATCGACGAACACGCGCAGCTTCGGCGACAACTGCCGGCTGGACGGCCACACGATCGAGAACTGCCCCGGCGCGATCCGGTAGTCGTCGAGCACGGTGACGAGCGTGTCCGTGTCCAGCGCGTCGCGCGCGAGAAAGTCGGGCATGTAGCCGATGCCGAGCCCCGCCGTGACCGCGCCGCGCAGCGCTTCCATGTTGTTGCAGGTCATCGCGGTGCGCAGCTTCAGCGGCGTACCGTCGGCGGCGGCGAGCGCCCAGTCCTGCAGCTTGCCGGTGGTCGGGAAGCAGTAGCGCACGCAATCGTGCGCTTCGAGATCGCGCGGCGCCCGCGGCGTGCCGGCCTGCGCGAGATACGCGGGCGTTGCGCACAGCACGAACGCGAACGGGCCGAGCCGCCGCGACATCAGGCTCGAATCCGACAGCGGGCCGCTGCGGATCACCGCGTCGAACCCGCCTTCGACGACGTCGACCATCCGGTCGTTGAAATCCAGATCGAGTTCGACGTCCGGATAGCGCTGCCTGAATTCGGGCAGCACCGGCAGCAGGAACCGGTAGCCGATCACGGGCAGGCTCACGCGCAGCTTGCCGCGCGGGCGCTGCGCGGAGGCCGTCACGGTCGCCTCCGCATCGCGAAAATCCTCGAGGATCCGCTGGCAGCGTTCGTAGAAATGACGCCCTTCGTCGGTCAGCGTGACGCGCCGCGTCGTGCGGTTGAACAGGCGCACGCCGAGCGACTGCTCGAGCCGCGCGATCGTCTTGCCGACGGCGGAGGCCGAGATGCCGAGCGCGCGGCCGGCCGCGACGAAGCTGAGCGCTTCGGCGGTGCGGACGAAGGCGGCGATGCCGTTCAGGTTTTCCATCGACGTAGGCAGGCGAGCGGTCGCGAAGCGGTGAATTGAGGAATTTTAGTCCGTTATATCCGGAGCCTTGCGTGGTTTTTCGACGATTGAATCGGAATTATCTTTGATCGCGCTTGAGGCGCATCCGCGCCGGCTTTTCGAGGAGCGATGATGGATCACCCGTTTTCAGCCGATTCAGCCACGTCGGCACGCCGGCGCGCGTGGGTGCTGGCCGCCGTCTGCCTGGCCGCCGTCGCGCTGCCGCTGTCGTTTTCGGGCGGCGCGGTCGCGACGCCCGCGATCGGCCGCGACCTGCACGGCGGCCCGGTCGCGATGAACTGGATCACCAACGCGTTCATGCTCGCGTTCGGCAGTTTCCTGATGGCGGCGGGCGCGCTGGCCGACCAGTTCGGCCGCAAGCGGGTGTTCGCGATCGGCGTCGGCGGTTTCACGCTGATGTCGGTCGCGCTCGCGTTCGCGCCGTCGATGCTCACGGTCGACCTGCTGCGCGCCGCGCAAGGGCTCGCGGCGGCCGCGGCGCTCGCGGGCGGCACGGCCATGCTTGCGCAAGAGTTCGACGGCGCGGCGCGCACGCGTGCATTCAGCCTGCTCGGCACGACGTTCGGGATCGGGCTCGCGTTCGGGCCGGTGCTCGCCGGCTGGCTGATCGCGCACGGTGGCTGGCGCGCGATCTTCGTCACGGGCGCGGCGGCCGGCGCGCTGTCGCTCGGGTTCGGGTTGCCGCGCATGCACGAGTCGCGCGATCCGCACGCGACGGGGCTCGACTGGCCCGGCACGGCCGCGTTCACCGCCGCGCTCACGCTGTTCACGTTCGGCGTGATCGAGGCGCCCGCGCGCGGCTGGACGCATCCGCTCGTCGTCGCGCTGCTCGCGGGCGCGGCGCTCGGCGCGTGCGCATTCGTCGCGATCGAGACGCGCGTCGCGCGGCCGATGCTCGACCTGTCGCTGTTCCGGATTCCGCGCTTCGTCGGCGTGCAGGTGTTGCCGGTGTCGACCTGCTGCTGCTACATCGTGCTGCTCGTCGTGCTGCCGCTGCGCTTCATCGGCATCGACGGCTTCAGCGAAATCGACGCGGGCTGGCTGATGCTCGCGATCTCCGCGCCGATGCTCGTCGTGCCGCTGATGGCGGCGACGCTCACGCGCTGGCTGTCGGCGGGCGTGATCGCGGGGCTCGGGCTCCTGCTCGCGGCGGCAGGCCTCGTGTGGCTGGGCGTCGCGCTGCGCGGCGGCGCGGGGCCGGCGGCGATCGCGCCGATGCTCGCGATCGGCGTCGGGGCCGGCATGCCGTGGGGGCTGATGGACGGGCTGTCGGTCAGCGTCGTGCCGAAGGAGCGTGCGGGGATGGCGACCGGGATCTTCAGCACGACGCGCGTGGCGGGCGAGGGGATCGCGCTCGCGATCGTCGGCGCGGTGCTGGCGACGCTCGCGCACGCCGATTTGCGACAGGCGGCGGCGGGGACGTCCGACGCGGCGCTGCGGGCGGCCGCGCGGCTCGCGACGGGCGATCTCGCCGGTGCCGCGGCCGTGTTGCCGGGCGTGGGGCGTGCGGCGCTGCTCGCGAGCTATACGCACGCGTTCGATCGGCTGCTGATCGGGCTCGCGGTCGTCACGGTGCTGTGTGCGGGCGTGGTGTTCGCGTTTCTTGGCGCGCGGCCGGCGGTTGCCGAAACGCGAGGCGATGACGGCGAGCATGCGCATCCCGGAGCGCCGGCGCGTCGCCGGACCGAACCGGCTTGCGCGGAGGCGAACGGGCGGTGAGCGTGCGTCGCCGCAGGCGGGCGTTTCGGCAAGCGCGCGCTGCATGTCGCGATCGTCATCCCCTTGCAGCGACGACCGGGCTCCCGCATTACGCGAGCACGAGCGGCGGCAGCCCCGCATCGGCCCGCGCGTGCGCGCTGTCCACTTCAACGACCACATAACGCCGCGCATCCGGCCACAGCTGCGCGTGGCTTCGCGCATCTTCGTCAATCGTCGCACGCCCCTGCACGAGCCACGTCGTCTGCCGGACGAAATCGACGAACAGCAGCGCGATCGCCGGATTCACGAGCAGGTTGCCGATCGTGTTGAACAGGTTGTTGCCCGCGAAGTCGGGCAGCACGAGCGTCCGGCGATCGGGCAGGTCGACGAGCGGGGCGAACGAACCGTCCGCGCGCGGCTGCCGGCCGCGATACGAGCAGTCGCTGTCGCCCGCCGCGTTTGCGGTCGCGACGATCAGGAATACCTGTTCATGGATGAACGCGACGGCATCGTCGCTGAGGGGGCCCGGGTCGTTCATGGTGTCGGTCGGCGCGTGGCCGATGCGTGCGGATCCGCGTTCCGCACGCAAGCGACATGCCACGCGGCGAGCGTGGCGTGCCGCGGCGCGTGCACAGGTGTGCTGTGGAAATTCAGAACACCCGCCTCGCCGCTGTGCCGTCGCGGTGTTCAGAATCGTGACACCCGTTTCCCGTGCGTCGGCACCGCCCCCGGCGGGCGGCCGGACGCACCGCTCCTGTTCCGTTTTCGCCCGGTTTGGCACGCATGTTGCGTAAACCGTGCAGCGCGATCCAACCGGCGCTGTATTCACACAAGCACGATGAAACAGGAGACATGTATGAACCCGTTTGACCTGAAACAATTGGGCCTCGACGTCGAATATCCGTATCGTCAGCAGTACGACAACTACATCGGCGGCAAGTGGGTTCCGCCGGTGAAGGGCGAGTATTTCGAGAACGTGTCGCCGATCAACGGCAAGCCGTTCTGCCGCGTGCCGCGCTCGAGCGCCGACGACATCGAGGTCGCGCTCGATGCCGCGCACGCCGCGCGCCGCAAGTGGGGCAAGACGTCGGTCGCCGAGCGCGCGAACCTGCTGCTCGCCGCCGCCGACCGGATGGAAAAGAACCTGAAGCTGCTGGCCGTGGCCGAGACGATCGACAACGGCAAGCCGCTGCGCGAGACGATGGCGGCCGACCTGCCGCTCGCGATCGACCACTTCCGCTATTTCGCGGGCTGCATCCGCGCGCAGGAAGGCGGCATTTCCGAGATCGACGACAACACCGTCGCGTATCACTTCCACGAGCCGCTCGGCGTCGTCGGCCAGATCATCCCGTGGAACTTTCCGCTGCTGATGGCCGCGTGGAAGCTCGCGCCGGCGCTCGCGGCCGGCTGCTGCGTGGTGATGAAGCCGGCCGAGCAGACGCCCGCGTCGGTCATGGTGCTGATGGAGCTGATCGGCGACCTGTTCCCGGCCGGCACGATCAACATCGTCAGCGGCTTCGGCAAGGAAGCGGGCGAGGCGCTCGCGACCAGCAAGCGGATCGCGAAGATCGCGTTCACCGGTTCCACGCCGGTCGGCAAGCACATCCTGCATGCGGCGGCCGACAGCCTGATCCCGTCGACGGTCGAACTGGGCGGCAAGAGCCCGAACATCTTCTTCGCGGACGTGCTCGACCAGGACGATGCATTCCTCGACAAGGCGCTCGAAGGCCTCGCGATGTTCGCGCTGAACCAGGGCGAAGTGTGCACGTGCCCGTCGCGGATCCTGATCCAGGAATCGATCTACGAGCGTTTCATCGAGAAGGCCGTCGCGCGCGTCGAGCGCATCAAGGGCGGCCACCCGCTCGACCTGCAGACGATGATCGGCGCGCAGGCGTCGCAGCAGCAGCTCGACAAGATCCTGTCGTACATCGACATCGGCCGCGACGAAGGCGCGCAATGCCTGACGGGCGGCGAGCGCACGGCACCGGCCGCCGAGCTCGGCACGGGCTACTACGTGAAGCCGACGATGCTGCTCGGCAACAACAAGATGCGCGTGTTCCAGGAAGAGATCTTCGGGCCGGTCGCGTCGGTGATGACGTTCAAGGACGAGCAGGAAGCGATCGAACTCGCGAACGACACGTTCTACGGGCTCGGCGCGGGCGTGTGGACGCGCAACGGCACGCGCGCGTACCGGATGGGCCGCGAGGTCGAGGCCGGCCGCGTGTGGACCAACTGCTACCACCTGTACCCCGCGCACGCGGCGTTCGGCGGCTACAAGCAGTCGGGCATCGGTCGCGAGACGCACAAGATGGCGCTGTCGAACTATCAGCAGACGAAGTGCCTGCTGGTCAGCTACCAGGCCGAGGCGCTCGGGTTCTTCTGATCGCAGCAGCAGGGGGCGAAGTGCCGGGGCCGGCCGGGCGGCAGCGAAACGCTGCCCGGTTCGGTGGCCGGCGCCGGATTTCCGTGGAAGGTTCGGTGGCCGGCGCCGGATTTCCGTGGAAGGTTCGACGGTCGGGCGATGGCTGTCCGGCCGTCGGGCGGGGTCCGCGGCGATGCGGCAATGCGCTGGCGACCGTTCGCCCGGCCCTTCGCCGTTTTCGCCTTTCGATATTCGCCTTTCGACATTCGATACGCGGCCTCGGCTGCGCGTCGCCGGCGGCCGGCTTCGGTCACCGCACCGGCCGTCGCGCGTTCGCGGCCGCCTCGCGCAGCGATGGCCCCGACCGAAACCAGCATGGCAGAACCGCCCCGATCGTTTCCGCGTCACCCGGTGTTTCACGCAGGCGAGCTCGACGCGCATCACCGGTTCGGCGTCGCCGACGAAGCCGAGCGGATGAGCGACGTCGTGACGACGCGGCTGAGCATCGGCGTGCGCCAGTTCGTCGAATCGCAGCCGTTCATGTTCGTCGGCACGACGCGCGGCGATCCGGCCCCGGCACGCGTGACCTGCGACATCGTGCAGGGCGTGCGCGACGCGAACGGCGATCTGTGGCCGGTCGTGCGCGTGATCGACACGAAGACGCTGCGCTTCGCGCTGCCGACGCACGGCGACGGCAACCGGATCGATGCGCTCGCGTGCGACGGCAGCGGCGTCGGGCTGCTGTTCATCGATTTCGTGCGCGGCATCCGCTACCGGATCAACGGCCGCGCGACGTTGCGTGCCGATCTGCAGGAAGCGGACGCGGCGCCCTGGCCGGCCGGCAGTCCGATCGTCGAGCTGGCGGTCGCGCAGGCGTACGGCAATTGCGGCACGCGGGTCGTGCGGTTGAGGCCGGGCGCGTAGCGTGTCGCCACGCCGCCGGCGGCGCGCATGCCGCACCCGCGCGGTGCGCGCCGTGCCGTCTCCGGGTGCGCCCGCATGGCGCGAGTTGGCCGCACGGCGTGGAATGACGGGCTTGTCGCCGGACAACGCGGTTCGGCACGGGACTTGCGTGATGGACGCGGTCCCGGGCAGGTGAGGAGAACACCATGGATCAACGAGTGGAGTGCATGGCCGAGCCGACGGCCGAGGACACGCGGCGCAGCGCGCAGGGCGACGACGCGCTGGCCGGCCAGGCCGTGGTCAGCGTCGCGCACGACGCCGACGAGCAGGCGCGCAATCTGATCGGCTGGCGGCAGACCTACGACCAGCTCGCGGCCGGCCGCTTCGTCGGCACGCTGACCGAGCTGCCGCTCGACACGATGAAGCTGTTTCGCGAATCGACCAGCCACCTGCTGCGGCAGGCGTGCGAGGTGCGCGGCGACGCGTACTGGTTCGGCATCCCGCTGATGAGCGACGGCACCGCGCGGGTCGATGCGTGCCGCATCGGCCCCGGCGCGCTCGCGTTCCGGCCCGGCAACGTCGAATTCGAATTGCTGACACCCGCGCAGTTCTCGATCTACGGCGTGGTCGTGCGCGGCGACGTGCTGCGCCGCTACGCGGAGGAGGTCGAGCACCGCGCGCTCGACGAGCGGCTGTTCACGCAGCACGTGATCCAGGTCGGCGACACGCGGCTCGCGCGCCTGTGCGCGCTGCTCGGCCACCGGCTCGACGGCGCGGCGGCCGTGGGCGGGCCGTTGCCCGACGCGCAGCGCGACGACCTGCAGGCCGAGGTGCTGGCCGCGCTGTTCGACGCGTGCGCGCAACCGGCGGACGACGGCGCGGGCGGTGCGCCGTCGACACGGCGCTGGATCGTCGAGCAGGCACGTGAGTACGTGCTCGCCCACCGCACGCGCCCGGTCGGCGTGCCCGAGCTGTGCGAGCAGTTGCACGTGAGCCGGCGCACGCTGCAGTACTGCTTCCAGGACGTGCTCGGCATGGCGCCCGCGACCTACCTGCGCACGCTGCGGCTGAACGGCGCGCGGCGCGACCTGTGCGGGCGGGCGGCCGGTTCGGTGCAGGACGTCGCGGAGGCGTGGGGCTTCTGGCACCTGAGCCAGTTCGCGACCGACTACCGGCGGCTGTTCGGCAAGCGGCCGTCGGAGACGCTGCGCGATCGGGCGGTGACGGTGGCGGCCGGATGAGGAGGGCCGCGGCGGCGCGGGGATGCCGCCGCGCGTTCGGCCGTTCGGGCGACTCCCGTTTTTCTCTCTCTATCCGCCCGTAGCCGCCGCTTCGCGCGGCGCAGGCCACGGCAACGCATCCCAGTCGATCGCCCGGTAAGCGGCTTCGACCGCCGCGAGATCGTCCGGCCGTTCGCTGCGATGCAGCCCGTGCAATCCGGCCGGCAGGTCGAGCGCGACCGGCACGCAGTGCGGGTAGTCGTGCACGCGCAGCGTCGGCCCGATCGTCGTGAAACAGCCGAGCGTCGGCACGTCGAAGCCGTCGGCGAGATGCAGCGCGGCCGTATCGGGCGCGAACAGCACGCTCGCCCCCTTGACCCAGGCGATGAAGCGCGCGGTATCGGGCGCATCGCGGCTCACGTCGACGTAGGCGGGATGCGCAACGGGGCCGAAGCCGGCCACCGGCAGCCCGTAACGCTGCGCGAGTTGCTCGACGAATGCCGCGCGCAACGCCGGCGGCACGCTGCGCACCGCGGTGCTCGCGGTCGGGCAGAACAGCACGTACGGCTGCCCCCACTCGGCCGGCAGCGCGGGCAGCCGCAGCCGCGCGAGCCAGCGATTGCGCTTCGCGGCGGCCGGCACCGTGGCCGGATCCGCGCCGAGCGCGTCGAGGAAGAAGTCGATCATCGGCTGCCGCGCGAACGCGGGCCAGTACAGGTGATTGCCGAGATCGATGCGGGGCATGTGCGCGGGCAGTGCATCGGCGGCGTACGGCAGCGCACGCGACGGCGCGACGACGTCGGCCGCGAGCGCATACAGCGCGTCGACGTAGCGCGGCGTGCGGGCCGGCCGGTACAGCGTGAAGCGCAGGCCGGGGTGCAGCGTGCGCAGCGCGGCGAGCGCGGTCAGCCCGATCACCGAGTCGCCGAGCGCGACGCCCATGCCGTTGATCACGTGCACGTCCGTCGTGCGGTCGTAGTCGAGCCGGAACGGCTGGTGGGCGGCGTGCAGCAGGCCGAGCGCCGGCGCGGCCGGCACGTGATCCTCCGCGGGGCCGCCGCCGTGCTCGAGGTCATACGGTGCGACGAGCATGCCGTCGGGGGCGAGCAGCGTGCCGGGATGGGCGAGCGCGTCGTCGCGCGACAGCGCGAGGCCGGCCGGCGCGACGCGCTGCTCCATCGTCATGCGCCGCGCGCGCGGCGGCCCTGCTCGCGGATCTGCTCGAGCGTCGCGGCCGGCGTGCTGGCGTCCTGCGGGATGCGGATCTCGATCAGCGCCGGCAGCCCGCAGGTCAGCGCGCGCTCCAGTGCCGGCGCGAAGTCGGCGGTGCGCTCGACCGTCTCGCCATGCGCGCCGAACGCGCGTGCATACGCGGCGAAATCGGGGTTCGTGAGCCCCGTGCCGTGCACGCGGCCCGGATAGTTACGCTCCTGATGCATGCGGATCGTGCCGAAATGCCCGTTGTTGACGACGATTGTGACGATGTTCAGTCCGTACTGCATCGCGGTCGCGAGTTCGTTGCCGGCCATCATGAAGCAGCCGTCGCCGGCGAGCGCGACCACGGCCCGCGCCGGATACAGCGACTTCGCGGCGAGCGCGGCGGGCAGCCCGTAGCCCATCGCACCGCTGGTCGGCGCGAGCTGCGAGCGGAAGTGCCGGTACGCGAAATGGCGATGCAGCCAGATCGCGTAGTTGCCGGCGCCGTTGGTCAGGATCGCGTCGTGCGGCAGACGCTCGCGCAGTTGCACCATCACGTCGCCGAGCTGGACGTCGCCGGGCATCGGCAGCGGCGCGTGCCATTCGCGGTACGCGCGGTGCGCGTCGGCGGCCGTGCCGGCCCACGCGGGTTGCGCCGGCGCTTCGAGCGCGGCGAGCGGCGCCGCGATCTCCGGCATCCCGGACACGATCGGCAGGTCGGCCGCATACACGCGACCGAGCTCGTCCGCGCCCTGGTGCACGTGGATCAGCGTCTGGCGCGTCTTCGGGATGTCGAGCAGCGTGTAGCCGCCCGTTGTCGCTTCGCCGAGGCGTGGCCCGAGCACCAGCAGCAGGTCGGCATCGCGGATCCGCTTGCCGAGCGCGGGATTGATCCCGAGGCCGACGTCGCCCGCATAGTTCGGTTGTGCGTTGTCGACGGTGTCCTGGAAGCGGAACGCGCACGCGACCGGCAGTTGCCAGCGCTCGACGAAGGTGCGCAGGTTCGCGCACGCGTCGGGCGTCCAGCCGCTGCCGCCGACGATCGCGAACGGCCGCTCGGCGCGCGCGAGCCGTTCGCGCAGCTCGTCGATCTGCGCGGCCGACGGCGACGCCGCGACGCGTTTCGCGGCCGGCACGACGGGCTGCGGCGCGCAAGCTTCGGACAGCACGTCCTCCGGCAGCGCGAGCACGACCGGGCCGGGCCGGCCGGACGTCGCGACGTGGAATGCATGGCTCAGGTATTCGGGAATCCGGCGCGGATCGTCGATCTGCGCGACCCATTTCGCCATCTGGCCGAACATCCGGCGGTAGTCGATTTCCTGGAAGGCTTCGCGGTCGAGGTGCTCGCGCGCGCACTGGCCGACGAACAGGATCATCGGCGTCGAATCCTGGAACGCGGTGTGCACGCCGATCGACGCATGGGTCGCGCCGGGCCCGCGCGTGACGAACGCGATGCCGGGATGGCCGGTCAGCTTGCCGACCGCCTCCGCCATGTTCGCGGCCGCCGCCTCGTGGCGGCAGACGACCGTCTGGATGCGCGCGGTGTCGTCCGCCAGCGCATCGAGTACGGCGAGGAAGCTCTCGCCCGGCACGCAGAACACGCGTTCGACGTGATTGGCGAGCAACGCATCGACGAGCAGTCGCGCGCCGGTGGTGGCGCGCGGCTCGAGATCCTTGGAATGCGACATGGGCTGCCGTCTCCCTGGGTAGCGGGACGTACAGCTTACGCCCGTTGCCGGGGCGCCGGTACACCGGCCGGTGAAAAGTGTCGGAACGCCGAACGGTTCGGGGCGCACGCCCGGGTGTCGACTGGCCGAATGGCTAGCTTGTGCGTGCGTGCCCGCCGGTGAAAAGTAGTGCGACGGATGGCGTGCCGGGCGCCTGTCTCGATGCTGCATGCGCGACGGCCGCTGTGATGGGTGATTTTCACCGCCGGCTCGTCAGCGGCGGGAAGGTGAGGTTGATTGGGCGTGCCGGTATCGACCGGCGAATCGAGCTTGGCGGATCGATCGGGTTTCCACGGGAAGGCGCGTTATGTACACACATGGATTTACATCGCAAGCCGCATCGGATAATGTACATCCACTGTACATCCGGGCGGAGATCGACATGCATACCACGAGGGTATTTCGGAACGGCAACTCGCAGGCCGTGCGCATTCCTGCCGACCTTGCCTATGAGCGCACCGATATCGAACTGGAAATCGAGCGGGTCGGTGACGAAATCCGTATTCGGCCGATGCGGCGGCCTTTGACCCACGTACTCGAGAAATTCGCGAAATTCGGGCCGGACTTCATGACCGAAGGGCGCGGCGACCATGAGCAGGCCGAACGCGAGGGTTTGTGATGCCGCGCTTCATGCTCGACACCAACATGTGCATCTATTTGATGAGGAATCAGCCGGAGCAGGTCGCGAGACGATTTGCACAGTGCTACACAGGGGACGTCGTGATGTCGGCGATCACGTACGCCGAGCTCGAGTACGGCGTCACCGTGTGCGCGAGTCCTGCACGGGAGCGTCGCAATCTTGCCGCGTTGATCGACGATATTCCTGTCGCACCGTTCGACGTCGCGGCTGCACAGGCGTATGGTCCGGTCCGCGAAGCAACCCGCGAGCGGAAGAAGGACCATCTCGACAAACTGATCGCCGCTCATGCGGTGTCGCTCGATGTCGTCCTCGTGACCAACAACGAGCGGGACTTCGTCAGCTACCCGGGGTTGCGAGTGGAGAACTGGCTGAACGATTAATGGCGGTGGTTGCGTCCGACGGTCATGCGGGATACCGATCCACCCCGCATGAGCGCCGGACCCTGCATCAGCACTCGACGATATTCACCGCCAGCCCGCCGCGCGACGTTTCCTTGTACTTCGTCTTCATGTCGGCGCCCGTCTCGCGCATCGTCTTGATCACCGAGTCGAGCGACACGTAGTGCGAGCCGTCGCCGCGCAGCGCCATGCGCGCCGCGTTGACGGCCTTCACCGACGCCATTGCGTTGCGCTCGATGCACGGAATCTGCACCATCCCGCCGACCGGGTCGCAGGTGAGGCCGAGGTTGTGCTCCATCCCGATCTCGGCCGCGTTCTCGACCTGGCGCGGCGTGCCGCCGAGCACGGCCGCGAGCGCGCCGGCCGCCATCGAGCACGCGACGCCCACTTCGCCCTGGCAACCCACTTCCGCGCCCGAAATCGACGCGTTGAGCTTGTACAGAATGCCGATCGCGGCGGCGGTCAGCAGGAAGTCGATCACGCCCTGTTCGTTCGCGCCCGGCGTGAAGCGCGTGTAGTAGTGCAGCACGGCCGGGATGATGCCGGCCGCGCCGTTGGTCGGCGCGGTGACGACGCGGCCGCCGGCCGCGTTTTCCTCGTTGACCGCGATCGCATACAGGTTGATCCAGTCGACCATCGACAGCGGATCCTGCAGCGCGCGCTCCGGGTGGCCGGTCAGCGCGCGATACAGCTGCGGCGCACGGCGCTTGACCTGGAACGGGCCGGGCAGGTTGCCGTCGGCTTCCGGGTTGCCGATCCCGCAGCCGCGCGACACGCACGACTGCATCACGGCCCAGATCTTCAGCAGCCCGTCGCGCGTCTCTTCCTCGGTGTGCCACGCGCGCTCGTTTTCCCACATCAGCTGCGCGATCGACTTGCCGGTCGACTCGGTCAGCGCGAGCAGCTCGGCGCCGGTGCGGAACGGATGCGTCATCTGCTCGGCCGCGCTCAGCACCTTCGTGTTCGGCGCGCCGGCCGTCACGACGAAGCCGCCGCCGACCGACAGATAGGTGCGCTCGACCAGCACGTCGCCGTTCGCGTCGGACGCGCGCAGCTTCATGCCGTTCGGGTGCTCGGGCAGCGCCTGCCGGTAGAACGCGATGTTCTCCTTCAGCACGAACGGCACCGGGTGCGTGCCGAGCAGCGCGAGCTTTTTCGACTTGCGGATGTCTTCGAGCCGCGCGTCGATCGTTTCGGGATCGACGGTGTCGGGCGCGTCGCCGAGCAGGCCGAGCATCACGCCGCGGTCGGTGCCGTGGCCCTTGCCGGTGGCGCCGAGCGAGCCGTACAGCTCGACCTTCACGTTGGCCGTCGCGTCGAGCAGCCCGTCGCGCTCGAGGCCCTGGACGAACATCAGCGCCGCGCGCATCGGTCCGACCGTATGCGAACTGGACGGGCCGATGCCGATCTTGAAGAGGTCAAACACGCTGACTGCCATTTTGATACCTGCCTTGCTTTAAGAATAATGCTAGCGCGCCTGCAATGGCAGGCACGCGGCGAGCCATGCGGGCGGCATGGGGGAGAGCTGCCGCGCGACGCGGGCATAGCGCCCGTCGAGCCGCACGGCCAGATGAAAGAGTTCAGTGGCGTTTTTCGGGTCCCACTGCCCCGTATAGCCCGGCAAACCGGCCTCGCGGCGCTTCGCGTCGAACGGCACCGGCGAATTCACGAATTCCTCATGCGTTTTCTCGCCGAGCGTGTACGGGACGAGCCAGTCGAGCGCGGCCGCGAGCGTCGCGCCGTTCGCGCCGCGCTCGCGCAGCCAGTTGCGGTTGAAGCGGCGCGCGGCGAGCGCGGCCGTCACCAGCGGCTGCAGGTCGTACACCGCGTAATGCAGCGCGTCGCGTTCCTCGAAATCCCAGGTCTTGCCGTCCGGGCCGATGTTGTCGGCGAGATGCTCGACGAACAGCCGCTGCGCGGCGTTCATCATCCTGCGGTCGCCGAGCGTGAACGCGGACAGCGCGATCAGCTTGATCCGGTGGCTTTGCCAGTTGTTGCGCCAGGTGCCGGTGAGCGGGCGTTTCTGCGCGTCGATCTGCGCGACGTAACCGGCGCCGAGCTTCGCGATGAACGCCGCCGTTGCGTTGCGCGTCTTCACCGGCAGCGCGCTCGCCGTCATGTCGTACGCGACGATCAGGCTGTCGAAGCGCGTCTCGTCGATCGGGTTGAAGCTCGGCTGGTAGGTCGACACCCACGCGGACAGGAAGCGGTCGACGAGCTGCAGGTAGCGCGGCGCATTCGTCACGCGCCACGCGAGCGCGGCGTCGCGCATCAACTCCATGTCCTTCAGCGCGTCGGCGCTCTGGTCGTAGATGCCTTCGTGCGGCAGCGTGCCCTCGGTGTGCACGCGCGCCATCGCCTTCGGCTGCTCGCCGATGCGCGCGTCGACGCTGCGGATCAATGCCTGCACGCCCGGCTCGGCCTGCGTCGTCTCGCTCGCCTGCAAGGCGGGCGCCGCGCAGAAATTCATCGCCGCGCGCGCGCTGCCGGCCGTGCCGAGGCCGGCGGCGGCAAACGACAGCGACGCGACGAGCAGCGGCACGAAGCGGCGCGTGCGCGGCCGCTCCTGCGTTGCGCCATGGCCCGGAAACATCGGACGCACCATGCGGAACTCCTTGATTGGCTGGATCGCGTGTGATGTTAGCCGGATTGGCGGGCAAGCGTGAACCGGTTGGCCGGGCCGCGGACGTAAAAACCGCACGCAACCGGGGGTTGCGTGCGGTGTGGTCACGGCCGGACTCCGGAGCGCGGCGGGCGTTATGCGTATTCCGACATCGGCACGCACGAGCAGAACAGGTTGCGGTCGCCGTAGGCGTTGTCCGCACGGCCGACCGGCGGCCAGTACTTGTTCGTGCCGAGCGATGCGACCGGGTACGCCGCCTGCTCGCGCGAGTACGCGTGCGGCCATTCGTTCGCGGTGACGACGGCCGCCGTGTGCGGCGCGTGGCGCAGCGGGTTGTCCTCGCGGTCGGCGCGGCCTTCCTCGACCGCACGGATTTCCTCGCGGATCGCGATCATCGCGGCGATGAAGCGGTCGAGTTCTTCCTGCGATTCCGACTCGGTCGGCTCGACCATCAGCGTGCCCGGCACCGGGAAGCTCATCGTCGGCGCGTGGAAGCCGTAGTCCATCAGGCGCTTCGCGACGTCGTCGACGCTGATGCCGCTCGTTTCCTTGAGCGGACGCAGGTCGAGAATGCACTCGTGCGCGACCAGCCCGCCCGGGCCCGAATACAGCACCGGATAGTGCGGCGCGAGGCGCTTCGCGATGTAGTTCGCGTTGAGGATCGCGGTTTCGGTGGCGGCGGTCAGGTTCTTCGCGCCCATCATCGCGATGTACATCCACGAGATCGGCAGGATCGACGCCGAGCCGTACGGCGCGGCCGACACCGCGCCGATGCCGTCTTCCGCACGCGCGTAGCCGGTCGAACGCTGGTTCGGCAGGAACTTCGCGAGGTGCGCGCCGACCGCGACCGGGCCGACGCCCGGGCCGCCGCCGCCGTGCGGGATGCAGAAGGTCTTGTGCAGGTTCAGGTGCGACACGTCGCCGCCGAACTGGCCCGGCGCGGTCAGGCCGACCATCGCGTTCATGTTCGCGCCGTCGACGTACACCTGGCCGCCGTGCGCATGCACGATCTCGCAGATCTCGCGGACGTTCTGCTCGAACACGCCGTGCGTCGACGGATACGTGATCATGATCGCCGCGAGGTCGTTCGCATGCTCGTCGGCCTTCGCCTTCAGATCGGCGATGTCGACGTTGCCCTGCGCGTCGCATGCGACGACCACGACCTTCATGCCGGCCATGTGCGCGGACGCCGGGTTCGTGCCGTGCGCGGAGGCCGGGATCAGGCATACGTCGCGATGCGCTTCGCCGCGCGATGCGTGGTAAGCGTGGATGATCAGCAGGCCCGCGTACTCGCCCTGCGAGCCGGCGTTCGGCTGCAGCGACACGGCCGCGTAGCCGGTGGCCGCGACGAGCATCTGCTCGAGCTGGTCGATCATCTCGCGGTAGCCGACGGTCTGCTCGGCCGGCGCGAACGGGTGGATCTGGCCGAATTCGGGCCACGTGACCGGCAGCATTTCCGACGTCGCGTTCAGCTTCATCGTGCACGAGCCGAGCGGGATCATCGAGCGGTCGAGCGCGAGATCCTTGTCCGACAGGCTGCGCAGGTAGCGCAGCATTTCGGTTTCGGAATGGTGGCGGTTGAACACGTGGTGCGTCAGGTACGCGCTCGTGCGCTCGAGGCCGGCCGGCAGTGCGGCGACGCCGCCGAGGCCCGCGTCCAGCGCGTCCACGGCCGGCGCGGTGCCGCCCGCGGCCTGCGCGAACACGGCGAGGAGATCGGCGAGGTCGTCGCGGGTCGTCGTTTCGTCGACCGACACGCCGACTTGCGTGTCGTTCACGCGGCGCAGGTTGATGCGCCGGGCCTTCGCGAATGCATGGACCTGCGCGGTGCGCGTGCCGGTGTCGATCGTCAGCGTGTCGAAGAACGTGTCGTTGACGGTCGTGAAACCGAGCTGCTTCACGCCGGCGGCGAGCAGCGCCGCGATGCGGTTCACGCGCAGCGCAATCGTCTTCAGGCCGTGCGGGCCGTGGTAGACCGCGTACATGCTCGCCATGATCGCGAGCAGCGCCTGCGCGGTACATACGTTCGACGTCGCCTTCTCGCGGCGGATGTGCTGTTCGCGCGTCTGCAGCGCGAGGCGCAGCGCGGGCTTGCCCTGCGCGTCGACGGTCACGCCGACCAGGCGGCCCGGCATCTGGCGCTTGAATTCGTCACGCACCGCGAGATACGCGGCGTGCGGGCCGCCGAAGCCCATCGGCACGCCGAAGCGCTGCGTGTTGCCGACCGCGACGTCCGCGCCCCATTCGCCGGGCGGCGTCAGCACGGTCAGTGCGAGCAGATCGGCCGCGACGACGACATGGCCGCCGGCTGCGTGGATCGCTTCGGTGAGCGCGCGGTAGTCGCGCACGTCGCCGTATACACCCGGGTACTGGAGCAGCACACCGAACGCGTTGGCCTGCGCGGCATCGGCCGCCGGGCCCGTCTTGACTTCGATGCCGATCGGCAGCGCGCGCGTGCGGATCACTTCGAGCGTCTGCGGCAGCACGTCGTCGGCCACGTAGAACACGTTCGACGTCGGCTTGCCGGTGCGCTGCAGCAGCGTCATCGCTTCGGCCGCAGCCGTTGCTTCGTCCAGCAGCGATGCGTTCGAGATCGCGAGGCCCGTGAGGTCGGCGACCATCTGCTGGAAGTTCAGGAGCGCCTCGAGGCGACCCTGGGAAATTTCGGGCTGGTACGGCGTGTAGGCCGTGTACCACGCCGGGTTTTCGAGCACGTTGCGCAGGATCACGGCCGGCGTGTGCGAGTCGTAATAACCCTGGCCGATATACGAGCGGAACACCTGGTTCTTGTCCGCGAGGGCACGCAGCGCGGCGAGGGCTTCGGCCTCGCTCTTCGGTTGCGCGAACGGGCCGAGCGGCAGCGTTTCGGCGCGGCGGATCGGGGCCGGGATCACGGCGTCGATCAGGGCGGCGCGCGACGCGAAGCCGAGCGTGTCGAGCATGGCCTGCTGGCTGGCGGCATCGGGGCCGATGTGGCGTTCTGCGAACGCGTCGTGCGTTTCGAGCGCGGCGAGCGAGAGGGGCGTGCGGTTCATCAGGCGGTCCGGGTGTTCGAGCTTCATGGCGTGACTCTGGTCCCGCGCGGGGCCGGCTGGCCGGCCCCGCGCGGTTCGGGTAGGGAAAATTAGTCGATCAGCTTGCTGTAGGCGTCAGCGTCGATCAGCTTGTCGGTCGAGGCGCCGGCCGCGAGCTTGATCTTGAAGAGCCACACGCCGTATGCGTCGCTGTTCACTTCTTCCGGCGAGTCGGCGGCTTCTTCGTTGATGGCGACGACTTCGCCGGACACCGGCGAGTAGATGTCGGATGCCGCCTTCACCGATTCGACGACGCCGACGGCGTCACCCGCGTTCACCGACTTGCCGACTTGCGGCAGTTCGAGGAAGACGATGTCGCCGAGCGTGCTCTGCGCGTGATCGGTGATGCCGACCGTCAGCGTGCCGTCGGCTTCGGTGCGGATCCACTCGTGTTCGTCGGTGTACTTCAGATCGGCCGGGACGTTGCTCATCGGATGCTCCTGGATAAAAGGTGTGTTCGTTATGCTGGCGCGCCGCCGAGGCGCGCCGGATGTGGTTGCGCCGGGCGCCATTTCCCGGCTTCCCGGGAGGCGGCCTCCCGGTCGCTTCTCGGTCTCGTTACGCAGCGAGGACCTTGCCGTTGCGCACGAACGGCAGTTTTACCACGCGCGCGGGAAGTTGCTTGTCTCGAATCTGCACATGGATCGTGTCGCCGACCTGGACGGCCGCCGGCACGCGCGCGAACGCGATCGATTCCTGCATCGACGGCGAGAACGTGCCGCTCGTGATCTCGCCCTCGCCGTGCGGCGTGACGACCTTCTGGTGCGCGCGCAGCACGCCGCCCGCCTTGCCGTTTTCCTTCAGCAGGATCAGGCCGACGAACGCGGCGCGCGTGCCGTCGCGCTCGAGCGCGGCGCGGCCGACGAACTCGCGCGGCGCCGACAGGTCGACCGTCCATGCGAGGCCCGCGTCGAGCGGGGACACGTTGTCGTCCATGTCCTGGCCGTACAGGTTCATGCCGGCCTCGAGGCGCAGCGTGTCGCGCGCGCCGAGCCCGCACGGGCGCACGCCGTTTTGCTGCAGCGCGGTCCACAGCGCTTCGACGTGCACGGCCGGGACGATCACTTCGAAACCGTCTTCGCCGGTGTAGCCGGTGCGCGCGACGGTGAGATCGCCGAACGGCGTGCCGGCGACCTGCGCGGCGTTGAACGGCTTCAGTTCGCTGGTCGCGGCGCGCGCGGCCGGCACCGTCGTCCAGACCTTTTCACGGGCGTTCGGGCCCTGAACGGCGACGATCGCGAAATCGCGGCGCGGCGCGATGGTCAGGCCGTAGCCGCCTTGTTCGTTGAGCTGGTTGAACCACGCGATGTCCTTCTCGGCCGTGCCGGCGTTGACGACGACGCGGAAGAAGTCTTCGGTGAAGTAATAGACGATCAGGTCGTCGATGACGCCGCCCTGCGGGTTGAGCAGGCACGAGTAGAGCGCCTTGCCGGGGGTCTTGAGCTTGCCGACGTTGTTCGCGATCGCGTGTTCGAAGAACGCGCGCACGCGGCTGCCGGTGAAATCGACGACGCACATGTGCGACACGTCGAACATGCCGGCGTCGGTGCGCACGGCTTCGTGTTCTTCGATCTGCGAGCCGTAGTTGACGGGCATGTCCCAGCCGCCGAAGTCGACCATGCGGGCATTGAGCGCGCGGTGCGCGGCGTTGAGCGGGGTTTGATTCAGTGCAGTCATCGAGGCCTCAGGCAAGGCGCTTGCGCGCGGGTCAGAACGGCCATGTGCCGATCGTCGCGGCCTTGGGGCCTGCGAAGCGATCCGGTACATGCCCCTCTGTCCTCGATACCTGAGAGATTGCGCCGCGGCGACAAGCCGGCGAACGCGCGCCCCTTCGGTGGGCAGCCTGCCCGCGCTGCAATCGCGCAGCGGGCTACTGCCGCTCTCCAGAGTGCGGGGAGTGCGGCCCGCGCAATGCGCGGACGGGATTCCCCGACGCGGTCGGTCCTTTTGCCTGAGAGTTTGCGGGTGTGCCCCTTCGGCGGCGCGACCGGCGTTGCTAGCTACGCGGTCACACGCTCTCCCGACGCGTGCGGGCGACTGTACGCGAGCGGGTGGGCATTGTCAATTTGAGCAAAAGGATGTCGCTTCGCGACAAGCGGCGGCATGGCGCGCCGCCGCTTTTGCCGGCCCCGGCATGGCCGGTATTACTCGCCGATCGCGCGCGCGGCCGTGTCGAGTTCCTGGTTCAGCACGCGCTGCTCGTCGCCGGACAGGCCGCCGTTGTGCTGCGCCGACATGTCGTTCGCTTCCTGGCGGATCACGTCGAGGCGGTGGTGCAGCTGCGCGCCGTACGGCGGCGGGTAGTAGCCGCCGTTGACGCGCGCGTCGACCCGGCGGTGCAGGTTGTCGATCCGGCCCTGGACCTCCTGCAGGCGATCGTTCGCGACGACCTGCGGATTCGGCCGCGGCGGGGGCGGGGGCGCCTGTCGGGCCGGCCGCTGCGGCTGCACGATACAGGCCGCGAGCGAGGAAACCAGGACGCAGCATGCCGCTGCGCGAATCAACCGTTGCATCACATTCTCCTGACGGTTTGGTGTCGGATCGACTTTATGAGAAACGCGTCAGACCGGACGACCGCTGACTTTCGTTCCCGCACCATTTGTAACGGAATGTTCGGGAGCGTGCCGCGGTGGCGGCTGACGCATGGCCGCGGCCGGGGAACGGTGCGGCACGGGATGGCGGCCGCGGCCGGATCGGCACCGACCCGGCCGCGGCCGTCAGACGGGGCGGCGCACGAACGGTACGCGGCGGCCTTCGTGCTCGCTCTGCGCGGCGAGCTCGATGATCGTCATCACGTCGACGGCGTCCTGCGGCGTGACCGGGAACGGCGCGCCGTCGTGGACCGACGCGGCGAGCGCGCGGTAGAACTCCGCGTACTGGCCGTCGAGCGTCGGCACCGGCCGCTCGACCTCGACCTCGCCGTCGAGCACGCGCAGCACGCCGGGCGGGTTGCCGCCGCCGAACTCGACGTCGTCCGCCGTGAGGCCGGCCTTCAACTGGTCTTCCTGCGTGTCGAGCCCGAACTTCTGGTAGCTGCCGCGCGTGCCGTGCAGCGTGAAGCGCGCGGGCTCGATCGCCGACAGCGCGCTCGCGTGCAGCGCGACGTCCTTGTCCGGATAGCCGAGCAGCAGGTGCACGAAATCGGGCGCCGTGCCGTTGTCGCGGCGCGTCTTGACCGTGGCGCCGACCGTTTCCGGCAGCCCAAACAGCGCGAGCGCCTGGTCGATCAGGTGCGGGCCGAGGTCGAGCAGCAGGCCGCCGCCGCGTGCGGGCTCCTCGCGCCAGCGCGTGCGCGGGGTCGGCCGGAAGCGGTCGAAGTGCGACGCGAAATAGGTGAGCCGGCCGAGTTCGCCGGATTCGACTATGCGGCGCACGGTGAGGAAGTCGCCGTCCCAGCGGCGGTTGTGGAACGGCGCGAACAGGCGGCTGCGCGCGTTCGCGAGCCGCGCCAGCGCGAGCGCTTCGTCGGCGGTGAGCGTGACGGGCTTGTCGACGACCACGTGGCGGCCGGCTTCGAGCACCTGGCGCGCGAGCGTGAAGTGCGTGTCGTTCGGCGTGGCGATCACCACGCAGTCGATGTCGTCGAGGCCGAGCATCGTATCGAGATCGGGGACGATGCGTGCGCCCGGATACGCGGCGCGCGCACGATCGGGCTGCCCCGTCGCGATCGCGGCGACCTCGGTGCGGCCGCTCGTGGCGATCACGGGCGCGTGGAACGTCGCGCCGGCGAAACCGAAACCCATCAAACCAATCCTGAGCAATGACGACATGGCAATCCTTGGCTGCGTACGAAACGAAAGGATGGCGCGCCGCGAAGGCGCGCGGACGACCGGCTATTCTGGCATGGCGCGGCGGCATGCACCGGCGCGTTCGGCACGACGCGCGGCACGATGCGGCGCATGCACGGCCGCAGCCGGCATTTGGCGCGGGACGGGCAGGCGCTGCGCTCGGCGGGCGGGGCGGCCGGCGCTGCGGGGCGCGGGCCGGGCGCTTGCCGCCGCGACGGTCGCCCATTGTGACCGATCGGGCCGTGGATGGGGCCGGATTGGCCGTCCGGACAAGGAAGCGAGGGCCGGATCAAGCACCGAACAGGGAGACGAAAACGACAGCCTGCCGGCTCGGCCCCGTCCGGCGGCGCTCCCGAAAAGCGCGTCGCCGACGTGTTAACATGCGCGTCCTGCCCCGCGTGTCCGCCTGCATTCCAGGCCTGCCGTGCGCGGCATCCTCCCGGCGTTCGCCGTCAACCGCAACATCATCCGCCATCATGTCCGCAGGCCTCAACCCCGCTCAGAACGAAGCGGTGCGCTACCTCGACGGTCCCTGCCTCGTGCTCGCCGGCGCGGGCAGCGGCAAGACCCGCGTGATCACGCAGAAGATCGCGCACCTGATCGAAGCGAAAGGCTTCGAGCCGCGCCACATCGCGGCCGTCACGTTCACGAACAAGGCCGCCGCCGAAATGCGCGAGCGCGTGTCGAAGCTGCTGGAGGGCAAGACGCTCACCACGCCCGGCAAGGAAGGCCGCAAGGTGCCCGTCAACCAGCTCACCGTGTGTACGTTCCACTCGCTCGGCGTGCAGATCCTGCGCCAGGAGGCCGAGCACGTCGGCCTGAAGCCGCAGTTCTCGATCATGGATTCGGACGACTGCTTCGGGATGATCCAGGAGCAGATCGGCACCACCGACAAGGGCCTGATCCGCAAGATCCAGAGCACGATCTCGCTGTGGAAGAACGGCCTGATCATGCCCGACGAGGCGATGACGATCGCGGCCAACGAGGACGAGCACCAGGCGGCGCTGGTCTATCGCAACTACGTCGCGACGCTGCATGCGTACCAGGCGGTCGACTTCGACGACCTGATCCGCCTGCCGGCCGAGCTGTTCGAGAAGAACGAGCAGGTGCGCGACCGCTGGCAGAACAAGCTGCGCTATCTGCTGATCGACGAATACCAGGACACCAACGCGTGCCAGTACGAGCTGCTGAAGCTGCTCGCCGGCCCGCGCGCCGCGTTCACGGCGGTGGGCGACGACGACCAGGCGATCTACGGCTGGCGCGGCGCGACGCTCGAGAACCTCGCGCAGCTCGGCAAGGATTTCCCGAAGCTGCACCTGGTCAAGCTCGAGCAGAACTACCGGTCGACGGTGCGGATCCTGACCGCCGCGAACAACGTGATCGCGAACAACCCGAAGCTGTTCGAGAAGAAGCTGTGGTCCGAGCACGGGATGGGCGACTCGATCACCGTCACGCCGTGCAATGACGAGGAACATGAAGCCGAATCGGTCGTGTTCCGGTTGTCCGCGCACAAGTTCGAGCGGCGCGCGCAGTTCCGCGACTACGCGATCCTCTATCGCGGCAACTTCCAGGCGCGGATCTTCGAGCAGGTGCTGCGGCGCGAGCGGATCCCGTACGTGCTGTCGGGCGGCCAGTCGTTCTTCGACAAGGCCGAGATCAAGGATCTGTGCGCATACCTGCGCCTGATCGCGAACGCCGACGACGATCCCGCGTTCATCCGCGCGGTCACCACGCCGCGCCGCGGGATCGGCAACACGACCCTCGAGGCGCTCGGCTCGTTCGCCGGCCAGGCGAAGGTGTCGCTGTTCGAGGCCGTGTACATGGGCGGGATCGAGGCGCGGCTGTCCGCGCGGCAGGTCGAGCCGCTGCGGATGTTCTGCGACTTCATCCAGCGCCTGACCGATCGCGCGGACAAGGAGCCCGCGACCGTCGTGCTCGACGACATGATGGAGGCCATCCACTACGAGGCCTACCTGTACGACGCGTTCGACGAGCGGCAGGCGCAGTCGAAGTGGCAGAACGTGCTCGAATTCCTCGAATGGCTGAAGCGCAAGGGCACCAAGCCCGAGACGGAAGCCGTCGATGGCGAGGCCGAAGGCTTCCACAACGCGGACGGGCTCGCGGACACCGGCAAGAACCTGCTGGGCCTGATCCAGACCGTCGCGCTGATGTCGATGCTCGAAGGCAAGGACGAGGATCCGGACGCCGTGCGGCTGTCGACCGTCCATGCGTCGAAGGGGCTCGAGTATCCGCACGTGTTCCTGGTCGGCGTCGAGGAGGGCATCATGCCGCACCGCGGCGGCAGCGAGGACGACGGCCCGATCGACAGCGAGCGGATCGAGGAGGAGCGCCGGCTGATGTACGTCGCGATCACGCGTGCGCAGCGCAGCCTGCACCTGAACTGGTGCAAGAAGCGCAAGCGGGCGCGCGAGACGGTCGTGTGCGAGCCGTCGCGCTTCATTCCCGAGATGGGGCTCGACGAAGCGCCGCCGCCGACGCCGGAGGAAGCGCCGATGACGCCGAAGGACCGGCTCGCGAGCCTGAAGGCGTTGCTGCAGAAGTGATGCGGCGCGTTGCGGCGTGCTGATGCCCGGGCGATCCGGATAAACAAAACCCCCGCGATGCGCGTGCACCGCGGGGGTTTTTTCCGGCCGGCAGGCGTTACTTCGACGCGTTGACCATGTAGTCGACGGCCGCCTTCACGTCGGCGTCGGACGCGGTTGCCCCGCCCTTCGGCGGCATCGCGCCCTTGCCGTGCAGCGCGTAGTTGTAGACGGTATCCATCGAGTCCTTCAGGCGCGGCGCCCAGTCGTCCTTGTTGCCGAACTTCGGCGCGCCGAGCACGCCGGCCGCGTGACACGCCTGGCAGACCTGCGTGTACAGCGCCTTGCCGGCGGAGGCGGCGTCGGCGCTGGTCGGCGCGGCCGCGGGCTTTTCGCCGGCCTTCGGAATCGCGGCGATCGCGGCCATTGCGGCGGCGGCCTGCGCGTTCGATGCATCGGCGCCCGAAGCGCCTGCCGCACCCGCCGCGCCGTTCGCCGCCGGCGCCGCATTGGCGGCCGGGGCAGCCGGTTCGGGGAAGTTCGCGCCGTCGTTGTTCGCCATGTAGACGATCGTGCGCGCGATTTCATAGTCGCTGACGTCGTCGGGGCTCGTGCCGCCGCGCGGCGGCATCGCGCCCTTGCCCGCCAGCGCCGTCTTCAGCAGCGTGTCGAAGCCCTGCGAGATGCGCGGCGCCCAGTCGTCCTTGTTGCCGAACTTCGGCGCGCCGGCGGCGCCCGTGCCGTGACAGGTCACGCACACGGCCTTGTAGACTTCCTCGCCGGTCTTGTACGTGCGGGGCGCATTCGCGTCCTTCACGTCGACCTTCGCGAGCGGTGCGATCCGCGCGGCGACCTGTTCGTCGGATAGCGCGTCCGTGCCTGCGCCTGACCGGAACGCATGGTTGGCATAGGTGGCAAACAGGACGATCAGGGCGATCGGAATCGCGAATGATGCGATGACGACAGCAATCAGCTGCCCGGGGGTTTTGACGGGAGATTCGTGGGGTGCTTCGCTCATGCTTGCCTCGTCTCCGTGAATAGGAATTGTGAGCGCGGTGCAACGGCAAAATGGCAGTCCAATGAAGCACGGACGATTATAGACGGAACGTTTACATCACGGCGAGCGGCGCGAAGGCGCGTGTTTACCCGCACGAATGGGGGCCTGACGGGGTTTCGGCGGGCAAGGTGGACGCGTCATGGGAAACCGGGTATCCTTGCCGTCTTGCCAATGGTGGGCGGCCGGTTTATTGGGGTCGTTTCACTGTCGTCACTGTCATATGCGCCCGTAGCTCAATGGATAGAGTACTGCCCTCCGAAGGCAGGGGTTGCTGGTTCGATCCCAGCCGGGCGCGCCATCTGGTTTTCCTCAAAAGTCCCCTGAAGTCCTGAAAAGCCGCGCCGGATAAGGCGTTGCGGGATATTTGCGTCCGCGGAAAGCCGGTGAGTTCCTGCGAATCCGGCGTTTGCATGTCCCAGATTTTGTACCCAAAAATGGTTGTGCCGAGGTTTTGCCTTTTTGGGGTGCAAAATCATCGGGCAACTCACTGATTTAAAAGTAAAAAACGCGGAGCACTGCGCGAAGAAATACTTACTGCCTGATGGCAATGGGTTGTACCTGCGCGGCCGACTCGCAAGGTCTGGGCGTATCGCTACATGCGGGATGGGTAAAACATTGAGCTGTCGCTCGGGCGTTATCCGATCGTGTCGCTGGCGGCGGCGCGCCGGAGGCGGCCCCGCGATGCCGGCCGCGCGATGCCGGCCGGTACGCGGGGCGCGGATTCCGCGCTCGCGCTCATTTGAATGCCGTTCGCCGCCATGCGGACGGCTGCCTGCCCGATGAACCTCTTCTCGTGCCTGACCAAGGCCGACCTCACCGTGGAAACGTGCGCCGACGCGTGCCTGCGCTTCGACGCGACCGACCGGGACCAGCAACGGGTCGTGCAAGCGCTGGCGATGCCGATGCTTGCGCGACGCCTGACGTGGCTGCGGCTCGTGCTCGGGCAAGTTTGGACAGCGCTGCCATGCGCTGGACGATCGAGCGGGTCGAGGGCGCGTTCGCGAGCGAGCGGCTCGGACTCGACGGCGAACGCGTGGCCGTCGCCGGAGCGCGGCGCCGGCGGCGTCCTGACGGATCGCCTTGAGCAGGCCCTATGCCGTCACCGCATCCGCGTGCGTGTGCGCCGCATCCCCGTTACCCGCCTCGACGATCAGCGTCCAGTCGAACGCCGGCAGCGCGCATAGCTGCTCGACGGTGGCCGCGTATTCGTGCGCGGCCGCACCGAGGTAGCGCACCTTGTCGGTCCACTCGGGCAACGGCGCCTGCGACGTGGTCACCACGACCGCCAGCAGATCCTGCTCCGGCCGCATTGCGATTTCGTGCAGGCTCAGCCGGACCTTGTCGAGATCGCCGTAGGCGTCGAGGATCAGCACGCCGGGAATTGGCGCATCCGACCGGCCGGGCTGGCCGCCGCTCACGCCCTTGTCGATGCACTGCTGATACACGTGGCGATAGCGCGGCAACGCCTGCTGCAGCGCGTGATGCTTGCGGACCTTCGCCTGCGCGGTGCGCGCGATCCCGCGGCGCAGCGCCGGATTGGCGATCAGCCTGTCGAGCGCGTCGACCCATGCCTGCGGCTCGTCCGCGACCAGCAGGCCGTCACAGCCGTCGTTCAGCGCGAAGCGGTAGGCGGGCCGGTCGCTGACGAGCGTGACGACGCCGGCTGCCGCGTATTCCTGCCATTGGAGCGTGCTCGCGCCGGCGTTGTAATCGTCGTCGGCGAGCGGCACCAGCGCGATGTCCCAGCGCCGCTCCGGCAGGCGTTGCGCGTGCGCGTCGTAGTCGTGAGGCGCCGGCTCGAACCCGGCGGCCGGGTGGCCGGCCCAGCCCGGCGGGATGCCCGCGCCGACGAAACTCATCTTGACCTTGCCGGGATGGCGCGCGCAGATTGCCTGCAGCGCCGCATCGACGAGCGCGAAGTTGTCGCCGCGCAGCGCCGCGTCGGCGATGCCGATCGTCACGCAGTCGTCGCCGCGCGCCGTCACGGGGCGGTAGAACCGGGCGAAGTCCACGCTGTCGGGCAGCACGTGAACGATCGGGTGCGACAGCCGGTAGCGGCTGGCGACGAACGGCGTCGACACGATCACGGCGTCCGCGTTGCGCAGCACGAGCTCGATCCCCGCGCGGGCCATCGCGCCTTGCGCGGCGAGCGGATGCGCGGCCGGCAGGTCGGTGAGCAGGTCGTCGGTCTCGTAGATCACCGGCTTTTGATGCTTGAAGATCGTATAGAGGTCGTCACCCGTCAGCATGCCGGGCGTCAGCCGGTGCACCAGGATGGCGTCGGCCGTGGCCAGCGCGCTGCTGTCGATCCGGCCGTCCCGGATGCCCGGGACGAGCTCCCACTCGTCGCTCAGCCGGCCGAACGGCAGCATGAGGCGAACCTGCGTCGACGCGCACGCCTCCGGCTCGATCGAGTACACGATCAAGCGCTTCCGATGCGGCACGGCGTCCGCGGTCGCGGCGACGGGCGCCAGCGTCCGGTTCTCCGCCAGCAGCCGCGCGTACAGCGCGCCGTGACGCGCCGCGTTGCGGCCGACGTCGTGCTGCGCACGGATCGCCTCCTGCGCGGCCGTGGCGAGTTGCGCGCGGGTTTGCGGATGCTCGACCAGGTGCGCGATCGCGTCGACCCATGCGTCGGCGGCGTCGGCGACCAGCCAGCCCGTGCGGCCATGGACGACCGCGCCGCCTTGCGCCGGCGCGGCGACGAGCACGGTGGCCGCGCCGGCCGCCGAGCATTCGAGCCACGTGCGCGGCGGCGCGTCGTCGCGCAGCGTGACCGGCGACGCGACCAGCGCGATGTCGAGGTCCGCGCGCTTCAGTGCGTCGGCGAAGCTGTCGTAAGGAGCGGTCTCCGCGATCAGCGTGACGTCCGGTTCGAGGTCCCAGCCGGCCGGCAGCGCCGCTCCGATGAATGACACCCGGATCTTCCCCGGATAACGGCGACGGAGCTCGGCCAGCGCCCCGCGAACTTGCTCGAGACGGCCGCCGTCGAGCCCGGCGCCGGAAACCGCGAGGTTCACGTGGTCGCGCTCGCCGGGCGCCGCGCGGTGCAGCCGTTCGAGGTCGACGTCGGTCGGCAGCACGTGGACCGATGCGTTGACTTGCCGGTACTGCCGCGCCAGCGCTTCCGACGGCACGACGAGCGCGTGCGCGCGCTGCACGGCGTAGCGGATGCCCGCCTTGCGGCGCGCATTGTCGGCCGCGCCCGGCGCGTCGGCGAGCAGCGTTTCGAGCGGCGTGTCGATCTCGTAGACGACCGGCTTGCCGAGCGAGAACAGGTGTTCCAGCGTGGCGGCGGACAGCAGACCCGGCGTGTCGCCCTGCAGCACGATCAGGTCCGAGCGCTGCAGTGCGTCCGGATCGATGCCGGCGCTCGTGACGGGGAAGGTCAGTGCCCAGTCGCGCGCCAGCCGCGCGAACGGCTGCACGAAACGCAGGCTGGCGCGCGCCTGGTCGGCCGGCTCGGCAGTGACGACCGAGATGTGCGTGCGCGGCGCGGACGCGGGCTGGCCTCTCGCGCCGGAGTCCGTCGCGACGGACTCCGCATCCAGCTTGTCCGCGTGGGCCTGGGTCCGGTCGACGAAGTGCCGCAACTGCTGCCAGAACGTCTCCTCGTCCTTCAGGTAGACGCCGCGCGCTTCGTGAACGGTGGCCTTCGCGTGGGCGATCTCCTGTTCGTCGAGCCCCCATGCGATGCCCTTGCCGTCCATCACCCACCGGGTCGCTTCCGGCAGCGATGCATCATTCATGATGCACACGACCGGGCAGCCGCACAGCAGCGCCTCGAACGCGGCGGTCGACCATTCGTACATGTACACGCACTCGACCTGGCGGAACAGCGCCGCGAGTTCGCGCGCCGAGCGTTCCGGCACGCGGTTCGAGATCTCGATCGACTCGGCGGTGACCGGATGCAGGCTGCCGCCGCGCCGCAGGTGGCGATTGATGAAGACGGCCGTGCCGTTGCGGCGCGCATCGTCGACGCCGTCACTGTTGAAGATGCGCGTGTCGACCAGCGGCATGCGCAACGGGTCCGCCTGCCATCCTTCCGGCACCAGCGTCGGCCCGAACGTGAAGACGAGGTCGTTCGGCTGCAGTTCGATCGGTTTGCCATGGATGCGACCGGGCTCGGCCAGGAGGTAGCGCACGACGCAGCGCGCGTTGAACGGATTGTCGGTGACGACTTCCGGGTAGACGACGATCGGGCTGCGATTCGCGCGGGCGTGCGCCTTCACGACGTCGTCGGTCAGCGGCGGCGTGCGCAGTTCCGGACTCACGACCGGCGTGCAGATATACGCTTCGTGGCCGAGCAGGTTCAGCACGTGGCACAGGTAGTGCATCGCGCGGATCCCGCCGGAGGTCTGCCGGTAATTCGGCGCGAAGATGTAGTACGGGTGGTCGAGGCGCGCAAAGACGCGCGACTCGCTGTGCGTCGGGCCAGGTGTCGGAATTGTCATCGTTATCGCGTGCGGTAGAAATTGAAGACCACGTCGAGGATGCGGTCCTGTTCGGCTTCCGTCATGTCGTGGTACAGCGGCAGCCGGACGAGCCGGTCGGCGACGCGCTCCGTCACCGGCAGCTCGGACCCGCAACGCCCGTAGCGCTGGCCGGCCGGCGAACTGTGCAGCGGCACGTAATGGAACACGGCGTTCACGCCCACTGCGCGGATCTGCTGCAGCAGCTCGCTCCGCTCGGCGAGGTTGCGCGCGAGGAAATAGAACATGTGGCCGTTGCCGTGCTCGGCGAGCGAAATCGCGGGCAGCTCGATCAGCCCGTCGGCGTGCAGCGGCTGCAGCGCGTCCTGGTAGCGCTGCACGGTCGCGCGCCGCTGCGCGGTGATCACGTCCGCGTGCTCGAACTGCGCGTACAGGAACGCCGCGATCAGCTCGCCCGGCAGGAACGACGAACCGACGTCGACCCACGTGTACTTGTCGACCTGCCCGCGGAAGAACTGGCTGCGGTTGGTGCCCTTCTCGCGAATGATCTCCGCGCGCTCGACGAGGCGCGGGTCGTTGACCAGCAGCGCGCCGCCTTCGCCGGAAATCACGTTCTTGGTCTCGTGGAAGCTGAGGCACGCGAGGTGCCCGAGGCTGCCGAGCGGCTTGCCGTTCCACGTCGACTGGAGCGCCTGCGCGGCGTCCTCGATCACCCACAGCCCGTGGTCCGCCGCGAGCTGCCCGATCACGTCCATGTCGCACGCGACGCCCGCGTAGTGCACCGGCACGATCGCGCGCGTGCGCTCGGTGATCGCGGCGGCGACGAGCGTCTCGTCGAGGTTCAGCGTGTCGCGGCGAATGTCGACGAACACCGGCGTCGCGCCGCGCAGCACGAACGCGTTCGCGGTCGACACGAACGTGTAGGACGGCATGATCACTTCGTCGCCGGGCTGCACGTCGGCGAGGATCGCGGCCATTTCCAGCGCGGCCGTGCACGAATGCGTGAGCAGCGCGCGCCGGCAGCCGATGCGCGCTTCCAGCCAGCGGTGGCAGAGCTTCGTGAACGCCTGGTCGCCGGCGAGGCCGCCCTGCTCGACCGCTTTCGCGATGTAGTAGAGCTCCTTGCCGACCACGAACGGGCGACCGAACGGAATGCTGTCGAGATTGGGTGGGCCGAACATGGTCAGGCTCTGCGGTAAGGGGTGGGACGATCGCCGCGCGACGTCGCTCAGACGTCCTTGCGGACGAGGATCGTGAATTCGTACAGGCCGTAGTCGTGCAGCAGCGCGACGTGGCGCGAATAGCGGCGCTTGCAGCGATCGAACAGTGCGCACGGGTCGGCGTAGTACAGGAGGTCCGGACGCATGAATGGCGGGTCGGAATACGACGTCAGGCAGTTGAACGAGAAGCCTCGGCGGCTCGTCGCGTGCAGCGTGTCGAGCGTCGCGTGGATGTAGTCGAGCCACGCGTCGTCGCCGTGGCCGCGCCGGACGTTGAAGATGCCGGATGCGATCCCGTAGTCCGACGCGGCCTGCGGCGTCGCGCCGACGTGAAACGCGACGTTCGCGTCGGCGCGGTAGCGCTGCCGCGCGACGTCGACCATGTCGGACGAGATGTCGTTGCCCGCATACGTGAAGCCGTCCGGCAGCGCCCGCGCCTTCAGGAAATCGACCAGCGCGCCGTAGCCGCAGCCGATGTCGTTCACCGAGTGGCGGCCGGACGCGGGCAGGATCTTCGTCAGTTGCTCGAAGCGCAGGAACTGACCGGTCTCGCCGTTCCAGTCCACGCCGCGCGCGGTGGCGCCGTGCTCCGCCAGCCGCGCGCTGTAGTACGCGGCCACTTCCTGCAGCAGGCTTGCATGCGGGGATTCGCTCATGTGCATCACCTCACGCTTTCGAGGTCAGCGCGTACCGGCGCGCGTCGGGACCGCAGTTGAACAGCACGTCGAGCACCGTCACGCCGTGGACGAAGTCGCCCCATTGCTGCGGATACTCGGGATAGGCCGGGTAGTCGAACCAGCGCACCGCGACCCCGGCGTCGGCGAACAGGCTCTCGTCCAGGTAGCTGCGCGCGGCCGGGCCCGACAGGTACTCGGTCGCACCCGCCTGCAAGCACAGGTTCAGCAGCTTCCCGGTGCGGTCGCCGTGCAGTTCGTAGTCCGAAGACGACGACACGGGCGTGTCGATCTCCAGCTGCCGGAGGGTCCACGTCAGCATCGCGAGGTTCAGCTCGCTCAGCATGCCGTACGTGCGACCGACATAAAGCGCCTCGAGCTCGTCCGCGTAGCGGTCGAAGTGCGGCGCGCGCGCGTAGTTCTGCTGCAGTCGCTTCCAGTGCAGCGGCGCCCAGTCGGCACCGTCGATTTCCGTTTCGCGGATCGACTGGTGATACTTGCCCTTCACCTTCACCGGCACGCTCAGCCATTGCACGCCCTGCGGCGTCTTGATCTGGTTGCGGTTGCGCCAGTCGCGGCGCGTGTACTGCGCGTCGTCGTAGAGGATGAACTCGTCGCTGGCGGCGATCAGGTCGAAGTAGCCCTTCCACGGGATGTAGTTGGACTGGACGATCGCCACCCGCCTTGCGGCGCGGCTCATGGGCGTGCCGCTCATGCCGGGATGTGGCCGTACCGGTACATGTCGACGAGCTCGGGCGGAATGCCCCAGTCGGTCGCGCCCAGCCTGTCGTGCAGCGCTTCCAGGTCCGCGCGCATCGCGTTCTGGAGCTGTTCGACCATGCGGTTTCTCGCCGGCACGAAATCGTGCTGGTAGGCCGCATTGATCTGATGGCGCACCGTCTTCGCGATCGCGGCCTCGCGCGTCATGTTGCGGATCAGCTTTCGCTCGGGCGCGAGTTCCGCGTAGCGCGGGTCGATCGGCTGGCCGCGCATGGCCGCGACGAGGTCGCGGCACAGCACCGGCGACAGGTGGAAGCCGTCGCGCTTGGTCCCGCCGAGAATCCACAGGTCCCGCACGCTGGATTCGCCGAACAGCGGATACAGGTCGGACGTCGTCGGCCGCCAGCCGACGTTGACGTTGACCAGGTTCGCGCGCGAAAAGCGGGTGTTGATCTGGTCCATCGCGGACTTGAGCAGCGTGTACGCGCTGCCGGCGTGGCCGTGTTCGTGCGGCACCGGGCTGATGTAGTTGCTGGCGCCGACCAGCGTCCGGTCCGGCCCGTACGGCGCCGAATACACACCGCACGCGAGGCCGCGGTTGGTCGTGCGCACGCACTGCGTATGCACGTTCTCCGAGCTCTGCAGCTCGACCGACATGCCGATGCCGTAGAACATCCGCTGCACCGGCAGCTCGGGCAGGCTCGCCTGCAGCACGCGCGTCAGGTTGGCGCCGTTGCTGAGGATGAAGCGGTCCGCGCCGAGCACGCTGCCGTCGGACAGCCGCGCCGCGACGACGCGCCCGCCGGCGGTGTCGAGCCGCTCGACTTCGGCGTCGATGAAGCGCGCGTTGCCGACCTGCGCGACGGACGCCGTCAGCGCATCGAGAAACTGCTTCGGGTTGGCCCAGCCTTCGCGCTTCAGGAAGACCGCCTTCAGCGCGCGATAGCGCGGGTCAGGGTGATAGTTCGGAATGCTTGACGGATCGACCGCCTCGCAGGGTTCCTCGAATTCCAGGCAGAACCGCTGCACGGCCGCGAAGTTCTCGTCGTCGAGCGCGTCGGTCGCCGCGTTGTTGAGCACGAAGGTGCCGAAGCCGTGCGCAACCGCGCGCTCCGGCGTGCAGATCTCGGCGAACACGGCGGGCCAGGCCGCCGTCGCCGCACGGCTCAGCTCGAACTTGAAGCGATCGATCGGCGTGCCGAGCGAGTCGCCTTCCAGCTCGGTAAAGGAGTTGAGCATCGCCGCCGCCGCGCGCGTCGCCGAGCCGGGCCGATGCGCGTGGCCGACGATCACGAGCTCGACGCCCGGGTCGGCCTGCTGCCATGCGCGGGCCGTCATCAGGCCGAGAATGCCGTTGCCGAGGATCGCGATTTTCATTTGCGTGCGCCTCCGCCTTCGGGGAACGACAGGTAGCAGAGCGACGGATACGCCGCCGCCTTGTGGATCTGGTGCGGGCGATTGCCGAGCAGGTCGCGCAGGTAATGGATGCCTTCGGCCGGCAACTGGCCGCCGCGGGTGAGCTGCCAGAACGCAACGATGCCGCCCGGCACCAGCCGCTCCATCACCGCGTCGAACGCATGCCGGGTCGGCTCGATCACGTTCAGGTCGAACCACGCGAGCGCGACCATCTCGCCGGGATGCGCTTCGTCGAATGCCGCCAGCGTGTCGCGGCAGTCGCCTTCCCACACGCGGTGCTTGTCATGCACATGCCCCATCGCGTTGCTGCGCTCGTGCAGGTTCAGCAGCTTGCGCAGCAGGTCGGCGTACTCGCCGGACAGCGAGTACGTGCCGTCGGAGAACAGCTTGCGGTCGCGCGCGTCGTTCTCGGCAAAGCCCGTGTAGCCCGTGAACGTATCGAACGCGTGAATGCGGCGCTGGAAGTTCAGCGGCTCGAGAATTGCACGGAAGTTCTCGCACAGCACGGCGGTTTGCCCGCGCCACGTGCCCATGTCGAGGATCGCGCCCGGCAGCGGCACGATCTGCCGGTACACCTCGAACGTCGCCAGGATGCGCGCGAGGAGCGAGCCGCGCACGAACAGGCCGAGCGATCGTTCCAGTTCCTCGCGCGTCGCAGGATAGGTCTGCATCAGGTCGAACAGTTCGCGGCGCGCCGCGAGCTGATCGCCGTCTGCGTTGGTGATGATCGCTGATTCGTGCATACACAAGGCTCCAGGCACAAAGGGTGAGACCGGACGAACGCGTGAGCGCCGCGGCGACATCGGGATGCGCGGCGGTCCGCACGTCGCAAGTCGGACATCTTTCTACGATCAAGTCTATCGACCCGTCGCCAGGATCGAATGTCGGATTAGCGGCCCATTTCACCCCGCATTTCGATCGATGCACGGGTGTTGGGCGCGGATTTCGAAGGGCTTGCAGTCACGCGAATAACGACCAATTCCGGCACCTGATCGCCGGATTGGAACGTGGTGCGCGCGGAGAGAATTCGGACACGTCGGAGACTGTCCGTGCGCGGCGTCGCACGCCCGGTCTTGCGGAACCGCGACCGGATGACGCGTCGCCGACATGACCGACTCGCCTGCGCCCGTCGACTGGAGAGGATTCAGGCGTGTACCGAACACGGCGCGAACACGGCACGGCCGCTGCGACGCGTCGATCGCGCGCAATTTCCGCCAGCGCGCCCCGCGCGGCTGACGCGTCGGCGCCGCGGCGTTTCGAACCCCGTATTGGCTAGCAGGACGACAGATCTCATGATGCCCATTTCCCCCGCCACCGCCACGCTCGACCACGCGCTGGCGCACCATCAGGCTGACCGGCTCGAAGAGGCCGAGACGTTGTACCGGCAGATCCTCGCCGC
Organism: Burkholderia sp. BCC1977; assembly: GCF_905339595.1. Taxonomy (NCBI): domain Bacteria; kingdom Pseudomonadati; phylum Pseudomonadota; class Betaproteobacteria; order Burkholderiales; family Burkholderiaceae; genus Burkholderia; species Burkholderia sp. BCC1977. The sequence goes on from NZ_CAJPGQ010000044.1 coordinate 37,905, forward strand.
CGAACCACGGCACGCGGACGCGCTTCACCTTCTCGGCCTGATCGGCCATCAGTACGGGCGCTATCAGGAGGCGTCCAACCTGATCATGGCGGCCATCGAGATCAGGCCCGACGCGATGTACTACTACAACCTCGGCAACGTGATGCAGGCGGACGACCGCCATGCCGCCGCGGCCGAGTGCTTCCGCCTCGCGATCGAGCTGCGGCCCGACTACGTCGACGCATACAACAACCTCGGCAACGCGCAGCGGCTCGCGGGCGACGCCCGCGCGGCCGTCGATGCGTTCTGCAAGGCCATCTCGCTGAAGGCGGACAACGCCCAAGCCTACAACAACCTTGCGAACGCGCTGTTCGACCTGAACGAGATTCCGGCCGCGCTCGAGGCATATCGGCACGCGGTCGCGCTGCACCCCGAACTGCCGGAGCCGCGCAGCAACCTGCTGTTCGCGAGCCACTACGGCGACACGTTCGACCATGATGCGTATCTCGCCGAGGCCGCACGCTACGACGCGCTCGTCACGGCCCGCGCGAAGCCGTGGACGGACTGGCTCGTCGACCTGACCGCCCGCGTCGGGCGGTCGCTCAGGGTCGGCATCGTGTCGGGCGACCTGAAGTCGCATCCGGTCGGCTATTTCATCGAGAGCATGCTGAAGCATCTCGACGCGAACCGGGTCGAGATGCATGCGTACCCGACGCGCGCCGTCGAGGACGACGTCACCGCCCGCATCAAGCCGTTTTTCTCGACGTGGACCTGCCTCGCCGGCCTGAGCGACGAAGCGGCCGCCGCGCAGATTCGCGCGGACCGCATCGACGTGCTGCTCGACGCATCGGGCCACACGGTCTACAACCGCCTGCCGCTGTTCGCGTGGAGGCCGGCGCCGCTGCAGGCGAGCTGGCCCGGCTACTTCGCGAGCACCGGCGTGCGCGCGATGGACTACGTGATCGGCGATCGCCACGTGCTGCCGGCCGCCGAGGCCGCACATTTCACCGAACGGCCTTGGCATTTGCCGGACAGCTATCTGTGCTTCACGCCGCCGGCCGAGCCGATCGACGTCGGCGCGCTCCCGATGCTCGCGAACGGTCATCCGACGTTCGGCTATTTCGGCAAGCTCGCGAAGATCACCGATCGCGTCGTCGCGGTCTGGTCGCGCGTGCTGCAGGCGGTGGCGGGCGCGAAGCTGTTCGTGAAGGCGCCGAATCTCGACGATCCGCGCGAACAGCAGGCGCTCGCCGAGCGCTTCGCGGCGCACGGCATCGATGCGCGGCGCCTGATTCTCGAAGGCCGTTCGCCGCGCGCCGAGTACCTGGCCGCGCACCGGCGCGTCGACATGATGCTGAGCCCGTTTCCGTATCCGGGCGGCACGACGACCGCCGAAGCGCTGTGGATGGGCGTGCCCGTGCTGTGCCGGCGCGGCGATCGCTTCCTGTCGCACATTGCCGAGAGCCTGTTGCACGCAGCGCGGCTGCCCGAATGGATCGCGGACGACGACGACGCGTATGTCGCGAAGGCCGTCGCGCAGGTCGGCAAGCCCGCCGAACTGGCGGTGCTGCGCAAGACGCTGCGCGCGCAGCTGCTCGCGTCGCCGCTGTGCGATGCGCCCCGCTTCGCGCGCCATTTCGAGGACGCGCTGCACGGGATGTGGGCGCGTCACGTCGAAGCCGCGCCGGACGCATCGGTGTGAACGGTGCCTCGATCCTGATCACCGGCGGCGCGGGCTTTCTCGGCTCGCACCTGGGCGAGCGCCTCGTGAACGCCGGTCACGACGTGATGTGCGTGGACAACTTCCATACCGGCAGCAAGCGGAACGTCGCGCACCGGATCGGCCGCGTCAATTTCGACGTGACCCGTCACGACGTGTGGCTGCCGCCGTATGTCGAGGCGGATCGCGTGTTCAACATGGCGTGCCCCGCGAGCCCGGTCCATTACCAGGGCGATCCGGTCGCGGCGTCGGCCGTGACGATCGAGCACGGCGGCGGCCTGATCGATTTCGGACGCGACCCGCATCCCTATTGAGCAGGCAGACGAGATGGACGGAACCGGACAGGCATTGCAGGCGGCGCTCGCGCATCATCAGGCCGGGCGTCTCGCGGAGGCGAAGACGTTGTACGACGCGATCCTCACGGCGCAGCCGGGCCAGCCGGACGCGCTGCATTTCCTCGGGCTGCTGGCGTGCCAGCTCAAGCAATACGACGCGGGGATCGCGCTGATGGAGCGTTCGCTCGTCGAGCGGCCGGACGCGTCGTACTTCAACAACCTGGGCAACATGCTGCGCGAAAGCGGGCGGCTCGACGACGCGATCGCGCACTACCGGCGCGCGGTGGGGCTGCGACCGGACTATCCGGAGGCGCACAACAATCTCGGCAACGCATTGCGCGACGCGCGCGAGCCGGCGGCCGCGATGCACAGCTGCACGCGCGCGATCGAGCTGCGCCCGGGCTACGCGGAGGCGCACAACAACCTCGGCAACGCACTGCTGGACCTGGGCGACCTCGATGGCGCCGCGTCGCACTATGGCCGCGCGATCGAGCTGGACGCGTCGATGGCGATCGCGCACGTGAACCTCAGCTGCGTGTGCCGCCGGCAGATGCGCTACGCCGAAGCGCTCGCGCATGCGCAGGGGGCGATCCGGCTTGCGCCGAACCTCGGCGACGCGCACAACAGCGCGGGCAACGCATATCACGCGCTGGAGCAGCTCGACGCGGCGCAAGCCAGCTATCGCCTGGCCGTCACGCTGAATCCGGCGGACGCCGGCGCCTGCCACAACCTGTCCGTCGTGTTGCTGAAGCTGCACCGGCTCGACGAGGCGCTCGCATATTGCCGGCAGGCGTTGCAGGCCGGCGCGCCGACCGCGCTGATGCACGTCAATCTCGGCGACATCCTGCGCGCGCAGGGCAACGTCGCGGCGGCGGTCCGCACGTATCGCGATGCGCTTGCGCTGCTGCGCGACGACGCGGACGACGATGCGGCAGAGGTGCTGAACCGGCTGCTGTTCAGCGCGGCGGCGTCCGCGTGCATGAGCCCCACCGACTACCTGGCCGCCGCGCGGCGCTACGGCCGGCACCTGGCCGCGCGTTCCACGCGCTACGTGCACGATCCGCGCGAGCGGGCTGCGCGCGCGCGCGGGCGGCCGCTGCGTGTCGGCTTCGTGTCCGGCGACCTGCGCCTGCACCCGGTCGGCATCTTCCTGGAAAGCGTGCTCGCGCACCTCGACCGCACGCGCATCGACCTGCGCGTGTACGTGACCTCGGACGAAGAAGACGCGATCACCGCGAGACTGAAGCCGCACGCGGGCGGCTGGCGCTCGATCGCCGCGCTGGGCGCGGATGCGGCCGCGCGGATGATTCATGACGACGGGATCGACGTCCTCGTCGACCTCGCGGGCCATACGCAGGCGAGCGGGCTGGCCGTGTTCGGCTGGAAGCCCGCGCCGGTGCAGGCGAGCTGGCTCGGCTTCTTCGCGTCGACCGGCTGCGACGCGATCGACTATTTCATCGGCGATGCCCATACGCTGCCGGACGCCGAAGCGCATCACTTCGTCGAGAAACCGTGGCGGCTGCCGGACAGCTGGCTGTGCTTCACGCCGCCGGCGTACGACGTCTCGGTCGGCCCGCTGCCGATGGCGACGGGCGGCCATCCGACGTTCGGCTGCTTCGGCAAGCTCGTGAAGATCGGCGACGACGTTGTGCGCGCATGGTCGCGCATCCTGCACGCGCTGCCGGACGCGCGGCTGCTGCTCAAGGCGCACGAGCTCGACCGCGCGAGCATGCGCGACGCGACCGCCGCGCGCTTCGCGCGGCACGGCATTGACGCGGCTCGGCTCGAATTCGAAGGCGCGACGCCGCGCGCCGACTATTTCACCGCGTACCGCCGCATCGACGTCGCGCTGAGCCCGTTCCCGTACCCCGGCGGCACGACCACCGCCGAAGCGCTGTGGATGGGCGTGCCGGTGCTCGGGATGAAGGGGAGTCGGTTCGTCACGCACATTTGCGAAAGCCTGCTGCACGCGGCGGGCATGGGCGACTGGATCGCGGACGGCGAGGACGCCTACGTCGCGAAGGCGGTCGCGGCGGTGCTCGACCGCGACCGGCTGGCGGCGCTGCGCGCCGCGCTGCGCGCGCAGCTGCTCGCGTCGCCGCTATGCGACGCGCGCCGGTTCGCGGTGCATCTCGAAGCGGCGTTCCTCGGCATGTGGCAACGCTATACGAACTCGGAACAGGAAGCATGAACGATATCCACGCCACGCTGCAGTCCGCACTGACGCATCATCAGGCCGGGCGTCTCGCGGAAGCGAAGACGCTGTACGACGCGATCCTCACGGCGCAGCCGGGCCAGCCGGACGCGCTGCATTTCCTCGGGCTGCTGGCGTGCCAGCTCAAGCAATACGACGCGGGGATCGCGCTGATGGAGCGTTCGCTCGTCGAGCGGCCGGACGCGTCGTACTTCAACAACCTGGGCAACATGCTGCGCGAAAGCGGGCGGCTCGACGACGCGATCGCGCACTACCGGCAGGCCGTGGGGCTGCGGCCGGACTATCCGGAGGCGCACAACAACCTCGGCAACGCGTTGCGCGACGCGCGCGAGCCGGCGGCCGCGATGCACAGCTGCACGCGCGCGATCGAGCTGCGCCCGGGTTACGCGGAGGCGTACAACAACCTCGGAAACGCGCTGCTGGACCTGGGCGAGCACGCGGCAGCCGCCGCGAGCTACGCCAAGGCGATCGAACACCATCCGCGGTACGCGGACGCGTACAACAACCTCGGCAACGCGCTGCGCATGCAGGAGAAACATGACGACGCGGCGGATGCCTATCGCCGCGCCATCGCATTGCAACCGGGGTTCCGCGTCGCGCACCAGGGGCTGAGCGCGACGCTGCTCGCGGCCGGTGATCCGCTGGGCGCGATCGAACATGCGCGCGAGGGACTCGATCCGGGCGACGCGAACGCGCATTGCGTGCTCGCAAGGCTGCTGCAGCGCATGAGCAATTTCGACGAGGCGCTCGCGCTGTTCGAGCGGGCGATCGCGATCGACCCCGCGCATGCGCAGGCGTGGGCCTGGCTCGGCGAGCTGCGCAGTCAGCAGGGCGAATATGTGAAAACGCTGCAGCTGTGCCGGCGCGCGATCGAGCTCGATCCCGAACTGGCCGACGCGTACAACTTCCTCGGCTTCGCGTATCACAACCTCAACCTGTTGGCCGCCTCGGAGCTGAGCCACCGGCATGCGATCGACCTGAACCCCGACGATGCCGACGCGCATCACAACCTCGCCGCCGTGCTGTTTCGGCTCGAGAAGCTCGACGAGGCGATGAAGCATTACGAGATCGCGCGGGAACTCGGCATCGATCCGTTGCGGCTCCAGATGACGCTCGGCGACATCCTGTGGGCGAAAGGAGATCTCGCCGGCGCCCTGGACGCGTTCCGCGCGGCGATCCCGCACGACCTGCATCGTGCGTACTCGCGGATGATGTTCAACATGTCGAGCTCGCCCGCATTCAAGCCTGAGGAATGGGTCGCGGAAGCGCGCCGCTACGGCGAACAGCTGTCGCGCGACGCGCAGCCGTTCGAGCACGTCCGCGCGCAGCGCGTCGCGCAGGCGCAGGGGCGGCCGCTGCGCGTCGGCTTCGTATCGGGCGACCTGCGGCAGCACCCGGTCGGCGTCTTCCTGGAAAGCGTGCTCGCGCGGATCGACCGGTCGCGCATCGAGCCGCATGCGTACGTGACCTTCGTCGTCGAGGACGACGTGACCGCACGGCTCAAGCCGAATTTCGCGAGCTGGAAGAAGCTGACCGGCCTGGGACGCGAGGAGTCCGCGGAGGTGATTCGCGACGACGGCATCGACATCCTGATCGACATGGCCGGCCATACCAACTGGAGCGGCCTGCCTATCTTCGCGCACAAGCCCGCGCCGGTGCAGGCGAGCTGGCTCGGCTTCTTCGCGACGACCGGCTGCCGCGAGGTCGACTATTTCATCGGCGACCCGCATACGCTGCCGGCCGGCGAGGCGCATCACTTCACCGAACGGCCGTGGCGGCTGCCGGACAGCTGGCTGTGCTTCACGCCGCCCGCGTACGACGTCGCGGTCGGCCCGCTGCCGATGGCGGCCAATGGCAACTTCACGTTCGGCTGCTTCGGCAAGATGGTCAAGATCAGCGACGAGGTTGTCGCGCTATGGTCGCGCATCCTGCATGCACTGCCGGACGCGCGCCTGCTGCTGAAGGCCCATGAGCTTGGCGCCGGCGACCTCGGTCAGGCGACGCTCGATCGCTTCGCCCGGCATGGCGTTCGCGCGGACCGGCTGATCCTCGAGGGTGGCTCGCCGCGCGCGGAATACTTCGACGCATACAACCGCATCGATATCGCGTTGAGCCCGTTCCCGTACCCGGGCGGCACGACGACCGCCGAAGCGCTGTGGATGGGCGTGCCGGTGCTCGGGATGAAGGGCAGCAGGTTCGTCACGCACATCTGCGAGAGCATGCTGCACGCGGCAGGAATGTCGGAGTGGATCGCGGACGACGAAGCGGCGTACCTCGCGAAGGCGGTCGCGTTCGCGCGCGACTGCGACCGGCTGGCGGCGCTGCGCGCCACCCTGCGCGAGCGCACGCTGGCGTCGCCGCTGTGCGACGCGTCGCGCTTCGCGCGCAACCTCGAGGATGCGCTGCACGGCATGTGGGCCTGCTACGCGGCCGGGGAGACAGCGCCCGGGGACGCGTGACGAGCGGGGGGCGCGCACGGCCGGAAGCGGCGTTTGCACCGACGATCGGCGCGGCGGTCGAGCGAGCGGAGCGGGCGTAGCCGGCGCGATCCGGCTCGCGCCCCACCCACCGGCGAAAAAAAAGCCGCATTGAAGCGGCTCGACGGTACGGCGACAACGGTCCGCTCGACTGGCGGCGTCTTCTGGTTCGAAACTCACGGCGGACTTGACGCCCGGCGGTTACAGCATGCCCGTCTTCTGGTACAGGCGCGCGGCCTTGATGCGCTCCTGGGACTGCGCAAATTCGTCAGCCAGACGGTCATGGTCGGCTTGCGCGTGCTTCGTGATCGACGCGTCGATCGCCATGATCTGCCGCACCCGGTCCAGCGCGTCAGACGTCTGCTCGCCGGACAGGCTCATCAGCAGTGGCGAGCGTTCATCGGCGAGGACCGCGACGCGCACCCAGTCGCGAGCGTCGGCCGCCGACTGCATGGCACGGGTCAGGTCGAAGGCGAGGGACAGCGTGTCGGTCGTCATGGTCAGGTCCGGTCGGTGCGGTGCAGTTGCGGCTTACTTGTTGGTCGCCATCGCGCCGGCGCTGTTCTGGCCGCCGAACAGTTGGGTCAGATACCGCGTGTTGTTCGCCATCTGCGCCATCAGCGAGTTCAGCGCGGTGAACTGCGCGGTGTATTGGGTCGTCAGCTGGTCCGAGTAGCTCTGCAGTTTCGTCGCCTGACTCTGCACGCTCGTCAGATCGGCGTTGATCGCGTTGGTGCGCTGGTCGATCAGGCCGGACGTCTGCGTGTACGTGTTGATCTGCGAGTTGAGCGTCTGCGCGATGCCGTTCGTCTGGTTGAAAATCGCTGCCACCGCCGAACCGTTCGACTTGAGCGCGGTGGTCAGGGCCGCGGTGTCGACCGACATCGTGCCGGTGGACGACACGTTGATGCCGATGCTCCCGAGCGCATAGGTCGTGCCGCCCGTCGTGACGCCGCTGCTGAGCGTCGTCGCGAGCGTATTCGTGATCGTGGTCAGCATCGCGTCGCCGAGCAGCGGGCCGGCGGTCTTCGCCGTCGAGTCGTAGGACGACAGCGATTTCGCCGTGCTCACGAAGCTGGTGTAGGCGGTCGCGAAATTGTTGATCGCGGTCGTCGCCGCAGCCGTGTCCTGCGACAGCGTGATGGTTTGCGTCGTGCCGACGGCGGCTTGCGACAGCGCCAGGGTGACGCCCGTCAGTGCGCTCGAGACGTTGTTCGACGCGCTCGACACCGGCGTACCGTCGATCGTCAACTGCGCATCGGCGGCCGGGATGACCGTCGTGTAGCCCGACGTCAGTTTCGAATTGACGCCCGTGCCCGTGATCGAGATCGTGTTGGCCGCGCCGGTGGCGTTCGACTGCATCACGAGATGCTGGCCGTCCGAGCCGGTGATGACCGACGCGGTAACGCCGGCATTGCCGGATGCGGAATTGATCGACGACGCGATGTCGGACAGCGATGCACCGGCCGCCACGTTGACGTTGAACGCGGGATTGCTGCCGAAGGTGATGCTCAGCGAGCCGGCCGAGATCGTGTCCGTAGACTTCACGCCGGCCGACGACAGCTTGTTGGCAGTCGCGAGTTGGGTGACATTGACCGAATACGAACCGGCCACCGCGCCGCTGCCGCTCGCGATCGTCGTCGCGATACCGGTGCCGCTCGCCGTCGCGGCCAGGCTGCTGAGCGTGCTGCCGTTCGAGAGGCCGGTAAGCGCAGTCTGCAGCGCGGACAGCGCGCTCTTCAGTTGACCGATCGCGGACAGTTGCGTGTTGTCGTTCGTCTGCCGGGTCTGCAGCGTCTGCAATTGCCCGGCCGTCTTCGCGTTCACCAGCGTCGTTACGAGCGTATTGACGTCGAGCGACGAATTGGTCGCACCGCTGATGATGGATTGTCCGGCCTGTGACAGGAGGGTGCTGATGTCCGTGGTGCTGACGGGGGTTGTGGTGGCCATGCCGTTGCTCCGGTCGTCCGCGCAATCAACGAGCGCGATGCGGCGGGGCGCCGCGGTTCAATGCAAAGAGGGAGGCGTGCCTCCCTGGTGGATTCTGATCTGGGCGGTTGCGGCGGCGTCGTAGCAAATGCCGAGGGCGACGCCGCCGTGCCCGGAGGCGGGCGGGCGCGTGGCCCGCCGCGCGTGCTGCTCTATTAGCCGAGGAGCTTCAGGACTTGCTGCGGCAGCGAGTTCGCTTGCGCCAGAACCGAGATGCCTGCTTGCTGCAGCACTTGCGCCTTGCTCAGGTTCGCCGTTTCCGTCGCGAAGTCCGCGTCGGTGATCTGCGCGCGAGCAGCGCTCGTGTTGGTTGCCTGGGTTTGCGTCGTCGAGATCGCAGCCTGGAACGTGTTCTGAGCTGCGCCCAGCGTTGCCTGGAACGTGTTGACGTTCTTCAGTGCCGCGTCGATTGCCGTGATCGCCGACTGTGCGCCCGCCTGGGTGCTGACGTTCACGCTGTTCACGGTCATGCCCGCGCTGTCCCACTTCTGCGTGCCGAAGTCGACGCTGACGACCTGGTTCGCTGCTGCGCCGATCTGGAATGTGACGGTGCTTGCGCCGCCCAGGATGGTCTGGCTGTTGAACGTCGTTTGGTTTGCGACACGGTCGATTTCGCCGATACGCGTCGTGACTTCAGCCTGCAGGTTCGCGCGGGCGCTCGAATCCAGCGAGCCGTCGCCCGACTGAACTGCCAGCGTACGGATACGCTGCAGGTTGTCGATCGTCGATTGCAGCGCGCCGTTGGCGGTCTGGATCATCGAGATGCCGTTGTTCGCGTTTGCAACGCCTTGCGTCAGCGCGTTGATCGCTGCCGTTTGCGACGTCGCGATCGCCAGGCCTGCTGCGTCGTCAGCGGCGGTGTTGATGCGCTTGCCCGACGACAGGCGGTTGATTGCTTGCGACAGCGCGCTTTGCGAGCCCGACAGGTTCGTCTGCGTCGTCAGCGAAAGGATGTTGGTGTTGATGTTCAGCATTTGCTTCCTCGTTTTGGAAAATGCCTGAGTACAGACAGGATCAGGTTCGTTTTCGGCGTTGCGCTTTATCGCGAGTGGCGCTGCCCGCCTTTCCTGGTTGACGGCGGCACCCGGCGAAAACTTTAGAGGGATGTGTGAGGAAATTCGGGACGGAAGCATGCCGATGCCGTGGAGTCCGCGCCCGGTATGGCCGGCAGCGATTTCAGCCGGGTTGCGCGATGGTCTCGATGGACGGCGTGTGCGCCGCGCCGCACGGGGCGGCGAACCGGAGTCGACAAAAGGATAGTTTTGTCTGTGATTTCCTGATATGATGGCGGGCTGAATTGAGATTTTCTGTCAAGCCTGTGCCGACTCGGCATTCTTGCTGGCAGTCAAACGCGGCGCTGCACGCGGCTTGTGAAGCGTACTCGCGGTGCTTTGTGCCTCTCTTTTCCGGCCTCCGAGGCCGTATTTCCGCTCGTTTCGCCTGTTGTGGGGACGCCCGGATGGCCGGTGCGTGGCGCTTGGCCGCTACGTTTTTGACCGTTTAAGCAATTTAGGAACGACATGACGACGATTCTTCTGAAAGAAAACGAGCCGTTCGAAGTGGCGATTCGCCGCTTTCGCCGTGCTATCGAAAAAAATGGCCTGATCGCTGAACTGCGCGAACGCCAGTCCTACGAAAAGCCGACCGCAGTCCGCAAGCGCAAGAAGGCAGCAGCCGTCAAGCGCCTGCACAAGCGCCTGCGCAGCCAGATGCTGCCGAAGAAGCTCCACTAAGAGCGTCTACGGTTCGCCGCGAAACGGCGGAGTGTGCTTCGAAAGAAGCCGCTCCGCCGTTTTGCTTTTCTGGGCTGGAAAAGGTTGTGGATCGTGGCGGAAAGGGAGTCGATCGGTTGGTGGACGGCGGACGGCGGACGGCGGTGGCGGTGGCGGTGGCGATGGCGATGGCGATGGCGATGGCAGTGGCGGCTGTGGCTGTGGCTGCGGCGGTGGTGGCGGCGGTGGTGGCGGCGGTCCGTCTGTGCGGCGGTTCCGGCGGCGGCCAACGAGTTCGGCCGCCGGTGTCTACACGCGGAAATCGCCATCCGCGCTCGAGCTTGCCGTGCGCGGGGCGCCCTGCCGGGGCGCCGATGCTGCAATCTGGCTAGCTGGCTGGCCGGGTTTCGTCGCCGTCAACCCGCTTTGCGGTGCCGCGCCGGCTGCTGCTTGCCGCCGAGCGCCGCGCATTTGGCGTGACACGGGCAACTGGTCTCGTGGTCGTTGACCATCCCGGTTGCCTGCATCAGCGCATAGCAGATCGTCGAGCCGACGAACTTGCAGCCGTATTCCTTCAGTGCCTTGCTGAGCGCATCCGACTGGGCAGTCGACGCGGGCGCGTCGCGATACGACTGCCAGGCGTTCTGGACCGGCGTGTGGTCGACGAACGACCACAGGAATTGCGCGAGCGATCCGTGATCTTCGCGAATGCGCTGCACGGCCCGTGCATTGGTCACCGCGGATTCCACCTTCGCGCGATTGCGCACGATGCCGGGGTTCTCGAGCAGCTTCTCGACGCGCTTCGGCGTGAAGCGCGCGACCGCGTCGACATCGAAGTCGGCGAACGCTTCGCGATAGCCGGCGCGCTTGTTCAGGATCGTCGACCACGACAGCCCCGCCTGCGCACCTTCCAGAATCAGCATTTCGAACAGATGGCGATCGTCATGCGACGGCACGCCCCACTCGGTATCGTGATAGTGAGCATCCGCTTCCGTCTTTACCCAGTTGCACCGCTGCGACATCGCCAGCCTCGTTCCAGTGTCGATTCGATCGTGCCAGCATAGCGGAAGGTCCATTCGCGGCATAGCTGGCCGAACGGCAGATGGGCGCGCGGCGCCGATCCGGTTAAGCTTGGCGCCTGTTCGAATCAGCAGGATCAACGCATGACGGCATTCCTTTTTGCGATCGGCATCGACGGCGGCGGCACCGGCACTCGCGCGGTACTCGCCGACCGGCACGGGCGCGAGCTCGCGCAGGGGCGCGGCGGCCCGTCGGGGCTCGGCCTCGGCATCGAGCGCGCGTGGGCATCGATCGGCGCGGCCTGTGCCGACGCATTCACGCGGGCGGGGCTCGCGTTCGACTGGTCGCAGTGCGCGCTCGGCTGCGGGCTCGCGGGCGTCAACAATGCCGCGTGGCTCGCCGCGTTCCGTGCGCAGGCGCCGCTCGACGCGCTCGCGATCGAGAGCGACGCCTATACGACCGTCGTCGGCGCGCACGGCGGTGCGCCGGGGCTCATCGTCGCGCTCGGCACGGGCAGCATCGCGGCGGCGCTCGACGCGGCGGGCGACTGCCGTATCGCGGGCGGCTTCGGTTTTCCGTCCGGCGACGAGGCGAGCGGCGCGTGGCTCGGCGTGCGCGCGCTTGCGTACGCGCAGCAGGCGCTCGACGGTCGCGTGCCGCGCGACGCCTTCGCCGGCGCGCTGCTCGCGGAAACGGGCGCGCACGATCGCGACGCGCTCGTCCAGTGGTCGTGCGATGCGAACCAGACGATCTACGCGCGCCTCGCGCCGATCGTGTTCGCGCACCGCGACCATCCTTATGCGGCGGCGCTGATCGCGCAGGCCGGCGACGAGATCGGCAAGATGATCGACGCGCTCGATCCGCAGCAGGCGCTGCCGGTCGCGCTGTGCGGCGGGCTGGCCGACGCGTTGGCGCCGGCTGTGCCGGCGCGCCATGCGGCGCGGCTGCGCGCGCCGCTCGACGATTCCGCGCACGGCGCGTTGCGGCTCGCGCTGCAGGCGCTGATGGCGGCTGAAGCGGGGTGAGCGGTTTCAGCGGGCGGCGTGCGGTGAGCGGGCTGAGCAGGGTGAACGGGTAAAGCGGGTAAAGCGGGTAAAGCGGGTAAAGCGGATCGGGCAGGTTGAGCGGGGAAACCGAACTGAGCGAACTGAGCGAACTGAGCAGACCGAGCAGACCGAGCAGACCGAGCAGACCGAGCAGGTCGAACCGGCAACGCGCCGAAGGCCGAACGGCCTGAAACCCGCCCCTCATTCCCCAACCACCCGGCGCACCCCCGGGCACGACGTTAAAATGGCGGTTCCGCAGCGTCCTGCGCGCCATTCACCCGTCCCCATGTACAAAGTCATCGCCACCGATCTCGACGGCACCCTGCTGAACAGTGACCACCAGCTCGATCCGTACACGATCGAGACCGTCCGCCGGCTCGACCGCGACGGCCTGCAGTTCGTGATCGCGACGGGGCGCCACTACGCGGACGTCGCGGGCATCCGCGACGTGCTGGGCATTCGGCCGTACCTGATCACGTCGAACGGCGCGCGCGTGCATGCGCCGGACGACACGGCGATCCATGCGCAGGACATCGATCCCGCGATCGTCCGCGGCCTCGTGCAGCCGGGCGTGACCGGTGCGCACGGGCGCGTGATCGTCAACCTGTTCACCGACCGCGGCTGGCTGATCGACCGCGACGCGCCGCACCTGCTCGAATTCCACCAGGATTCAGGCTTCCGGTACGACGTGATCGACATGGCCGCGCATGACGGCGCCGATATCGCGAAGGTGCTGTACATCGGCGAGCCGGCCGATCTGGCGGTGGTCGCCGAGCAGATGCGCGTGCGGTTCGGCGATGCGCTGTACGTCACGTACTCGCTGCCCGACTGCCTCGAAGTGATGACCGCCAACGTGTCGAAGGGCCGCGCGCTGCGTGCGGTGCTCGCGCGGCTCGGCGTCGACACCGGCCACTGCATCGCGTTCGGCGACAACATGAACGACATCGACCTGCTCGAAACGGCCGGTCACGCGTTCATGATGAACAACGCGAACCCCGACCTGATCGCGCACCTGCCGCACATCCCGCGGATCGGCAACAACTTCGACGCGGGCGTCGCCCGCCACCTGCGCACGCTGTTCGCGCTCGAGGATACCCTCGACGGCGTCGCCGCTTCCTGAGCGGAAATGAAAAACGGGCGCCAGCGGCGCCCGTTCAAATTACCTGCCTCGATGTTGTTCGACAGCGTGAGGCTCGCTGCTCTGCTCGCGTGACCCCGTAGTGTTTTATTCGCTTGTGCGAGCGGATGCGGGCAGCAGGCCGACGGCATCGTCGCGCCCCGCGATCAGCGGGTAGATGACCCCCGCGATTGCCGCGCCGATGATCGGCGCGACCCAGAACAGCCACAGCTGGCCGATCGCCTCGCCGCCCACGAACAGCGCGGGGCCGGTCGAGCGGGCCGGGTTCACCGACGTGTTGGTGACCGGGATCGAGATCAGGTGGATCAACGTCAGGCACAGGCCGATCGCGATCGGCGCGAAGCCGGCCGGCGCACGCTTGTCGGTGGCGCCGAGAATCACGAACAGGAAGAAGCCCGTCATCACGACTTCGCAGATGAACGCCGCGCCGAGCGAGTAGTGGCCGGGCGAGCGCTCGCCGAAGCCGTTCGTCGCAAAGCCGCTGCCGACGACGTCGAAGCCCGGCTTGCCGGTCGCGATCAGGTACAGCACGAACGCCCCGAGCGTCGCGCCGACCACCTGCGCAACGATGTACGGCACGAGGTCGCGTGCCGGGAAGCGGCCGGCGACCGTCAGGCCCACGCTTACCGCCGGATTCAAGTGGCAACCCGAAATATGGCCGATCGCGAATGCCATCGTCAGCACGGTCAGGCCGAATGCGAGTGCGACGCCGGCAAAGCCGATGCCGAGGCCCGGAAAGGCGGCGGCCAGCACGGCGCTTCCGCACCCGCCGAGCACCAGCCAGAACGTGCCGAATACCTCTGCAGCCAGACGCTGAGAAAGATTCATGTAAGGACCTTGTTCAAGTGGGTTGAAGACATACGGACGACCGGATGATTTACTCCGTCGCCCCGAATTGGTCTGGATTATAGGAAATGAATCGGGTTGGAGAGGGTCAACGATTGTTAAATTTGAATGGCTGACGAATGGCTTTTATTAGAATAAGTCCGCATTCTCGATATAGCCGATTCGGTTAAAGATGACAGTATTAATTTCGAAGGGCAGGGCGGCAGTGCGGATGACGTAACGGGTGTTGGCGTCCCGGCCGGACTCGCCGGAGCCGCATCATGGAAAAAGGGAGTCGAAAAATGTCTCAATACGCGAAACTCAAGGCGCAGATCGCCGATCTGCAGGCCCAGGCGGATGACGTGCGTCGCCAGGAAGTGGCGGCGGTGATCGCCGACGTCCAGCGAATGATTGCCGAATATGGCCTGACGGCCCAGGACCTGGGCTTCGCGGAGCGAGCGCGGCGCGGCCGTCCGCCGAAAAAGGCGCCGCTGCCCCCGAAATATCGCGATCCGAAGTCGGGTGCAACCTGGAGCGGGCGCGGCAAGCCGCCGAATTGGATCGTCGGGAAGAACCGCGATCGTTTCCTGATCGAATGAGCGCGCAAAAAGAAAGAGCCGCATCGACTGCGGCTCTTTGGCGCCTTTGAGTTTTGCGCGCCGATTTCGGCGCGGATTTTCCGGAATATTTCCTGACGAATTTCGGCGTCAGGCGCCCGCGACTCGACGCAAGGTCGGCTGCTTCGCCGTCGTGCAAAGCGATTCGTAAGTTTCGACATAACGCCGCGCCATCGCTTTCGAGCTGAAGCGCGTATCGAAACGTGCGCGGATCGCGTCGCGCGACAGGCTGTCGATCCGGTGCAGCGCGCCGACGGCGCCCTGCACGTCCTCGACGATGAAGCCGGTCACGCCGTCCTCGATCACTTCCGGCACCGAGCCGCGGTTGAACGCGACGACCGGCGTGCCGCAGGCCATCGCCTCGATCATCACGAGGCCGAACGGCTCCGGCCAGTCGATCGGGAACAGCAGCGCCTTCGCGCCGGACAGGAACGCCGGCTTCTGCGCCTCGTTGATCTCGCCGATGAATTCGACATGCGCCTCGCCGAGCAGCGGCTCGATCACTTCCTTGAAGTAGTCGGCGTCGGCCTTGTCGACCTTCGCGGCGATCTTCAGCGGCAGCCCGCTTTGCGCGGCGATCCGGATCGCGGTGTCGACCCGCTTTTCGGGACAGATCCGGCCGAGGAACGCGAGATATTCGGGCTTCACGTCCGGTTGCGGCGTGAGCAGCGTGTCGGGCAGCCCGTGATACACGGTGCCGGCCCAGGCGGCCTGCGGCAACGGCTTGCGCTGGTTGTTCGAGATCGACACGACCGGCGCGTCCGGGAATGCGTCGAACACCGGCTGCAGCTCGGGCAGGTCGAGGCGGCCGTGCAGCGTCGTCACGTAAGGCGTATCGAGGCGCGACATCAGCGCGAACGGCAGGTAGTCGAGGTGGAAGTGCAGCACGTCGAATTCGTGCGCGACCCGGGCGACCTGCTCGATCAGGCGCATATGGGGCGCCATCGAGTCGCGAATCGACGGGTCGAGCCGCAGTGCGCGCGGCCATGCCGCCTCGAGACGGGCGGACGTGACGGAGTCGCCGCTGGCGAACAGCGTCACGTCGTGGCCGAGCTCGACGAGCGCCTCGGTGAGGTAGGACACGACACGCTCGGTGCCGCCGTAGAGTTTCGGCGGGACGGCTTCGTAAAGCGGCGCGATCTGGGCAATACGCATGGGCGTTCTCCGGTGTCGACCAGCAGGGGGCGCTCGTGTGCGCATGCTGGTCCGATGCAGGGTTGCGGAACTCGCCGACGTACGCTGTCTGCGGTACGTGGCCGGGTCCGTGGCGCGATGCGCGGGACCCCGGGCGGCAAGCTGCGGGGCGGGCCGGCGCGGCTCCTGCCGCTGCCCATTGGAGTCCATTATCGATATCGCCTTCAGGGGTTCGAGTGTTTTTTCAAACACTTAAGGCTTGTTACACCATGAAATACGCGAAAACCCCGATAAAAAGGGTGCGGAATCATAAAGCGAGATGGCCACAACTATTGTTGCGCTATCGTGAAAAACCACTATAATTTTTACCGATTCACTTTCCGGCAGCCTTGCCGGATGGCCTTCAGCCGGATTCGACCCATGCGGGACCGCATCGCCGACGAATTCGCGTCCCATTTGCGCCCCATTCGCGCCCCATTCCCCCCGCCGTTTGTTCCCTTTCAATCTGCCTTGTCGGAAAAATTCCTACACGGTTTACAGACAAATCCGGCGTGGCATGCGCCACTTCGCTGATACCGGCATAAATGCCGTTTGGCCAAAATTCGCCCTGTAAGACTATAAACGTGCCGACAGCGCGTCCGCAGGCGCCCGATCGAGCAAACGTTTTCATAATGAAAGGCCAAAGCAAAAGCTCTTAACGGGGGAATCATGAGCGCCACCAGCGAAATGCTCAGTGAGATCAAAGAGGTCAACCTGTCGTACCTCCTCCTCGCGCAGCGCCTGCTGCGGGAAGACAAAGCGATGGGCATGTTCCGCATGGGAGTTTCCCAGGAGCTGGCCGACGTGCTCGCGAACCTCACGCTCGCCCAGACCGTGAAGCTCGCCGCGTCGAACCAGATGCTGTGCCGTTTCCGCTTCGACGATCACGCATTGCTGTCGTCGCTCGCCGACAAGGGGCGCAGCGATGCCGTCACGCACGCGCACTCGGCCATCCTGATGGCCGGCCAGCCGGTCGAAAGCGTCCGCTGATCCTTCCCCGCCTTGCGTTCGTCCCGGCGCGCCGCGCCGGCAGGCGTCGTATTGGCCACTCATCCGAACAACGTCAAGCGGACGGTTATTCACCATGGCAAGCAAAAGCGTCGTGATCGAGGTGAAGGAAATCACCCTCGCCATCGAACTGATCGAACTGGGTGCCCGGCTGCAGCTGCTGGAGGCGGAGACGAGCCTGTCGCGCGACCGCCTGATCAAGCTGTACAAGGAACTGAAGGGCGCGTCGCCGCCGAAGGGGATGCTGCCGTTCTCGACCGACTGGTTCATGACGTGGCAGCCGAACATCCACTCGTCGCTGTTCTACAACATCTACCGGTTCATGCAGGATCACGGCCGCTGCGAGCCGATCCAGTCGATCGTGAAGGCGTACCGGCTCTATCTGGAGCATGTGAACCTGTCCGGCGACGAGGCCGCGCTGAGTCTCACGCGCGCGTGGACGCTGGTGCGCTTCTTCGACTCGGGGATGCTGCAGATGACCCCGTGCACGCGCTGCGGCGGCCATTTCGTCGCGCATGCGCATGATCCGCATCAAGGTTTCGTGTGCGGCCTGTGCCAGCCGCCGTCGCGCGCGGGCAAGACCCGCAAGGCCGCCGCCGCCCGCGCCGAGCTGGCGGCCGCCGCGGCCTGAGCGCCGCCGGGCGGGGCCGAGCGGGAGCCGGACGGCTGCCGCGCGCCGCGCGAACCGGCCGGGGCTTGCTGGTAAACACCGCCGCGCCGTCGCGGCGCGGCCGCGAAAGTTTTCCTGCCGACTGCCGTAAACCTGATTAACGGCGGTCTCTCCGCCGGTCATTCGTGAGGGACAGGCAGTGCTGATTATCGTGGGAACACTCGTGACGCTGTTGTCCGTCTTCGGCGGTTACGCGCTGGCAGGCGGGCATCTGGGCGCATTGGTCCAGCCGCTCGAGATCCTGATGATCGCCGGCGCGGGTGTCGGCGCGTTCATCCTCGGCAACGGCATGAAGACCATCAAGGCGACGCTGCGCGTGCTGCCGACGCTCTTCAAGGGCTCGAAGTACACCAAGGACGTCTATATGGAACTGATGGCGCTCCTGTACGTCCTGCTCGCGAAGGCGCGCAAGGAAGGCACGCTGACGCTCGAGGCCGACATCGACGATCCGGACAAGAGCCCGATCTTCACGCAATACCCGAAGATCCTCGCCGATCGTCACATCGTCGAATTCCTGACCGATTACCTGCGCCTGATGGTGGGCGGCAACATGAACGCGTTCGAGATCGAGAGCCTGATGGACGAGGAGATCGAAACGCACCACGCCGAAGGCGAAGGCCCCGCGCACGCGCTGATGCGCGTCGGCGACGCGATGCCGGCATTCGGGATCGTCGCGGCCGTGATGGGCGTCGTGCACACGATGGCGTCGGCCGACAAGCCGCCCGCGGTGCTCGGCGCGATGATCGCGCAGGCGCTGGTCGGCACGTTCCTCGGGATCCTGCTGTCGTACGGGCTGATCGGGCCGCTCGCGAGCCTCGCGGAGCAGCGCGTCGCCGAGTCGACCAAGATGTTCCAGTGCATCAAGGTGACGATCCTCGCGAGCCTGAACGGCTATGCGCCGGCGATCGCGGTCGAGTTCGGCCGCAAGGTGCTGTTCTCGACCGAGCGGCCGTCGTTTACCGAGCTCGAAGAGCATGTGCGCCGCGTGAAGGCGAAGTGACGCGGAGCATTCGATGAGCAAGAGCAAGGATCGCGCGATCGTCGTCAAACGGGTGGCCCCGCAAAAGAAGGGCCACCACGGCGGCGCATGGAAGCTCGCGTATGCGGACTTCATGACCGCGATGATGGCGTTCTTCCTGCTGATGTGGCTGCTGAGCTCGGTCACGCCGGTGCAGCTGAAGGGGATCGCCGAATACTTCAACACGCCGCTGAAGGCCGCGCTGTTCGGCAGCGGCGATCGCAGCTCGCAGGATTCCAGCATCATCAACGGCGGCGGCCGCGACCTGTCGAGCGTCGACGCCGGCACGCTGCGCCGCACCGACGGCACGACGCAACTCGCCGAGCGCCTCGCGAAAGCGGGCGACGAAAATTCCCGGTCGCAGGCGCAGGGTGCGCAGGACCGGCTCGAGCAGGCGCGCCTGCACGACCTGCAGATCAAGCTGATGGCGGCGATCGAGGCGAATCCGACGCTGCGCCAGTTCAAGCAGCAGATCCGCATCGATTCGACGCTGATGGGGCTGCGCATCGAGATCGTCGATACGCAGAAGCGGCCGATGTTCGCGATGTCGAGCGATCACGTCGAGCCGTACATGCGCGACATCCTGCGCGAGATCGGCAAGACGCTGAACGACGTGCCGAACCGGATCATCGTCCAGGGCCACACCGACGCGGTGCCGTACGCGGGCGGCGAAGGCGGCTACAGCAACTGGGAGCTGTCGGCCGACCGCGCGAACGCGTCGCGCCGCGAGCTGATCGCGGGCGGCATGGACGAGGCGAAGGTGCTGCGCGTGCTCGGCCTCGCGTCGACGCAGAACCTGAACAAGGCCGATCCGCTCGATCCGGAAAACCGCCGGATCAGCGTGATCGTGCTGAACCGCAAATCCGAAGACGCGCTGATGCGCGACGACGCCACGGCCACGACGCTGTCGGCCGACGCGGCGGGCTCGCAGCAGCTCGCGCAGCAGCTCGGCGGCGCGGCGCCGGCCGTGCGCCCCGCGCTCGCGGCGTCCGCCGTCGCCGTGCCGAAACCCTGATATCGACAAGACCAGATTCCGAGACAGACATGATCCGAACCATTCTCGCCATCGACGACTCCGCGACCATGCGTGCGCTGCTGCAGGCGACGCTTGCGCAGGCCGGCTACGACGTGACGGTGGCGCCGGACGGCGAAGCCGGCTTCGACATGGCGGCGACCGTGCCGTACGACCTGGTGCTGACCGACCAGAACATGCCGCGCAAGAACGGGCTCGAGGTGATCGCGGCGCTGCGCAAGCTGACCGCGTACGCGGACACGCCGATCCTCGTACTGACAACCGAAGGCAGCGATGCCTTCAAGGACGCCGCGCGCGACGCGGGCGCGACCGGCTGGATCGAAAAGCCGATCGACCCGACCGTGCTGGTCGACCTGGTCGCGACGCTGTCCGAGCAGACCGCCTCCTGACATGAACGCGACGAATCCAACCGGTGACCGGGCATGACTCTCGACATCACGCAGTTCTACCAGACCTTTTTCGACGAAGCGGACGAGTTGCTCGCGCAGATGGAGCAGCTGCTGCTGAACCTCGACGTCGGCTCGCCCGACCCCGAGGACCTGGCCGCGATCTTCCGCGCCGCGCATTCGATCAAGGGCGGCGCGGCGACCTTCGGCTTTTCCGCGCTGACCGAGACGACCCACATCCTCGAGTCGCTGCTCGACCGCGCGCGCAACCATGAGCTGACGCTGACCAAGGAAATGGTCGATGCGTTCCTCGAGACCAAGGACGTGCTGTCCGACCAACTGGTCGACTATCGCGCGAGCGCGGAACCGGACGCGGCGGCTGCCGCGACGATCTGCGCGAAGCTCGAACGCCTGAAGGCCGAGAGCGGCGCGGGGGCGCCCGCGGCCGCGGACGTCGCGCCTGCCGTGCCCGCCGTGGCGGCTGCACAGGCACCGGCACAGGCACCGGCTGCCGCCGGCAGCGACCGCGCACCCGATCACGTGGTCGAACAGGCCGTCGCGGCCGCGCATCCGGCGGCCGACGCCGGCACGGACGGCCCGCACCTGAAGATCACGCTCGTCGGCGTCGACGCGAAGGATCAGGCGCTGCTTACCGAGGAGCTCGGCAATCTCGGCCGGATCGTCGGCCGCGAGGAAGCGGGCGCCGACCTGACGCTGTGGCTCGAATCGGACGTGTCGTCCGACGACATCGTCGCCGTGTGCTGCTTCGTGATCGACGACAGCCAGATCCGCATCGCGCGCGGCACCGCGCCGGCCGCACCGGCGGAGTCTGCCGCCACGCCGGCCGCCGCCGAACCGGCCGCCGCACCGGAACCGGCCGCGCGGGTCGAAGTCTTCGCGCAAGCCGCCGGTGCCGCCCCGGCCGCCCCGGCCGCCGCCGCCGCACCGCAAGCACCGACGCAGCCGAGCGCCGCCGCGCAACCGGCACCGCAACCGCACGCCGAACCCGCCGGGCAGGCTGCCCAGGCGGCCGCGCACCACGACGACAAGCGTCCGCGCCCGGCCGCCGCCGCATCGGGCGCCGAAGGCAGCTCGATCCGCGTCGGCGTCGAGAAGGTCGACCAGCTGATCAACCTGGTCGGCGAGCTCGTGATCACGCAGGCGATGCTCGCGGAAACCGCGAGCGCGTTCGATCCGGCGCTGCACGACCGCCTGTTCAACGGGATGGCGCAGCTCGAGCGCAACGCGCGCGACCTGCAGGAAGCGGTGATGTCGATCCGCATGATGCCGATGGATTACGTGTTCAGCCGCTTCCCGCGGCTCGTGCGCGACCTCGCCGGCAAGCTCGGCAAGCAGGTCGAGCTGGTCACGTTCGGCCAGGCGACCGAGCTCGACAAGAGCCTGATCGAGCGGATCATCGACCCGCTCACGCACCTCGTGCGCAACAGCCTCGACCACGGGATCGAAACCGTCGACAAGCGCGTCGCCGTCGGCAAGGACGGGGTCGGCCAGCTCGTGCTGTCGGCCGCGCATCACGGCGGCAACATCGTGATCGAGGTCAGCGACGACGGCGCGGGCCTGAACCGCGAGCGGATCCTCGCGAAGGCCGCGAAGCAGGGCATGCAGGTGTCCGACAACATCAGCGACGAAGAGGTGTGGAACCTGATCTTCGCGCCGGGCTTCTCGACCGCCGAGACCGTGACCGACGTGTCGGGCCGCGGCGTCGGGATGGACGTCGTGAAGCGCAACATCCAGTCGATGGGCGGCCATGTCGAGATCACGTCGCAGGCCGGCCGCGGCACGACCACGCGGATCGTGCTGCCGCTCACGCTGGCGATCCTCGACGGGATGTCGGTGAAGGTCGGCAGCGAGATCTTCATCCTGCCGCTGAACTTCGTGATGGAGTCGCTGCAGCCGTCGATCGACGACATCTACACGGTCGGCAACGGCGAGCGCGTGGTGCGCGTGCGCGGCGAATACCTGCCGCTCGTGGCGCTGCACGAGGTGTTCTCGGTCGAGGACGCGCGCACCGATCCGACCCAGGGAATCGTCACGATCATGGAAACCGAGGGGCGCCGCTTCGCGATGCTGATCGACGAACTGGTCGGCCAGCAGCAGGTGGTCGTGAAGAACCTCGAAACCAACTACCGCAAGGTGCACGGCATCTCGGCGGCGACCATCCTCGGCGACGGCAGCGTCGCGCTGATCGTCGACGTCGCGGCGCTGAACCGCGAAACCCGTGCGACGCACGGCGCCCGAGCCGGCGCCGAGCTCGCGATCTTCTGACTCTCGCCATTCAACCGATTGGGGGCAAACGTGTCTGCTGAAGTCCAAATGATCAATCCGGCCGCGGCGAACGCGGCAACCAGCCGCCGCGACGCCGCGCAGGGCGATGCGGCGGGCCAGGAATTCCTCGTCTTCACGCTCGGCGACGAGGAGTACGGGATCGACATCCTGAAGGTGCAGGAAATCCGCGGCTACGACAGCGTCACGCGCATCGCGAACGCGCCGGACTTCATCAAGGGCGTGATCAACCTGCGCGGGATCATCGTGCCGATCGTCGACATGCGGATCAAGTTCCATCTCGGCCGCGTCGAGTACGACCACCAGACGGTCGTGATCATCCTGAACGTGTCGAACCGCGTGGTCGGGATGGTGGTCGACGGCGTGTCGGACGTGCTGACGCTGCAGACCGACCAGATCATGCCGGCGCCGGAATTCGGCGCGACGCTGACGACCGAGTACCTGACGGGCCTCGGCACGGTCGACGGCCGGATGCTGATCCTGATGGACATCGAGAAGCTGATGTCGAGCCGGGAAATGGCGCTGATCGAGACGCTCGGCGCGTAAGCGCGCCGCGCGCGCAGGAACTTCGGGAGAATCCGCAATGTTGCATAACTGGTCGATCCGCACGACGCTCACGGCGGTCGGACTCATCCTCGTGTGCCTGGCCGCCGCGGTCGGCGGGCTCGGCCTCTACGCGCTCAATCACGCGAGCCGCTCGCTCGACGAGATCGCGCACGTCGACTTGCCGGCGATCCATACGCTCGACGACACGTCGTCGTACCTGCTGCGCGCGCGCGTGTCGCTCGACCGCTTCCGCTCGCTGACCGAGGCCGGCAACACGGCCGATGCCGCCAAGGTGCTCGACCGCGCGCAGGAGCTGTACGCGAAGTCGAACCAGAACTGGCAGGCGTTCCAGTCGACGCCGAAGCTCGGCGTCGAGCAGGCGCTGGTCGACGAGCTCGCCGCGCGCTACGCGACGATCGTGAAGGAAGGCGTCGAGCCGGAATTCGCGGCCGCGCGCGCGGGCGACATGGCCGCGTATCACGCGGTCGCCGATACCAAGATCAGCCCGATGTTCGTCGCGTACGACCAGGCGGCATCGGCCGTGGTCGCGTCGCTGCAGAAGCGCGCGGAAGAGCGCCAGACCGCGACGCAGTCGCAGATCTCGCTGATGGTCGGCCTGATCGCGGCCGGCATCGCGATCGCGTTCGTCGTCGTGATCGCGATCCGCTTCGCGCTGCGCGGGCTGATCGTGAAGCCGCTCGAGGACGCGATCGCGCACTTCGAGCGCATCGCCGGCGGCGACCTCACGCAACCGGTGAACGTGTTCAGCACCAACGAGATCGGCCGCCTGTTCGGCGGCATCAAGCAGATGCAGGACGCCGTGACGACGATGGTGCAGGCCGTGCATCGCGGCACCGAGTCGATCGACGTCGGCGCGCGCGAGATCTCGACCGGCAACACCGACCTGTCGCAGCGCACCGAGGAGCAGGCGGCGTCGCTGCAGGAGACCGCATCGAGCATGGAGCAGCTGACCGGCACCGTGCGGCAGAACGCGGAGAACGCGCGGCAGGCGAGCCAGCTCGCGGTGAACGCGTCCGACATCGCGACGCAGGGCGGCGACGTGGTCGGCCAGGTCGTGTCGACGATGCAGGACATCGCGGCGAGCTCGGGCAAGGTCGTCGACATCATCGGCACGATCGAAGGCATCGCGTTCCAGACCAACATCCTCGCGCTGAACGCGGCGGTCGAAGCCGCGCGTGCGGGCGAGCAGGGCCGCGGCTTCGCGGTGGTCGCGGGCGAAGTGCGCTCGCTGGCGCAGCGCAGCGCGAGCGCCGCGAAGGAAATCAAGCAGCTGATCGGCGATTCGGCCGAGAAGGTCGACAGCGGGTCGGCGCTCGTCGCGCGGGCCGGCACGACGATGGACGAGATCGTGCAGGCCGTGCGCCGCGTGACCGACATCATGGGCGAGATCAGCGCCGCGTCGGACGAGCAGTCGACCGGCATCGAGCAGGTCAATCGCGCGGTCGGCCAGATGGATTCGGTCACGCAGCAGAACGCGGCGCTCGTCGAGCAGGCCGCGGCGGCGGCCGCATCGCTCGAGGAGCAGACGCGCCAGATGAAGGCGGTCGTGTCGGCGTGGCGCGTCGCGGGCGGCATCGTGCTCGCGCCGGCGCGCGGCGCCGCACGCCCGGCCGCGCACGCACCGGCGCCGGCGTTGCCGTCGGCGCGCCGTTACGAAGCCGCGCCGGCCGCACTGCCGGCGCCGCAGCCGGCCGCGCAGCCAGCCCGTCGTGCCGCGCCCGCGCCGCATGCCGCGGCACCGGCCGCGAGCCACGACGCGAAGCGCGCGACGGATGCCGCCGCACGCGCATCGAAGGACGCGCCGGCCGCGGGCGGCTACGGCCCGCGTCTCGCGAAGGCGTCCGCCGCACCGGCGCACAAGCCGGCAGACAAGCCCGCGCTGGTGCGTCCGGCGCTGAACGGCGAGAAGCCGGCGCTGGCCGCCGGCACGTCCGACGACGACTGGGAGACCTTCTAAGCCATGCCGTCCGCGCGCGCACCGTTTCGACCCGATGCACCGGATACCTCGCCCCGCGCGGGGGAGCCGGGGCGCGACTTCGCGTTCACCGGCGCGGATTTCGCACGCATCCGCGCGCTGATTCATCAACGCGCGGGCATCTCGCTGTCCGAGCACAAGCGCGACATGGCGTACAGCCGGCTGGCACGCCGGCTGCGCGCACGCGGCCTCGACACGTTCCGCGACTACCTGGACCTGCTCAAGCAGGAGGACGATCCGCTCGAGTGGGAAGCGTTCACCAACGCGCTGACGACGAACCTGACCGCGTTCTTCCGCGAGTCGCACCACTTCCCGATCCTGGCCGATTTCGTGAAGGGGCGCGCGGCGCCCGTGTCGGTGTGGTGCTCGGCGGCGTCGACCGGCGAGGAGCCTTACTCGATCGCGATCACGCTGATCGAGGCGCTCGGCGACTCGGCCGCGCGCGGCGCATCGATCCTCGCGACCGACCTCGACACGCAGGTGCTCGCGAAGGCCGAGGCCGGCATCTATACGTACGATCAGGTCAAGCACCTGAGCCCGGAGCGGCTCAAGCGCTTCTTCCTGAAGGGCACCGGCGCGCAGGCCGGCCGCGTGAAGGTGCGCCCGGAGCTGCGCGCGATGATCCGTTTCGAGCAGCTGAACCTGACCGATGCCGACTACGGGATCGCGAAGCCGTTCGACGCGATCTTCTGCCGCAACGTGATGATCTATTTCGACAAGCCGACGCAGGGGCAGGTGCTGTCGCGCTTCGAGCCGCTCGTGAAGCCGGGCGGGCTGCTGTTCGCCGGGCATTCGGAGAATTTCACCTACGTCTCGCAGGCGTTCCGGCTGCGCGGGCAGACGGTGTACGAACTGACGCGCGATGCCGCGCCGGGCCTGCGTCCGCGCGGCGCGGCGCCGGCCGCGGCGGTGCCGCCGCGCGCGCCCGCTTACGGAGAACGCGGATGAGCGCGCTGCCGATCGCCACCAATCGCTATTTCGACAACCACTTCGAACGCCCCGGCGTGAAGCTGCTGCCGAACGAGTTCTACACGACGTCCGAGGACATGGTGCTGATGACCGTGCTCGGCTCGTGCGTCGCCGCGTGCCTGCACGACCCGTTCGCGGGCATCGGCGGGATGAATCACTTCATGCTGCCCGACGACGGCGCCGATGCCGGCGCGGCCGCATCGGAGTCGATGCGCTACGGCGCGTACGCGATGGAAGTGCTGATCAACGAACTGATCAAGGCCGGCGGGCGCCGCGAGCGCATCGAGGCGAAGGTGTTCGGCGGCGCGGCCGTGCTGGCGGGGATGACGACCATCAACATCGGCGACCGCAACGCGGATTTCGTCCGCCGCTATCTCGCGCTCGAACGCATCCGCATCACCGCGGAGGATCTGCAGGGCGTGCATCCGCGCAAGGTCGCGTTCATGCCGCGCACCGGCCGCGCGATGGTGAAGAAGCTGCGGCTGCAGGTGCCGGGCGTGACCGAGCGCGAAGCCGCGCTGGCGCGCGAGGCCGACCGCGTGCGCGCCGCCCGGACGCGCGCGCACGTCGAGCTGTTCGCGGCGAAGCGGCCGGCCGCGCCGCCGCCGGCACGCCCGCGCATCGAGCTGTTCGGCGCCCGCGGCGGCGCAGGCGCGCAGGCGGCGAACGCGAAGGCCGCAAGCCCGGGCGCCGGCAGCCCGTATGCGGCCAACCTTTCGAGAAAGCAGGAGGCATGACCGCAGTGCAGAAGATCAAAGTGTTGTGCGTCGACGATTCGGCGCTGATCCGCAGCCTGATGACGGAGATCATCAACAGCCAGCCCGACATGACGGTGTGCGCGACCGCGCCCGATCCGCTCGTCGCGCGCGAGCTCATCAAGCAGCACAACCCGGACGTCCTGACGCTGGACGTCGAAATGCCGCGCATGGACGGGCTCGACTTCCTCGAGAAGCTGATGCGCCTGCGGCCGATGCCGGTCGTGATGGTGTCGTCGCTGACCGAGCGCGGCTCCGAGATCACGCTGCGCGCGCTCGAGCTCGGCGCGGTGGATTTCGTGACCAAGCCGCGCGTCGGGATCCGCGACGGGATGCTCGACTACGCGGAAAAGCTCGCGGACAAGATCCGCGCGGCGTCGCGCGCGCGCGTGCGCCAGGCGCCGCAGCCGCAGGCCGCCGCGCGCACCGCAACCGGCCAGCCGGCCGCGCCGATGGTCAACAACCCGCTCGTCAGTACCGAGAAGCTGATCATCATCGGCGCGTCGACGGGCGGCACCGAGGCGATCCGCGAGGTGCTGACGCCGCTGCCGCCGGATGCGCCGGCGGTGCTGATCGCGCAGCACATGCCGCCCGGCTTCACGAAGTCCTTCGCGCAGCGGCTGAACGGTCTGTGCCGGATCGCGGTGAAGGAAGCCGAGCACGGCGAGCGCGTGCTGCCGGGCCATGCGTACATCGCGCCGGGCCATGCGCACCTGCTGCTCGCGCGCAGCGGCGCGAACTACATCGCGCAACTGTCCGACGAGCCGCCGGTGAACCGTCACCGGCCGTCGGTCGACGTGCTGTTCCGCTCGGCGGCGCAGCACGCGGGCAAGAACGCGATCGGCGTGATCCTCACGGGGATGGGCCGCGACGGCGCGGCCGGCCTGCTGGACATGAAGCGCGCGGGCGCCCACACGTTCGCGCAGGACGAGGCGAGCTGCATCGTGTTCGGGATGCCGCGCGAGGCGATCGCGCTCGGCGGCGCGGACGAGATCGCGCCGCTTGCCGAGATGAGCCGGCGCGTGATGGCGCGACTGGCGACGATGGGCGACCGCGTGCAGCGCGTCTGAATGAAATGTCACGGGGCACGTGCGAAGCTGCGGGCCTCGACGGTAACGAATCTGCAAAGGAACGACGATGGACAAGAGCATGAAAATCCTGGTGGTGGACGATTTCCCGACGATGCGCCGGATCGTCCGCAACCTGCTCAAGGAACTGGGCTACACGAACGTCGACGAAGCGGAGGACGGCGCGGCCGGCCTCGCGCGGCTGCGCGGCGGCGGCTTCGACTTCGTGATCTCGGACTGGAACATGCCGAACCTCGACGGCCTCGCGATGCTGAAGGAAATCCGCGCGGACGCGACGCTCACGCATCTGCCGGTGCTGATGGTCACGGCCGAGTCGAAGAAGGAGAACATCATCGCGGCCGCGCAGGCGGGCGCGAGCGGCTACGTCGTGAAGCCGTTCACGGCCGCGACGCTCGACGAGAAGCTGAACAAGATCATCGACAAGATGGCCAAGGCCGGGAGCTGACGTGAACGAGCCGATCCATGCGGCGCTCGCCGGCGCTGCGTTCAGCGCCGACGGTCACGCCGAAGGCGCCGATTACGCGAGCGACCGGATCCTCGCGCGCATCGGCCACGTCACGCGCACGCTGCGCGATTCGATGCGCGAGCTCGGGCTCGACAAGCATGTCGAGCGCGCGGCGGAAGCCGTGCCCGATGCACGCGACCGGCTGCGCTACGTCGCGACGATGACCGAGCAGGCGGCCGAGCGCGTGCTGAACGCGATCGAGGTCGCGAAGCCGGTGCAGGAGCGCATCCAGAACGAGGCCGAGGCGCTCGATGCGCGCTGGGCGCAGTGGTATGCGACGCCGATCGAGCACACGGAAGTGCGCGAGCTGATGGACGACACGCGCACGTTCCTGCGCGCGCTGCCCGAAGCGACGTCCGCGACCAGCGCGCAGCTGCTCGAGATCATGCTCGCGCAGGATTTCCAGGACCTGACCGGCCAGGTGATCAAGAAGATCATGGACATGGTCTATCTGATCGAGCAGCAACTGCTCACCGTGCTCGTCGAGAACATCGCGCCCGAGCGGCGCGAGCAGTTCGCGGCGACCGCGGCCGCGCTCGCGGCCGAGCAGATCAGTGCGACCGGCAGCCCCGAGTCGCTGCTGAACGGGCCGCAGATCGCGCCGGAAGGCAAGTCCGACGTCGTGCAGGACCAGGCGCAGGTCGACGACCTGCTCGCGAGTCTCGGCTTCTGACCTTGCTGCACCGCATCGGCGCCGCTCCCGATCGCGCAGCGGCGCCGATGCGTGTGGCTTTCACCGGTTCTTCCCCCCCGCGGCGAGCGGGCCCCGCCGCACGTCATGTCGCGACGATTTGACACGCCGACACACTCCGAAGGCATACTATGTGTCAGCAGCAACGAAGCGTCATTCTTAAGACTTTGATTCGTTGACCCGCGGCGCCGCGTCTGACGGCTGCACCGGCAACGAAGCCAGTCCCTTTGGGGGGGAACGTGAAGCTGAAACGCTTGGGCTGGGCCGCCGCGCACGCGACGGCCGCAATGGGTGTGCTGTGGGCCGTCCACGCACAGGCCGAACTGGGCGGCGCGCCGATGTCGCCGCCGGCGGACGATCACGCCGCCACGGTGCGCGCGCTGCAGCGTGCGATGCGCTCCGCCGACGGTGCGCAGGCGAACGCCGCCGCGTATACCGTCCGTGAGATCACGCTCGCATCGGGCACCGTCATCCACGAATACACGAGCGCGGCCGGCAGCGTGTTCGGCCTCGCCTGGCGCGGGCCGACCATGCCGGATCTCGAGTCGCTGCTCGGCAGCTATTTCCCGCAGTACACCGCCGGCGTCCAGGCCGCGCATGCGGCGCGCGGCTGGCGCGCGCCCGTATCCGTCGATACGAGCGGCCTCGTGATCCGCACGGGCGGCCACATGGGCGCCTTCTCGGGCCAGGCGTGGCTGCCGGCGGCGTTGCCTGCCGGGCTGACCGGCAACGACATCCAGTGACAGCGGGAGAGCGATCTTGAAAATTCCTCATACCTTCAAGCGCTGGCTCGGCCTGCTGAGCCTGGCGGCTGCCACGACCATGCTCGTGACCGCATGCGGCGGCGGCGACGGCGGCGGCGGTAGCAGCGGCGGCAATGGCGGCGGCTCCAACGTATCGGACGGCAATACCGCGAACACGGCCGTGGTCACGGTCGGCACCGGCGTCGCGCACGTGATCAACATCCCGACCGTCAACCTGAAGATCTGCGTGCCGGGCACGACGAACTGCCAGGTGGTCAACAACGTGCTCGTCGACACCGCGTCCTACGGGCTGCGGCTGGTCAGCAGTGCGCTGTCGTCGGGCGTGTTGAACAGCCTGCCGCAGACGACGAGCGGCGGTGCGCCGGTCGCCGAGTGCGGCAAGTTCGTGTCGAGCTTCACGTGGGGTTCGGTGCGTACCGTCGACCTGTCGATCGGTACCGAGCAGGCGGGTTCGCTGCCGGTGCAGATCATCGGCGACCTCGGCACGGCCAACGTCCCGAGCTCGTGCTCGAACAACGGCGCCAGGACGTCGGCCAACTCGGCAAGCGACCTCGGCGCGAACGGCATCCTCGGCATCGGGCCGGCGCCGGTCGATTGCGGCACGTCCTGCGCGACGTCGACGTCGGCGACGTCCAACAACTACTACGCGTGCCCGAACGGCAATGCGAGCTGCGCTGTGACGCTGGTGCCGGTTGCGCAGCAGGTGGCCAACCCGGTCCATCACTTCGCGACCGACAACAACGGCGTGATCGTGCAGATGCCGAGCATCTCGAGCAGCGGGCAGGGCAGCGCGACTGGCCTGCTGACGTTCGGGATCGGCACGCAGAGCAACAACGCGCTCGGGGCGTCGACGGTGCTGACGTCGACGACGACCGGCGACGTGAGCGCGACGTTCCTCGGCGGCAACGTGACCGCGTTCTTCGATACGGGCTCGAACGCGTACTTCTTCAACGATTCGGCGCAGAAGACCTGCTCGACCAACACGCAGTTCTACTGCCCGTCGTCCACCACCACCTATACGGCGACGCTGACCGGCCAGAACGGTACGTCGGGCGGCGTGTCGATGCCTGTCGCGAACGCCGATTCGCTGTTCGCGAATGCGTCGACGTTCGCGTTCAACGACATCGCCGGCCCGTTCGGCACGGCCGGCTGGCTCGATATCGGCATGCCGCACTTCTACGGCAAGACGATCTACTTCGGGATGGACCGGACCGCGAGCGGCGGCGCGCAGCCTTACGTCGCGTTCTGACCGCGCACGAACGGCGGCAGCAGGAAGGGGGCGAGCGATCGCCCCCTTTTTTATTCCGCACGCGGCCGGGCGGCGCGCGTCACCCATCGGACCGCCGCGCCAGCGCCTACGATATAAGACCGGCACCGATGCCGGCACGACATCGAGGAGACAGCGCCATGAGCCAGCGTATTCAACGCATCACGCCGTTTCTGTGGTTCGACCACGACGCCGAGGCGGCCGCCCGCTTCTACGTGTCGGTGTTCGACGACGCGCGCATCCTGCACGTCGCCCGCTACGGCAGGTCCGGCGCGCAGGCGTCCGGGCAGGCGGAGGGCGCGGTGATGACGGTGTCGTTCGAACTGGACGGGCAGGCGTTTCTCGCGCTGAACGGCGGCCCGGCGTTCCCGCTCACGCCGGCCGTGTCGTTCGTCGTCAACTGCCGTGACCAGCAGGAGATCGACCGCTACTGGGCGGCCCTGGCCGAAGGCGGCGACGAGCGTGCGCAGCAGTGCGGCTGGCTGCGCGACCGCTTCGGCGTGTCGTGGCAGGTGGTGCCCGTGCAGATGCCCGAACTGATGGCGGGCGACCCCGCACGCGCCGAACGCGTGATGGCGCAGCTGATGACGATGAAGAAGCTCGATCTCGACGCGCTGCGGCAGGCGGCGGCAGGCTAGCGAACGCCGGCCGGGACGCACCGTTTTCGACGGTATGCACGCGGCGTCCGACGATATTCCCGGCCGGCCGGTTAATGAGCAACGAACGATCGTTTCGATTATCGATCGCGGTGCGTTTTCATGCTGGTGTAATCAAGTCGTGGATTATCAGGCTGACATTTATGTCAGGAAATCACGATTATAAAAATGACGTGACAGGCACGTCGACGATACGGCATGCCGCCGCTGAAGCCGCTCCAGCTTTGCGAGAGCCGGCGTACGAGCCGGTCGGCACGCGAAAAGAGATGCAATGCGCAGAAATTCAAACTTATAATTCCCGCGTTGTTTCCGGGGTCGCCGATATATAACATGAGGGCAACAAGATGAATTTCACCGAAGCCATTCGTTCCGTATTCAACCAGTATGCGAAATTCGAAGGCCGCGCGCGTCGCGCCGAATACTGGTACTTCGCGCTGCTCACCGGCGTCGTGTCGGTCGCCTGCCAGGTGCTCGCCGCCGTCGGCCGCGAAACCGGTGCGATTTCGCTGCTGCTGGCGATCGTTGCGCTGGTCGTGTCGCTCGCGCTGGTGCTGCCGAGCCTCTCGGTCACCGTCCGCCGCCTGCACGATACGGGCCGCTCCGGCTGGTTCCTGCTGATCGCGTTCATTCCGATCGTCGGCGGGATCCTGCTGCTCGTGTGGATGTGCTCGCGCGGCACCAGCGGCCCGAACCGTTTCGGCACGGATCCGATTCCGGCAATCTGAGCGCCGCCCGTCCCGACGCGCGACGCCGTCGCGTCGGGGCGCGTCGCGTCGGGACGGGCCGACGATCGCTTCACGGCTGCCTCCATTTTCCGGTGCCCCCGCTTCACCCGATTCTCCGCTTCACCCGATT